>CANJQT010000065.1 GCA_947476475.1 Paracoccaceae bacterium | reverse complement strand
TTGAACCCGGCATTTCGCATATCAACGTTGCGAACGGGTGGATGGTCCGATGAGGATGCAGCACATCATCGTGCAGGCATGCTTCTCGCAGGGCTACCCGATTGAAAATATGATGCTGTCGCTTTGGGCGCTTGGTCCGAGGCTTTGGGCGGCACGAACAGCTCCTGACTGCGTTGCTCCCGCTTCTGGATGTAGCTTTTTACATTCGTTTACTCGCCTCAAATTAGGCCGATTCCAGGGCAGGTCAAAGCCGATCTCTCACGCGCCGCAGGTGACAAAGCCTGCCAAGTCGAAAACTCCCCGTCAGCTTGTCATTGACCACAGTGCGGCGGATCAGGTCAAATGGCGGCTCTCAACAGTCTCTTAGAATGCCATGCTGCATGCGCGCCCATCAGCTTTCCGCCCATCGCGACCAAGATGCCCACCCGACGGGTTGAGGCTGCTCAATTGCCGCTACACCGAAGCCGACTGTTGGTCATGCTGTACCTGCTTCCGTCCGCTTTCCTTCTTAGCACTATTCGGATCGTCTCCCAAAACCATCATCGAAGGTTGGACCCGGGTCGCATCTCGACCCAAACGCCGCCCTGGTCGAAAACGAAGCGAACACTCAAGAAAAGTATTATAATACAATTAGTTAATAACTAAACACCAAAGCGGCGTTAATACCTAAACACCAAAACGGCGCAGGCAACAGGCCAAGAGAATGTATGCCCCGAGACAACGCCTCCGGGCATCCTTGCGCCGAAGCCGGCTCACAGCCCATCCCGCATAATCCACGAAAACAACGGAAAAATCCGGCTGCGGCCGGATCGGAAGAATGGTTGCGCAAGGGTGATGATGGCGGAGGGAACGGGACTGCCGTCGAACCTTCTCTGAGAAGACCCGGTATTTTCACCACTTGCTCAGAGATGTAGCCGATCGTCGAGCAATCGCTTAGGAGGTCAATATGGCTATTTGCAGTTCGAACGTGTCACGGCCAGAATTGGAATTGAGCCTAAGCGCCCTGTCGCGATGTTCATAGGCTGGACAAGAAACCATGCGATGATGCGATCTTGACTTTCAGCCTGCGTTTTTGCAGCGATGCCATGATGCAAGTGGCCAGCATGTTGTTGGCAAAGCGGAAATTCCGGAGAGTTACTCTTGCCGACCGGGGCGAGCAGCCTAAGCAATTGGAAGAACATGCCCGTCCTCCGGCCGCCAGTAAACATACAGTTCCTGGCCAGTGCTCATCGGCAAGTCGGCTAGTTCATCGTACCCGCTTTGTACCCTGATTTCTGAACCGTCTGCGGTTTCAAGGTAGATCTTGGCCATTGCCCCGGTGAATTCCTCACCGACGACCTTGGCCTTAACCCTGTCGAACTCCGGCCCCGGCTCAGCCGCACTCAGATACGAACGCGTATCGAGAACGACCAGCGTGGCAGCGGACTTTGACGCATTTCCCCGCACGTCACGCGGCAAGCGGTACTTACCAGTCGCGGTTTCCAAAGTGCCGTCCGACGCCACCTTGCCCGCGAAGATGTTTGAAGAGCCAAGGAATTCCGCCACGAAACGAGTCCGGGGGGCGCGGTAGATTTCTTGCGCCGACCCGACTTGCTCGACCACGCCTTTGCTCATAATCACCACACGGTCAGCCATCGCAAAAGCCTCGGACTGGCTGTGGGTAACGTAGACAAAAGTGATGCCCAACTCGCGTTGTAGGTTTTGCAGCACAGATTGCATCCGCACCTTGAGATGCGCATCGAGTGCCGAAAGCGGTTCGTCCAACAACAAAATCTCGGGTTCCACCACCAACGACCGCGCCAGCGCTACCCGCTGCCGCTGCCCGCCGGAAAGCTGCGAGATGTTGCGTTCGGAAAATTCCGATATCTGCATCCGCTCCAGCCAGTTTCCGGCGCGCCTACGACGCTCTGTTGCGCCGACACCGCGCATTTTCAACGCAAATTCGACATTCTCGATCACATTCAGGAACGGAAACAGCGCAAGGCTTTGCCAGACCATTGGCGTATCGCGCTTCCAAGTTGGCAGATCGTTGATCGGCTTGCCACCAAGGCGGATTTCGCCCTCGCTTGGCGCCTCCAACCCCGCCAGCATCCGCAACGTCGTGGTTTTCCCACAGCCGCTGGACCCCATTATGGCCAGAAACTCGCCCTTGTGGATTTCAAGGTCCAGCTTCTGCACGGCAGTAAAGTTGCCAAACCGCTTGATAACCCCATCGAATGTAACCAGTGCGTTGCCCTGCATCGAAAGTCTCTCCTAGTCGTCCGACGCGGCGCGCGCATCCATGGTGCGGCCGGTCAGAAGAAGTTGCGCAAAAATCACCAGTGTCATCGAGATGACGAAGACAAAGGTACCTATCACATTGATACGCGGGCTGACTTGGCCCTGCAGGAAACCAAGAACTTTGACGGGCAGGGTTTCATTCAGGCCCGAGACGAACCAGGCCACTGCGAATTCGTCAAACGAAACCGCCATAGTGATGAATAGGGCGCCAAAGATGGCGGGTGATGCGAAGGGGATGATGACATGACGCATCGCCGACCATTCGGAGGCACCAAGATTCCAGGCGGCTGCCTCCAGATCAGGGTCCATCTGCGACAGGCGCAGTCGGGTGATGGCCATCGCGAACGGTGCACAGATCACGATATGGGCGATGATCACCGAGATGGACTGGCCCGACAGGTTGATACGGGACAGAAACGCCAGCATCGCAAGGCCAAGGATCACGACGGGAATGGTTGGCGGCAGCAGGGCCAGCGCTAGATAGGCTGACTTGCCAGAGAACCGATAGCGAAAGTCGGTATAGGCCGCGCCGAACCCCAGGATGGTTGACACGACCGCAACGAACAGGCCCACAAACAAGGTGTTGCGCAAGCCCTCCCAAACCAGTGGATCCGTCGCCACGGCGACATACCATTCGGTCGAGAATGTCCCAAGCGGGATGGACGGAAAGCGGTCAGAGTTGAACGAGAACACGAAGCTTGCAGCAATCGGGGCAAAGACGAAGGCAAAGCTGAGCAGGATGTAGAAGCGCAGCCCGAACTCGACAAACCTGTTGCGATTGAAGTCGTTCATTTCGTGCGCCCCTTGTAGGCAAATCCGACCGCTGCAAAGGCCACGGCGAGCAAGGTTGCAATCATGGTCAGGGCGATCACGGCGGCGCGCGGCCATTGCTGACCCGATTTGGTGGTGTCGGTGATCAGGATTGACAGCGTGGTGGGGTCGCCGCCGCCCAGATAGACCGGGCTGACAAAGTCACCAAAGCTGAGGATGAAACAGAACAGCGCGGCAATCACCAGGCCGACCCGCGCCGAAGGGATCACCACGGCGAATACCGTGCGGATACGACCACAGCGCAGGTTGTGCGCGGCCTCGATCAGGGTGCGGTCGATGAAGATCAGGCTGAACAGTTGCAAGAGCACGACCAGCGGGAAGGTCAGCGTCAGATAGCCGATCATCGTGGCGAAGACGGTGTTCAACAGCGGGAACGGCCCCATGCCGACCTGCGCAAACAATCCGTTGATGATCCCGTTGTCCGATAGGAATATCTGCCAAGAATAAACGCGTACCAGATAGCTGGTGAAAAACGGGATCACCATGAGAAAGATCGCCCATTGCCGGTATTTTGGCGACAGTTTGAAGGCGATGGCAAAAGAACAGGGAAAGGCCAGGATGCTAGTGATCACCGCGGCGGCTGTCGCCAAGGCCAGGGTCAGCCCGTAGGATTGCCAGAACACCGATCGGCCATACATCGTGACCCAGTTCACCGTGTCGAAGTCCGGCTCCATCTTGAAATTCTTGACCGTCCAGAAACTGAGCGCAATCAGGAAAACCAGAGGAGCGACAAAAAACACAAGCTGCCAGATCAGCATCGGCAACGAGAAGGTCAGGCCGTAGAGAGAGATTGATCTCCGCATCGTCCATTTGCTCCTTTGGTTGAGTGTGCGAGGAATAGGGCAGGTCGATGCAACGTGAATTGGCGACGGCACGAATGCCGCCGCCAATCAGTGATTACGCGCCTTTGTATTCGGACCAGAAGTCGTTCCAATCTTCTAGGCCCTGCTGGACCGGCCACTGGCGATATTTGATCCGCCCGGCACGGATCATGTCGATCGCATTGCCGGCATCCTTCGTCATGCCCTGACGCTTTGCTTCGTCCGGGTTTTCGGCCTGCAGAACTTCCCAGCCCTTCTGGTTCGGGATCAGCGCCGGGTAAGCCGCCATCTGAGCCGATTTCGCCTGGCCCTTGGCCGAGGTGATGTACTGGATCCACTTCTTCGCCAGGTCAGCCTTGGCCGACCCCTTCCCGATCGAGAAGCATTCCGACCACTGCAAACCACCCTGTTCCGGGATGACCGACTTCACCTTTGCGCCGCTCTTTTCCAGAACGCCGGTGATCCAGTCGCCGATGCCACAGAAGGCCAGCATCTGACCATCGTTCAAGGACGAGAAGGTTCCACCATAGTCAAAGAAGCCGCCGATCTGCGGTCGCAGCGACATGGTTTTTTCCTTCAGGGCAGTCCAGGCGGCCTCGTCGATGTCATAGGGGTTGGCGTTGCCGTTCAGAAGGCTGATCTGGCCCAGGTTCGGGAGGTGCCAGTCAAAGTGACCCACCTTGCCGGTCAGCTTCGGATCCCAGAAGACGTTGTAATTTGCGGCTTCCGCCTCGGTCAGCGCATCGGTGTTGTAGGCGACGCCCAGGAAGCCAAAGCGGGTGACCATCGAGAACAGCTTGCCGTCCGCCCAGTTGCCCGGGAAGTTCTGGAATTCCGGGAAATAGTCGGCCAAGGCATAGTCATTCGGGTCAAGCTCTTCGACATAGCCTGCGGCATTCAGCGCCTGAACGTATTCAGCATCCGACAGGATCACGTCATATGTGCCGGGCGGGGATTGTGAAATCAGACCCAGCATGTTGTCGCCACCAGTATAGTATTTCGGCACGAACTTGACGTTGTTTTCGGCCTCGAACTCGGCAACCATGTCCGGCTCGGCGTGGCCATACCAGGCCAGCATCGTAAGCTCGGTCGCAGCCGCATTGGCACGACGGCCAAGCATCGGCATCGCCAGCGCAGCGGCTCCGGTTGCAAGCAGGGTGCGGCGTGTGAAACCTGCACTTGGGCGGATAATTCCTGTCATCAGTCTCTCCACTGTTGTCGCACCTAGGCGGTGACGTGTCCTCTCACGCTAGGTGAGGGCGCTGGATTTGCAAAATCGGTTTTTGAAATCCAGAGATTTGTTTGGCAAATACCAGGCTCGCGCTACCCAAGCGCAGGCTGCGTTCCGGCACTGATACTGTCAAGATTGGCCACCAATTCGCTGATCAGTTTGATCCCCGCGTCGGTCTGGCGCGGGTGCTTGTAAAACAACCCTACCCGCAGCGGCTCCAGTGGCGACATCCCATCCGATTGGTCAAGAATACGCATGCCTTTCAGAAGGGTAGGCCGTGTTAGCGCGCTGACGCCTAGCCCGTTCAGGACGGCATTCTGCAGCCCCGATATGCCCGGACCGGTATAGACGAACCGCCAACGCTTACCTGCGGATTCCAAGGATTGGATCATCCGCGCCCGGTAGTCGCAGCCCTCGGGATGCGCCACCAATGGAATAGGGCGATCGGGATCAATAACGAAGGAATTTGCCGCAACCCAGATCGGGTGCTCAACCCATGAACGAGAAAGATAGGGCATACGGGGTGCAGGCATCATCGCGACAATGATATCCAACTCATCCGCGCTGAGCTGGCGCAGAATCTCGCGACTCAGGTCGCAGTGAACCTCAAGATTGACCTCGGGATGGTTGCGGGTGAAATCGGTCAGGGCGTTTTGCAAGAACGCCACGGCGTAATCGCTCGGCAACCCGATGCGTAGCACGCCCGTCATGACGCCTCGCCTGAAATAACCCATAGCTTCATCGTTGATCCGCACCACCTCGCGGGCGTAAGCCAGCAGCACTTCGCCGTCTGCGGTAGGCTGAATCGCCCTGCCCTTCTTGATCAAAAGGGGTGCCCCAACCAACTCTTCCAACCGCCCCAACTGCAACGAGATCGCCGGCTGGCTGCGCCCCAGCATGGCCCCCGCCTTGGAATGGCCGCCAAGTTCCACCACGGACACAAAGGTGCGCAACAGGTCCGTCTGAAGATTGGTGATTCCGGCCATGTATTTGCTCCGCAAATGAAAGCATCAGTACAATATATTTTCCTTATGGGCGCTTGGCAATCTAATTTTGGGGCAGCCCGGTGTTCTCCCGGAATCTTCAAAACGCGAGCCCATCATGCCCCTAAAGACTGCCTTTGCCTCAGAACTGACCTGGCCGAATTATGACGCCGCTGTTCGATCCGGCACAACGCCCATTCTGATCCCGCTGGGGTCGATGGAACAGCATGGTCACCACATGCCAATGCATGTCGACGTTTTGTTGCCCACAGAATTTGCGCGAAGGGCAGCCGTTGAGATCGGCGGTCTAGTCGCGCCAGCCTTTACCTATGGCTACAAGTCGCACCAGAAGTCTGGAGGCGGCAATCACATGCCAGGCACCGCCAGCCTCGATGGCGCAACGCTAGTCGCGGCTCTGCGCGATGTGATCAAGGAGTTCGTGCGCCATGGTGCACGGCAGATCTGCCTAGTGAACGGTCACTTTGAAAACTCGTGGTTTATCATTGAGGCGATCGACCTTGCCTTACGCGAATTGCGCTGGGACCGCATCGATGACGTGAAAATCGTGGTGCTGTCCTATTGGGATTTTGTCGACGAGGAAACGATCAACCGACTGTATCCAAGTGGATTTCCGGGCTGGGATAAGGAACATGGTGGCGTACTTGAAACTTCACTGATGCTGTCCCTTTTTCCTGACCTTGTCAGCATGGACTGCGCAGTACACCACCCCCCGGCAGTCTTTCCGCCCTATGATGTATATCCGGTCAAACCTGAGTGGACGCCCGCCAGCGGAACGCTGTCGTCGCCCAAGGAGGCTTCGGCCGATAAGGGCGAAATCCTGCTGCAAGTGTGCAGCGCGGGCATCAAGGCAGCCCTCCAGCGTGAATTCAACAGTGCGGCGACACCGCCAGCACCATGACCAACGAGAGATGGGCCGGATCACCGGCCCATCCTCATGTGCAATCGCCCCGCGTCTCGGTCCTCGTGCGCCAAGATGATGTTGTGATCAGGCCCCAAAGGAAAATCCGTAATCCGCTCCGCCCCGGCCTCGGTGACAATCATCACATCGGTGTCACGGTAGCCTGCAGCACCGGGCTCACCTTCGGGAACCATGAGCATCGGGTCGACGGAAATGACCATTCCGGGCCGCAGCTCGGCAAAGCAATCTTCGCGTATTGCCACCTCCGGGTCACCTCCAAGGCTATTTGATTGCAGGCCGATTGTCTGGCCATAGCTCCCGGACCGGTATTTGAGCAGATCGCATTGCCGGTCCAGATCACGCAGTTCGCGCGCAATCTCGCGGCACAGGGCGCCTGGCCGAATCAGTTCTAACGCGCGCCGATGCACCGTCAAATTCTTTTGCCAGATGCACAGGCTTGCCTTGTGGGCATGCTCGCAAAACAGCGTACGTTGCAATGTGCTGGAGTAACCGAAAAGCATCGAGGCGCATGTCAGCGACAGCACCTCACCCGCCTCTATCCGTTTGTCAGTGACCTGGTTGTGCGCGCCATCAGTGTGAATCCCTGATTGGAAACGGGCATCACATCCTGTGATCCCGGCCCCGGGAAAGGTTTCAACAATCGCCCGATGCATCGCAGCAGCGGCAGCGATTCCAACTTCAAATTCCGCAACCCCCGGCGCAATCAAGCCCATCACCGCCGCCGCCGCATGCGCCGCAAACCGGGCGCTTGCGCGCAGAACGTCAAGTTCCTCGGTAGATTTGATTGCTCGCATCCACATCGACGCCTGCCCGATATCGACGAATTCCACACCCGGAAGTGCAGCCTCCAACTGGCGCAGAAATTTCAGCGTGACATGATCCAATTCGATTGCCAGCCGCGCCACCCTTGGGGTCAACTGCCGAAGCGCATAAAAGAAATTGTCACGCCGCCAATCGGTATAGCTGATGTTGGAATGAAACCCCTGGCGCCAAGGCTGCCCGCCATCGACGGCAGATGAGATCGTCGTTGTCGCCGTGGGGCTGACTACCATCCCACATTTCCGCCCGAAACCACTGTAAAACCAGCCGGAATAATACGCGATGCCTTGGCTGGAGGTGAACAGCGCTGCATCGACATCATGCGTTTCCATCCACCGCCGCACGTCGTCTTGCCTCCGACCCATTTCTTGGTCCGAGAACGGCTGTGATATCTTTTCACCATTGTGCCATTCCATGACGTGCAAAATGTCATGGGTCATGTGGTTGCTTTCCTTTCAGCCAAATCGAACAACACCGCAAGGTTAGGCCGATGGACCGCAACAGGGAAATTTGTTGAACCAATGGTTCAATTTGCGCTAATTATTTGAGCAATACGAACCCGTAGTCTCAGACCTGAATAGCTTCCGTGGCGTCAGACTCCAATATCGGTGTGGCCTGTGCGCGACGCCAGACCTCTGGTGTTGTGCCATGCGCAGATTTGAATACGCGGATCAGGTGTGAAACATCGACAAACCCGCAATCCTGCGCGACTTGCGTCACCGTTCGCGCGCTGCGAGAAAGCAGAAGTTCGGCATGCCCTATGCGGATAGCCATACCCGCCTGCGACGGCGTCATCTTCAGTGCATCCGAAAAATGGCGTTCAAGCTTGCGGCGGCTGGTTTTCAGATGGTCAGCCAAGGCGGCGACGGTCAGCGGAGTCTCTAGCCTCTGCTGGATGGTCAGCAGCGCCTTTTTGACCAGCGGATCAGTGGTGGACAGTTCCAGTGGCAGTCCGGGTTGCGGACGCTCCGCCGCCATCGCCTCGTCAATCATCATGATTGCAAGGCTCTTTTTGGAGGCTGCTCGCCCAATATGTCGATCCACCAGAAACGCCGCAAGATGCGCTGAACTGGTGCCGCCTGAACAGGTTATCCGGTCACGGTCAACCACAAATATCTGGTCTGATACCGGGGTGATGCCGTCGAATTGTTCTAGAAAATCATTGTGATGAAACCAGCTGACGCAGCACCGATAGCCGTGCAGCAACCCGGCCCGGTGCAGAACGAATGCGCCCGTGCAGACCCCGACCAAGGGCACCCCTGCCTGCGCTGCACTGTGCAAGAACGCTGCATGGGCGGGGTCTAGGTATTCCAGCTCTTGCATCAGCCCGCCCACGACGACGATGTAGTCAAAGCGCGCGGGGTCACCCAACCGCTCCTCGGGCTGAACCGCAATGCCACAGCTGGAAATCACAGAATCTGTCGTAGTGGAAAGCACCCGCCAGCCGCACAGAATGGGGCGCGAGCCATCGCCCTCATCCGCCGCAAGACGCAGCACATCAACGAAATTTGCGAAGGCGCAGAGCGTAAAGCGCCGGGCTAGGATGAACCCTACCCGAAGACGTAGCACCGAGGAAGCGGTAGACGGTGTCTGCACGGTTGGACCTATGATGGATTGGCGCAATTATAACGTCACTTTGACGCATCCATACAGTGAAAAATTGCCCTGCCTGCGATGATGCTTCATCTTGCCGAAATCATCCCCCGAAAGGCCCCGTGATGACCCATTTCTCAGCCCTGTCACTGCTTAAGAATGCCCTCACGGGCAACAAGAACTGGACCGAGCAATGGCCTGATGCGCAGCCCAAGAAGGAATATGACGTTATCATCGTCGGTGCGGGCGGCCATGGTTTGGGCGCGGCCTACTATCTAGCCAAGGAACACGGAATCACAAATGTCGCAGTGATCGAAAAAGGCTGGCTGGGCGGCGGCAATACCGGGCGCAATACCACGATCATCCGAAGTAACTATCTCTACGACGAAAGTGCCAAGCTTTACGATCACGCTCTGGATCTGTGGGACAATCTGTCGACCGAGCTGAACTACAACATCATGTATTCCAAGCGCGGCGTGATGATGCTGGCACACAACGTGCATGACGTTCAGTCGTTCCAGCGTCACATCCATTCCAACCGGTTGAACGGCGTCGACAACCGCTGGCTTTCCACCGCCGAGGCCAAGGCGTTTTGCCCGCCTTTAAATGTATCCCCCGATGCCCGATATCCGGTGATGGGGGCCGCGTTGCAGATGCGCGCTGGCACCGCAAGGCACGATGCGGTGGCCTGGGGCTATGCGCGGGCGGCGGCCAAGCGGGGTGTCGACATCATCCAGAACTGCCCGGTGATTTCGATCCGCCGCGCGGCGGATGGGTCGGTCGATGGGGTGGAGACCGCCAAGGGGTTTATCCGCGCGAAAAAGGTCGCGGTGTCGGCGGCGGGGCATACATCTGTCATCATGCAATCGGCAGGCGTAAAAATGCCGCTGGAGAGCTATCCGTTGCAGGCGCTGGTCTCCGAGCCGATCAAGCCGGTATTCCCCTGCGTAGTGATGTCGAACACTGTGCACGCCTATATCAGTCAGTCCGACAAGGGCGAGTTGGTGATCGGGTCGGGTACCGACCAGTATGTCAGCTATTCCCAACGCGGCGGGTTGCCCCTGATCGAGCATACTGTTGCCGCGATCTGCGAGGTTTTCCCGATCTTCAACCGCATGCGGATGCTGCGCAAATGGGGTGGTATTGTTGATGTGACGCCCGACCGCTCGGCCATCCTCGGCAAAACACCTGTCAAAGGGCTGTACGTCAACTGTGGCTGGGGCACGGGCGGGTTCAAGGCGACACCGGGGGCAGCACATCTGCTGGCCTGGACCGTGGCCAAGGACGAACCGCACA
This sequence comes from Paracoccaceae bacterium, assembly GCA_947476475.1. Lineage (GTDB taxonomy): Bacteria > Pseudomonadota > Alphaproteobacteria > Rhodobacterales > Rhodobacteraceae > TMP-24. The sequence goes on along the minus strand of CANJQT010000065.1, from coordinate 11,052 downwards.
AGCTGAACGCGCCCTTTACGCTGGAACGTTTCACCACGGGGCGACTGATCGACGAAGCCGCAGCCGCCGCCGTCGCGCACTAAGGAGAAACCCATGCTTTTGATCCACTGCCCCTATTGCGTTGACACCCTGCCCGAGTTGGAATTCGCCTATGCCGGCGAGGCGCATATCGCGCGGCCAGCCAATCCAATGAGTCAGAGCGATGAGGAATGGCGCGATTTCCTGTTCATCCGGTCAAACCCGCGCGGCCTGCACGCCGAACGCTGGCGCCATATCCACGGCTGTGGGCGGTTCTTCAACGCTTTGCGCGACACGGTCAGCGACAAGTTCAGTGTGACATACAAGGCAGGCAGGCCACGCCCCGATCTGGAAAAAGCTGTGCAGGTGCCGAAATGAGCCCACTTCGTGTGCAGGCCGGGGGCCTCGGAGCAGATCAAATTCAACAAATTCAATTGGGTGGCAAGATGAGTGATCTGCGCATTTCCAGTCGCGGCCGGGTGGATCATGCCCGCCCCGTCCGCTTCTCCTTTGACGGAAAGTCCTATGAGGGGCGCCAGGGTGATACCGTTGCCTCTGCGCTTTTGGCCAACGGAGTGCATCTGGTCGGCCGCTCGTTCAAGTATCACCGCCCGCGCGGCATCGTTACTGCCGGGTCAGAAGAACCAAACGCCTTGATCGGCACCAGCCGAGGACCGGGGCAGTTTGAACCCAACACCCGCGCCACCATGCAAGAGGTGTATGATGGGCTGACCACCGAAAGCCAGAACAAGTGGCCCAGCCTGAAATTCGATGTCGGCGCCATCAATGACCGGCTCTACATGCTGTTCTCGGCAGGCTTCTACTACAAGACCTTCATGTGGCCCAAGTCTTTCTGGGACAAGGTGTATGAGCCGTTTATCCGCCGCGCCGCGGGCCTTGGCCGATCGCCGACTGAACTTGACCCCGACCATTACGCCAGTCGCTATCTGCATTGCGATGTGCTGATTGTGGGGTCCGGCCCTGCGGGACTTGCCGCAGCGCTGACGTCCGCGCGCACGGGGGCTTCGGTGGTTGTGGTGGATGAGCAATCCGAGATGGGTGGCACTTTGCTGTCCGAACCCTCTCCCATGATCGAGGACAAGTCGGCTTGGGTCTGGCTGGCCTCCGCACTGGACGAACTGGCTGGTCTGCCGAATGTGCGACTGATGAACCGGACCACAGCGATTGGATACTACCACCAGAACATGGTCGGCTTGTGCCAGAAGCTGACCGACCACCTGTCGGAGGTGCCCGCCGACGCGCCGCGTGAACGGCTTTGGCGTGTCCGTGCGGGCCAGGTCATTCTGGCGCAAGGTGCTATTGAACGCCCGATGGTGTTTGACGGCAACGACCGTCCCGGCGTGATGATGGCAGGGGCCGCTCAGACGTTCCTGAACCGCTTTGGCGTCAAGGTGGGCGACCGTCCGGTGATCCTGACCAGCCATGACAGCGCTTGGCACACCGCCTTTGATCTGGCCGATGCGGGCTGCAAGGTGGCGGCCATCGTTGACACACGCACTGACATTCCGCCTGCGCTGATGCAAGCGGCCATGTCCCGTCAGATCGAGGTGCTGACCGGCCACACCGCCACTGCCACGGGCGGGCGGTCGCGGGTTAAATCCATCCGCGTCAATCCGGTGCGCGGTGGCACCGTAGGAACTGCGCGCACGATCTCTTGCGATGCAGTGTTGATGTGCGGCGGCTGGACACCGTCGCTGCATTTGTTCAGTCATACCAAGGGCTCGCTGGAATGGGACGCCAAGGCCAAGGCCTATCTGCCCGGCCACAAGACCGAAGCCGTGCATATTGCTGGTGCAGGACGCGGCCTTTGGGGCATCGCCGCCGCGCTGGAAGACGGAGCCAAGGCGGGCGCGGATGCGCTGCGCGATCTCGGTCGCAAGGCGGGGCCCGCCACCTATGCCGTGACGGGCGACCGGACCGGCACCGGCATCACGCAAAAGGAACTCCCGACCGACCGCAACCCAAGCAGCGCAAGGGCCTTTGTCGATTTTCAGAACGACGTGACGGCCAAGGACATCCGGCTGGCGGTACGCGAAGGCATGCGGTCCATCGAGCATGTCAAACGCTATACCACCAACGGCATGGCCACCGATCAGGGCAAACTGTCCAACATGAACGGGCTGACGATTGCATCAGATGCGCTTGGCAAGGACATCCCGCAGGTTGGGCTGACCACCTTCCGCCCGCCCTATACCCCCACCACCTTTGGCGCTCTGGCGGGCTACCACAAGGGCAGCCATTTCGAGGTGACGCGCAAGACACCGATTGACAGTTGGGCCACCGAGAACGGGGCCGCATTCGAACCCGTCGCCCTTTGGCGCCGTGCGTGGTATTTCCCAAAGTCGGGTGAGGATATGCACAAGGCCGTGTCGCGTGAATGCCGGGCCACTCGGGCAAGTCTTGGCATCTTCGACGCCTCGACCCTAGGCAAGATCGAAGTGTCCGGCCCCGATGCGGTGGAATTCATGAACCGCATGTACACCAACCCCTGGGCCAAACTCTCCCCCGGCAAATGCCGCTATGGCCTGCTGCTCGGCGAAGATGGGTTCATCCGGGACGACGGCGTGATTGGCCGAATCCGTGACGATCTGTTCCATGTGACCACCACCACCGGCGGTGCGGCCCGCGTGCTGAACATGATGGAAGACTACCTGCAGACCGAATGGCCTGACCTCCAGGTCTGGCTGACCTCGACCACCGAGGAATGGGCGACCATTGCGATCAACGGCCCGAATGCGCGCAAGCTGCTGGCACCGCTGGTCGAAAGGCAGGATATGTCCGACGCCGCCTTCCCGCATATGTCGGTGGCTGAATGCACCGTGGCCGGGTTCCCGTCGCGCTTGTTCCGCATCAGCTTTACCGGCGAGTTGGGGTTCGAGGTGAACGTCCCCGCCCGCCATGGCCGCGCGCTGTGGGAAAAGCTGATGGCGGCGGGCAAGCCGTACGACATCTGCCCATATGGGACCGAAACCATGCACGTCCTGCGCGCCGAAAAGGGCTATATCATCATTGGCCAGGACACTGACGGCACTGTCACGCCGGAAGATGCGGGCATTGGCTGGGCCATTGGCAAGTCAAAGCCCGATTTCGTCGGCAAGCGGTCACTGGCGCGGCCCGATATCGTGGCCAAGGGGCGCAAGCAACTGGTGGGCCTGTTGACCGAAAACCCCAAGGATGTGCTTGTCGAAGGCGCACAGATCGTGCTGGACCCAAAGCAGGCCAAACCGATGAAGATGATCGGCCATGTGACCAGTGCCTACTGGTCCGAGGCGCTAGGGCGCTCGATCGCCATGGCGGTGGTTGAAGGCGGCTTTGACCGCATGGGCGACACGCTGCACATCCCCACTGCGGATGGCGGATCGCAAGCGGCAAAGGTCACGGGGTGCGTGTTCTACGACCCCGCAGGTGACCGGTTGAAGGTTGAATGAGGAGGATGCCAGAATGAACGCCCCCGTAAAATCGTTTGCCGCCGTATCGGTTGCTGTTCTGCCCCCCGTGGCGCGGTTGAACCTGCGCATTGCGCCTGCCGATCTGGACACGGCCTCGGCGACCTTTGGCCTGCCCTTGCCCGGCAAAATCGGGCAAGGGCAGGCCAAGGGCGACCGCGCCGCTTGGTGCCTTGGCCCCGACGAATGGCTGCTGCACGCGCCAGAGGTCGAACAGGCTGCCATTGTGGCCGATTTCGCGGCAGTCCGGGCACTGACGCCCCACAGCCTTACGGTGATCTCGGACCGTGAGTTTACCATCGCCATCACTGGCCCCAGTGCACAGGAGCTGCTTTCGGTCGCCTGCCCGCTGGATCTGTTGCGCATGGCACCTGGCACAGCCAAGCGCACACTGTTTGACAGCGCACAGGTGGTGCTGATCCGCGACAGCGACGATGCGTTCCGCATCGAGGTCTGGCGGTCGTTCTTCCCGCATGTGTCCGAGCTTTTGGACATTGCCTTGCGCGAGTTTGCCTGCGGCCTCTGACTCCTTGGCACCATCACAGATATCATCGCGCCTTTTGGGCGTTTCCCCTGCTTTTACCTGAAAGGCCCCGTGTCATGATGAATGCCCTGCACGCCAACCAGATCACTGATTCAGCAATTGCCGAGGCCATCGGGCACGAACTTGATCGCCAGATGAACCAGATCGAGTTGATTGCATCGGAAAACATCGTCAGCCTTGATGTGCTGCGCGCCCAAGGCTCAGTTCTGACCAACAAGTACGCCGAGGGCTATCCCGGCAAACGCTACTATGGCGGCTGCGAGCATGTCGATGTGGTGGAACAGATCGCCATTGACCGCGCCAAGAAGCTGTTCGGCGCGAGCTTTGTCAACGTGCAGCCGCATTCCGGCGCGCAGGCCAATCAGGCGGTGTTTCTGGCGCTGTTGCAGCCGGGCGACCGGATCATGGGACTGAACCTTGCCCATGGCGGGCATCTCACCCACGGCTCGCCTGTCACCATGTCGGGCAAGTGGTTCGATGTGGTCAGCTACGAGGTGCGCGCAGACAACCAATTGATCGACATGGACAATGTGCGCGTAGTGGCACTGGAAAAGAAGCCCAAGCTGATCATCGCTGGGGCTTCGGCCTATCCGCGCCACATCGACTTTGCCGCCTTCCGCGCGATTGCCGATGAGGTGGGTGCCTACCTGATGGTGGATATGGCGCATTACGCGGGCCTGATCGCGGCAGGGCAATACCCCGACCCGATGCCCCACGCCCATGTGGTGACGACGACCACGCACAAGACCCTGCGCGGCCCGCGCGGCGGCATGATCCTGACCAATGACGAGGCCTTGGGCAAGAAGTTCAACTCGGCCGTGTTCCCCGGGAATCAGGGCGGCCCCCTGATGCATGTGATTGCCGCCAAGGCGGTCGCCTTTGGTGAGGCGCTGGACCCGTCGTTCAAGCGCTATGCAAAGGCCGTGATCGCCAATGCGCAGGCGCTGTCTGCGGTTCTGGTGGAAGGTGGCCTTGGCATCGTATCAGGCGGCACCGATTGCCATATGGTTCTGGTCGATCTGCGCCCCAAGGGCGTGACCGGCAAGGCCGCCGAGGCTGCGCTGGAACGTGCCGGACTGACCTGCAACAAGAACTCGATCCCGTTTGATCCGGAAAAGCCGTTTGTTACTTCGGGTGTCCGCCTTGGCACTTCGGCGGGCACCACACGCGGCTTTGGCCTGGCTGAATTCCGCAAGGTGGGTGAGTTGGTCTTGCGGGTCATCAACGCGCTGTCAGCAAACGCTGAAGGCGACGGACGCGTCGAGGCGGCGGTCCTTGCCGAGGTGCGCGCGCTGTGTGCGGCACACCCGATCTATGGCGTGAGTGCCTGATTCGATGTTCCTGTCGGTCTTTGATATCTTCAAGCTGGGCGTCGGTCCGTCATCGTCACACACGATGGGGCCGATGACCGCAGCCGCGCGGTTTCTAGATGATCTGCGCGGCGGGGCCGAAAAGATCCCCGGCGCGGGGCGATTGTCGCGCCTTGGGGCCAGCCTCCATGGCAGCCTTGCCTTTACCGGCAAGGGCCATGCCACCGACCGCGCCGTGGTGCTGGGTCTGCTGGGGTTCCGCCCCGAAACGCTGGACCCTGACGCTGCCGAGGCGCTGGTGGCTGCAGTGCGCAGCAGCGGGCGCATTGCACCGCCAGGGTTGGGCGATCTCGCCTTTGATCCCGACCGCGATCTGGTGTTCGACTATGGCCCGCCGCTGCCCGGCCATGCCAACGGCCTCATCCTGCAGGCCTATGACGAACGCGGCAATCCTTATCTGACACAAACCTATTACTCGGTCGGTGGCGGCTTTGTCGTCACGGCGGCAGAGCTGGAGGCTTCGAAGTCCGGCAGTCTGCACGTGCAGAAGGCGGCAAAAGGCTATCCTCATCCGTTCGGCACCGCGCAGGAGATGCTCACCATGGGTCAGACCACCGGCCAAAGCATCGCCGCGATGAAGCGCGCGAATGAGGTGGTGCATTCCGGGCCAGGCCTAGAGTATCGGCTTGATGCGTTATGGCAGGCGATGGATGCCTGCATCACCCGCGGATTGAGCAAGGACGGGGTCTTGCCAGGTGGCTTGAAGGTCAAACGCCGTGCCAAGGCGATCCACGAACAGCTATTGGCCGAACGCGGGCAGAACCAAAGCCAGCCGCATGTCGCCAATGACTGGTTGTCGGTCTATGCCATGGCGGTAAACGAGGAAAACGCTGGCGGAGGCCGGGTTGTCACCTCGCCCACCAACGGGGCGGCGGGCGTGGTGCCTGCGGTGATCCGTTATTACCGTGACCATTGCATAGGAGCCACGCATGCGGGCATCCACACCTTCATGCTGACCGCTGCCGCAATCGGCGGGCTGATCAAGCATAACTCCTCGATCTCGGGGGCCGAAGTCGGCTGTCAGGGTGAGGTGGGCAGTGCGGCAGCGATGGCGGCGGCAGGGTTGTGTGCGGCGCTTGGCGGCACCAACGAACAGGTAGAGAACGCTGCCGAAATCGCGCTAGAGCATCATCTTGGCATGACCTGCGACCCGGCTGCAGGCCTTGTTCAGGTGCCCTGCATCGAGCGCAATGGTCTGGGCGCGATCAAGGCGGTCTCTGCCGCCAGCCTTGCCCTGCGCGGCGATGGCACGCATTTCATGCCGCTGGACAACTGCATCGAAACGATGCGCCAGACCGGCATCGACATGAACGTCAAGTACAAGGAAACCTCGACCGGGGGCCTTGCCGTCAACCTGCCGGAGTGTTGAGGCCCGGCAGCACTTTGCCCCGGGTGCGAGCTTCCAGGCCATGATCGTCAGCATCAATTCCATCCAGACCTGCACCCTGCGCCGCTAAACCCTGCCCTGCCGTGCGGTGCGAAGGGCTGAGACCTGCAATGCGGTGTCTGGCCTGCTCTCTCCACCGCTGTTCACGCCTGGCCAATCATCGGGATGATCCAGTGGTGGCTCTGTTACTCTGGTCAAAAAGAAAATGCGCCCCAGCCTGACGGGCCGGGGTGCATCTGTTTTGGTGTTCAGCCTCAGTTCTTGACGATCAGATGCTCGGGGCCGTAGGCAAAGCCGGTAATGTTGGTGTTGCCCTTGTTGTTTTCGTTGGTGATGACCAGAATGTCATGCTCGCGGTAGCCGCCAGCGCCAGGCAGATGGTTCGGCACGGTGATCATCGGCTCCATCGACACGACCATGCCCTCTTCGAGAACCGTGTCGCAGTCTTCCCTCAGTTCAAGCCCAGCCTCGCGACCGTAGTAATGGCAGAGCACGCCAAACGAATGGCCGTAGCCAAAGCTGCGGTACTGCAGAAGGTTTTCCGCCGCATACATCTCGTTCAATTCCTTGGCGATGTCGCTGCACTTGGCTCCGGGAACCAGCAATTCCTTACCGCGATCATGCACGGCACAGTTGATGTTCCATAGGCGGATATGTTCGTCCGATGCTTCTTCCGCAAACAGCGTACGTTCCAGCGCCACGTAATAGCCCGCGACCATCGGGAAGCAGTTCAGCGACAGGATATCGCCCTTTTCGATCTTGCGGCTTGTCACTGGGTTGTGCGCGCCATCCGTGTTGATGCCGGACTGGAACCAGGTCCAGGTATCCAGCAGCTCGCCATGCGGCCAGACCTTGGCGATCTCGCGCACCATGGTTGCAGTGGAATGCAGCGCCACCTCATGCTCTGGCACGCCCACAGCAATTGCCTCGACGCAGGCCGCACCGCCGATGTCGGCGATACGGGTCATCTTGGTGATATGCGCGATTTCCTCTGCCGACTTGATCATCCGCAGGCGCATGGACGCCGCGCCGATATCGACGAATTCCATGCCGGGGAATTCGGATTTCAGCAGGTTCAGCGTGTCGATGTTGATGTGGTCAAACTCGATCCCCAGCCGCTTGACGCCACCGGTCAGACCGCGAATGGCATGAAAATAGTTGTCTTTCTGCCAATCGGTGTAAGTGACGTTCTTGCCACCGAAAGTCCGGCGCCAGGGCTGGCCACCGTCAATACCCGCGCTAATTGAGGTGGCGATGTTATGGTCAACCAAGAAGCCATAGCGGCGACCAAAATAGCAGAACATGAAGTCAGAGTAATAGTTGATGCAATGGTAGCTGGTGAACAGCGCGGCATCGATCCCGGCCTTTGCCATATGCCCGCGGATCGCGTCGAGGCGCCGCTGCATCTCGGAATCCGAAAAAGTCGGCACGGCCTTTTCGCCATTGCCAACGTAGTTCTGTAACCGTTCACGTTCCATCGAATCCTCCAAAGATTAGGTGGGCCGAGATTGACCCGATTGCTGCGATCAGGCCTGTATTCAAGCATCTTGTCAAAAGACCAATTTTCACGATAGCATTAGTTTTTCTCATCATGTGGCGTGCCATGACGACACCACCTCTCAATGCACTTCGCGCCTTTGAGGCGGTCGCTCGCACGGGGTCATTCCGCGCTGCCGCCGAGGCGCTGTTTGTCACGCAATCTGCCGTCAGCCATCAGATCCGGAATGTCGAGGAGTGGCTGGGCAAACCGTTGTTTGAGCGTGAGGGCAACCGAACCCGGCTCTTGCCACATGGGGCCGATCTGGCACGCAGTCTGGCAGGATCGCTGGCCGAGATCGAAGCCGCCTGCAACCGGGCGCGCAATGTCAGTCAGGCGCTTGTTATTGCGGCAATTCCCTCGGTGGCGATGTGCTGGTTGATCCCACGCCTCAGCCGCTTTCGTACCGCCCATCCGGAAATCGAAATTCGGATCGTTTATGCCATGCATGGCCGTGAGATAAACTTTCACGATGTGCATCTGGCCTTTGTCTTCGCGAAACGGGGCCCTTCCGGGCCGATGATCGAGGCGCATTTCTATCTGGCGGGGCAAAGTGTCCCGGTATGCAGCCCCTCACGTTTGGCGCATCTTGGGCACACGCCTGAGACCGTGACCGATTTTCTGACCTTGGGCCTTTTGCATGATGGCACGCCGACAGGCTGGACAAACTGGCTGTCAGGGGTGGACAGCGGCTTACAAGATCACGCCAGCGCAGCCTCTTTTGACGGCACGACTTTTGAGGATTTCAACCTGCTTCGGGCCGCTGCCTTGTCGGGTCAGGGTGCGGCGCTCTGCCCCAAGGCCATGATCCAGCCGGATCTCGAGTCTGGCGGCTTGGTCCAGATTTCCCAACGGGTGCAAGACGATGGTTACAATTATTATCTGTTGTCCTCCACCACAGCTCCACCCTTGGTCAACCGTCAGGCGCAAGTGTTTCGCGCTTGGGCGATGGCAGAGCGCGACAAATCCTGACCATTGCCGGCACCAAGCCGATACCGGCCATCAGATTACGGATTAGCTTGGCCCTGCCGCCAAAGGGATGCCGCACTATGTCCGCTAACAGATGGACGAAAAGGATAGCTGGACCAACATATTGACCAAAGCCTCGATCCCGCCAGTCATCAAGCATCCGGCGCGGAAGCCCGCCTTTTTACCCTCTACTGATCGGGGACAGCGACATGAATGCCTTCGCCACTGCTAGGAATGTGATCATTGCCGACGCCAACACGACAGTGGATGCGATTTGGTTCGCGGGTGGAACTGGCTCGGGGTGGATTAACCACAAATCACCAGACTAGATTACGCCCTTCGGTTTCGGTCGGAAACCACACAGCTCGATACCCGCATAACCGACATGTCCACCCCCACAGCATCGAGCAACCTGATCGTGATCGGGTTGGAGAACATTATCCTGCAAGGCGAACTGAAGCTCGACCTTGAACGGCATATCTGGATTTCTGAACACGAGGCCAGTACGACGGAAACAAAAATCGAAATTGGGATAGGAATGCCGCGGCTTGCATCTGCCGCCCTGCCAACAAGTCCGCCTAACTATCCGTGTTGCGGCCTGGACGCGATTTGTAAGTTGGCAGCGTCCAACCAAAGGCAAGGGCGCTACCGCGAATGGCAATCGCCACGCCAAAACCGACACTGGCTGAAAAAAACTCGTTCGCGCCAAAGGCCGCAGCTGCGATGAAGGCAAGTGCGCCAAGCATTGCCGCCGTCACATAAATCTCCCGGCGCAAAAGGACGGAAGGTTCATTGGCAAGCACGTCCCGCAAGATACCCCCGAACGTACCAGTCAGCATCCCCATCACCACGGCAATAACATAAGATCCGGTGATCGACAGGCCTTTGTACGAACCGATCACGCAATAGGCGGCCAGCGCGATGGCATCGAACCAAAGAAGCGAGCGATACCGAGACTCCAAAAGATGGGCTGAAAAGTAGATGACAACGGCCGTCGCAGCGCAGGCGAGAATATAGGTGGGCTGGTCAATCCAGAACACCGGTACATCCAGAACAAGATCGCGCACAGTGCCACCGCCAATGCCGGTGACCGCCGCGAGAAACAGAAAACCGATGATATCAAGTTGCTTGCGGGATGCGGCCAGCGCACCCGTAGCCGCAAAAAGCGCGACACCGACGTAGTCCAAGACAACGATTGCGTTCAAGTCCTGACCTCCGTAACTGCTTCACCGTTCGATCCTTTCTGCCATCAAATCGGATAGTCCGCCATGAGAAGGGACCGTTGGCCTTTGTACAAGTCCCCCCGAGACGAGATCGGTGTATCACGACAGTCAATAATTCATGCGAAGATCAACCATGTGCCGATGAAATTCAATCTCCGTGGTGTCAGACTAATGCGAACTCGTCTCTGTTTGCCCTACCCAACCCTGCCGTCAGGCCGTAAAAAAGGCCGCGCCACTCGGCGAGAGCGGCGGCACGGGTCCACGCTTTCGGGCGCGCGTTTGCAGTACTCACCGATCCTTCACCCTCCCCAGCAGGCCCTTCACGTTCCCCACCCCCCACGTGCCGCCCCGCCGTGTCCTCATCCCGCGTGTTGTGAGCTCCGCCGCGATCGCCCGCAGCGACGTATGTCCAGCCGCCCGGATATCCGCGAGTACCGGTGCGAGGTCCGCCGCAAAGGCCGCAGCATTGGCCGACACCGCTGAGCGCAGCGCTTCCCCGCCTTTGCCGGCACGCCTCAGGCTCGCCGCCCCATTCGG
>CANJQT010000064.1 GCA_947476475.1 Paracoccaceae bacterium | reverse complement strand
TCTTGAAACCCTGTTCACCCGTCTTCTGGGCTAAAGTGCTGTCCAGCCGCCGTCGATTGAAATGGTGGTTCCCGTCACCTGATCGGCCGCGCCAGAGCAAAGATAGACAACCGTCCCGCCGATCTGTTCGACCGTAGCAAACTGGCGCGAAGGCTGGCGCAGAAGCATGACTTCGCGGATCACGGTTTCGCGGTCCATCCCATGTGCCTTCATCTGATCGGGGATCTGAGCCTCGACCAGCGGTGTCAGCACGTAGCCCGGACAGATGGCGTTGCAGGTGATCCCCTGCCCGGCCGTCTCAAGCGCAACTGTCTTCGACAGACCGACGACCCCATGTTTGGCGGCAATATAGGCAGATTTGTAGGGCGAAGCCGTCAACCCGTGGGCCGACGCGATGTTGACCACCCGCCCCCAACCCCGCTCGCGCATCCCAGGCAAGGCGGCAGCGGTTGTGTGGAAGGCTGAACTCAGGTTGATTGCCAGAATCTGATCCCATTTGTCTGCCGGGAATGTTTCGATTGGCGCAACGTGCTGGATGCCCGCATTGTTGACCAGAATGTCGCAGCCACCCGCAGCCTCGATCAGCGCCCGGCAGTCATTGCCCCGGGACATGTCTGCCTTGATGTAACGCGCCTTGACCCCGTGCTTATTGCCCAGCCAACTGGCCAATTCATGATCTTCGTCGCGATCTGTGAAGGAATTCAGCACGATATCAGCCCCAGCACAGGCCAGGCCTTCGGCCACGCCCAGGCCAATACCGGAGTTGGAGCCGGTGATGATCGCCCGTTTGCCCTCAAGTGCCATGCTTTTGTCCCTCATGATCATGTGGATGTCCGAAGGCGAAGATAGATGCTGCAACAGCGAAAGGTCGAGCGGAAAGTTAGCGGCGTGCAAGCCGAATCCCCAACCCCGAATCAACGGCAGCCGTGTCCTGGCCAAGCCAAAACGCGAAAAAAAACGCCCGCACGAAGCGGGCGTTAAGTTATTGAGGCAGGTTTCATACAGGCAAGAAACCTATCGAGCAGTGCCTTGTTTATACGCGGTAAGTTGCCGGATGTCCAAGGTAAAAGTTTGAATTGCCTACCACAGGCAGTTAAGGTTCGCGCAAGGTCAGGAAACAAATAAGGGGACGCGTATGACGGGTTTTTCATGGAGGATTGGCACTTGGCGCGGTGCTGTGTTGACCTTGGCCCTGATGACCGGCACCGCCTTGGCCCAGCCACAGCACGGCATAGCTATGTATGGCGACCCGGCCCTTCCACCCGATTTTGTGGCTTTGCCCTATTCCAACCCCGATGCCCCCAAGGGAGGCAGTCTGCATCTGGGTGTTGCCGGAGGCTTTGACAGTCTTAACCCATTCGGCATCAAGGGCACAGCGGCCGATGGGATCACTGCACATACGGTGGAAACAATGATGGGCCGTTCAATCGACGAACCTTTCAGCCTTTACGGCCTGTTGGCCGAATCGGTCGAGACCGATCCAGACCGCGCTTGGGTCGAATTCACCCTGCGGCCAGAGGCCAAATTCTCGGACGGCAGCCCGGTCACGGTCGAAGATGTGATCTGGAGCCTTGAGGCGTTGGGCACGGCAGGCCATCCACGTTATCAAACTGCCTGGAAAAAGGTGGCCAAGGTCGAATCTACCGGCGAACGCAAGCTGCGGATCACCTTCAACGTTGCTGACCGCGAATTGCCATTGTTGATGGGGCTGCGACCGATCCTGAAAAAATCGGATTGGGAAGTACGGGGCTTTGAAGAGGGCACGCTGGATGTGCTCATTGGCTCTGGTCCCTATGTCATAGACAAGGTCGATCCGGGTAAGAGCATCACCTACAAGCGCAATCCGGACTATTGGGGCAAGGATTTGCCGTTCAACCGGGGCCTGCATAATTTCGACGAGATCCGCTATGATTATTTTGGTGACGGCGATGTGACCTTCCAAGCGTTCACTTCAGGCGAAATTGACAGTTTTCGTGAATCAAATGCCGGCAAATGGCTGACATCCTACGATTTTCCTGCACTGGCGGCAGGCGATGTCATTAAAGAGGAAATCCCGCATTCGCGCCCGTCCGGCATTACCGGGCTTGTCATGAACATGCGCAACCCGATCTTCGCCGACTGGCGGGTCCGGGAAGCGATGACGTTGGCCTTCAACTTCGAATTCATCAATCAAACGCTGAACGGTGGAACAGAACCGCGCATCACCTCTTACTTCTCGAACTCGACCCTGGCCACCGATCATGGCCCGGCTGCCGGCAAGGTGGCCGAGTTGTTGCAGCCCTTCGCCGCCGAACTGCCACCGGGAACGCTGGAAGGATACGATCTGCCAGTCAGCAGCCCCGAGAAACCGACCGACCGCGGGAACCTGCGCAAGGCGCTGCAGCTTTTCGAGGAAGTGGGCTGGACGGTGCAGGAGGGCGTGATGAAGGATGCGTTGGGCAAGCCCTTCACCTTCGAGATTCTGCTGGCGGCCGGCGCAGGCGATTCCGAGGCGGTGGTCAACATCTATGTCGAGGCGCTGAAGCAACTTGGTATCACGCCCACCGTCACTTCGGTCGACGGGCCGCAATATAAGGAACGCACCAATACCTATGCCTTTGACATGGCATGGTATGTTCGCGCCCTGTCGCTGAGTCCGGGGAATGAACAGACACTTTACTGGGGGTCAAAGGGGATAGCCGAACCTGGAAGCCGCAACTGGATGGGCATGAATTCCCCTGCGGCCGAGGCGATGATAGCGGCGATGGTATCGGCCACCGATCCAGCCGATTTCACCACTGCTACGCAGGCACTGGACCGGGTGCTTCTGGCGGGGCGCTATGTTATTCCGGTCTGGTATTCCAAAGTGTCGCGGCTCGCGCATTTGAAAAAACTTCACCATCCCGAAAAGCTTCCGCTATATGGCGACTGGCCGGGCTTCATGCCCGATGTCTGGTGGCATGAGGAGTGATTGCCGTGAAAAAACTTCTGGCGTTTGTGTTTCTGGCGGCTTTGGCCGCGTGCAATACGGTTGCGGGCGTAGGAGAAGACGTATCGGGCGGAGCGCGTCAGGTTCAGGGCTGGCTGAACTGACTGCCTGATTGCGGGCCTGCATGATTGGCCTGTCAAACAAATGGTGCAAATAGCCTGCGTGTCTGCAAGGCGGCGGGACCGGACAGGGACTATCTTATGGAACGCAATCTTTTTGCGGAAGGGCTCGGCACGCTCATCCTTGTGATGTGCGGCATCGGGACCGGCATCATGGGCATGGGGCTAGCTGGAGGCAGCTTGGCCCTTACCCTATTTGCTGTCGCCTTTGCCACCGGGCTGATCCTCTATTTGCTGATCACAATATTGGGGCCGATTTCCGGGGCGCATTTGAACCCTGCCGTCACGCTTTATCTGCTGATCCAGCGCCGGATCGGCGGGGCCTACGCAATGTGTTACATTGCCGCCCAAGTGATCGGCGCGCTTTTGGCCGTTCTTCTGACCCATGCAATGTTCGGGCTGCCCTTGATCCAGACGGCGACAACCGCCCGAACCGGCGCAAACCTGTGGCTGTCCGAAGGGGTCGCGACCTTTGGCCTGATGCTGACCATAGCCGGCGCCATGCGGCATGCGCCCGCCCAGCTTCCAGCCCTTGTCGGCGCATGGATCGCCTCCGCTTTCTGGTTCACCGGTTCGGCCAGCTTCGCCAACCCGGCACTGACCTTGGCCCGCTCTTTGACCGACACGTTCACCGGAATCCAGTTTGCCCATGTGCCCGCCTACATTGCTGCCCAACTGATTGCAGCCGTTTTGGCGGCAGTGACCTTGCCAAAACTCTTTTCACGCTGACGGATCAGGCGCAGAATATCGTCGGCATATGCGGAGGATCCATCCATGCAATGGCACCATGTTGCGAACAACTGGCCGGCATTCCTTGACGCCATTCTGGACCGTTGGCCAGACGCAGAGGAGAATGCGCTGGTTGAGGTTGACGGCGATCAGCACGCCTTTATCCGGTATATAGCAGAGCTGACGGGCCAAGAGCCGGGCGATGCCCGCGACGAGATAAAGGAATGGCTTGCTGGAGAGCTTCCATCAGACGTGATCATGGATCCGCATCACGACAATCATTCGATCAACCTGTCGGGAAAATTTCTGCCTGAGGGCGAGGACGAATCCGACGACGATTCCCGGTATGGCGACGATGCAGCAGGGGCGGGCTGAACAATCGCCCTTCATTGTCGCGCAAATACCCATTTGGCCGTCCGTTGGTCAGACACTGGACCAAAAACCAACGGACGGCTGGCAGAATGCCTCGACTGTCAAAGTACCTGATCCAGGGCCCCGATCAACCGGCTGACATCGGCGGTCGAAGTATAATGCGTCATCGACAGTCGCAGCGCACCCTTTTCTAGGTCCACGCCCATCGCGGTCAGCGGACGCACTGCATAGAAATCCCCTGCCCAGCAGTTGATGCCCAACTTGCCCAGTTCCTCTGACACGGGTTCGGCCGCGCCGTCCAAAGCCACCGCGACCGTGGGGGCACGCTTGGCAGCGTCGCGCGGCCCGATCAGCCGAAGGTCATTGCGCGCAGCCAGGTAGTCGAGAAGGGGTTGGCAGATTGCAATCTCGTGGGAACGCATAAGATCATGAACTGCGGCACCCCGTTTGGCTGCATCTGGTTCATCGCCGAAATGATGGGCGTGAAGGGCGTCAAAATAGTCTGCCATCCCGGCGCTTGCGGCGATCTGCGCGTGATCCGGCCCTGCGGGGGTGAAGCGTTTGTAAAGCGAAGCCCCGTTGAAATAATGCCCCTGATTGGGCAGGCGCATGCCCAGATCTTCACGGATCACCATGATGCCCTGATGGGGGCCATAAACCTTGTAGGCAGAAAAAAGGTAGATGTCAGTGCCAAGTTCCTGCACATCGGGCAGGCCATGCGGCGCATAGCTGACCCCGTCCACACAGGTCGCGGCACCTGCGGCATGCGCCATTGAAACGATTTCGGAAACCGGATTGATTTCGGCCACAACGTTCGAGCAATGCGGGAAAGCCACCAGACGCACCTTGCCGTCGGCTAGAAGCGGCTTTAGCCGCGCCGGATCAAGATGGCCCGTCAACGGGTCGATCTGCCATTCCCGCACCTCGATCCCTTCTTCGGCCAGACGCCGCCAAGGGCCGGAGTTTGCCTCATGGTCCTGATTGGTGACAACAATTGCTTCGCCCGGTTTCAGCCAGCGGCGGACTGCTTGCGCCAGCACATAGGTGTTGGCTGTCGTCGAGGGGCCGAAGCTGACCTCGTGTCCTTTGACCCCCATCAGACCTGCCAGCCGCGCGCGGGCTTCATCCATCTCGGCGCCACCCGCTTGGGCAGCGGCATAAGGAGCGTAGGGTTGCACTTTCCGTTCGCGGTAAAACCTGGTCAAGCGTTGGATTACCTGACCACAAGCGTAAGATCCCCCGGCATTTTCGAAGAAGGCCTGATCTTTCAGCCCTGGCTGGGTAAAGGCCGGGAACTGACTGCGGACGAAATCAAGATCAAGCGGCATTGCGTTGCTCCGAAGCTGTATTGTGCGAGATTCTTGTGCAGACTAGCCCAGCCCACAAAGACCCGTAACCCCATCGCCAAACAATTACTTGCCAACAGTTCTTTTTGCGTTACAATTTGATCATATCCTGGGGAGGACCATTCATGATCAAGAAATCTGTTGCTACAGCAATCGCGTTGATCTTTGCCTTGCCTGCCTTCGCCGGCGACCTGGTCGTAATGGAATGGGGAGGGTATGATCTTGAAGGCGTCTATGCAGACTATGCTACCAAGCATAACGGTCCGCCGACCTATTCTTTCATCGGATCGGACGATGAAGAATTTCAGCGCCTGTCGTCGGGATTCAAGGCAGATGTGGCTCATCCCTGTTCGCAAATGGTGCCGAAATATCGCGAAACTGGCCTGATCGAGCCTTGGGACCCGGCAAAAATCACCGAGCTTGCAAATCTGAACCCGGCTTTTCTTAATTCGCCCTTTTTGAAGGACGATGAGGGCGTCTGGTTCCTGCCCGGTGACTGGGGAGCGACAGCAGTCGCCTACAACAAGGACAAGGTTCCAGAAGCGGATGTGGCCAGCTTACAGGTCTTCTTGGACCCCAAGTATGCCGGCCGCATATCGTTGCCGAATTCCTCTGACGATGTCTGGGCGCTGGCATTCTTGGCCACAGGCAAGACCGACTGGAATTCCGTCAGTGACGAAGAGTTCAAGGCTGCGGCCGACTGGTTGCGCAAAGTACATCAGAATGTCCGCGCATACTGGAACGACAGCGCCGAAGTCAGCCAGCTTATCGCCTCGGGCGAAGTGCTGGTCGCATGGGCCTGGAACGATGGCGTCGCCATTCTGCGCGCAGAGAACTTCCCGGTCGGGTATCAGCGTGAAGCCAAGGAAGGGTCGTCAACCTGGGTGTGCGGCTTTGTGAATATGAAAGACGGGCCCGGCAACGAGGACGAGGCTTACGACTTCATGAATTCCTGGCTGTCGCCAGGAGGTGCCAAGGCGCTTGTCGAAGAACTTGGCGTTGGCCATTCCAATTTGGCGGCCATGGCCACGATGGATCCTGCGGCGCTGGTCGAGGCAGGCCTTGGCCCCGTCAACGCGCCGACTTTCCCGCAGACGCCCAAGGACAATGCCCTGCACGAGCGGATGCTGAAAGAGTTCGAAAACATCAAAGCCGGTTTCTGATCGCAGGGTAACGCCTGACTGACGGCGGTTTTTAGCCATGATTGCGCAAACGCGCAAGCGTGGCCAAATGCTGCCCCTTGATCTAAGGCCCCCGGCGCGTTTAGCTGCAATAATATATCACTCAACTGTCGCGGTCTGCGGCCTTTCCATTTGGAGCAACCATGAAACTTCACTCCCTGCTTGCAGCCTCGGTCGCGGCACTGGCGCTGTCCCTTCCTGCCCATGCGGCTGACCCGGATCTACTAGTGCTCGACTGGGCCGGGTTCGAAGTGGAGGGCCTGTTCCAGGCCTACAAGGACAAGAACGGCGACGGCCCGACCTATACGTTCTTCGGTTCGGACGACGAAGCATTTCAGAAGGTCGCCTCGGGCTTCAAGTCGGACGTAACCCATCCATGTTCGCAGATGGTTGGCAAATATCGCGAGGCCGGTCTGATCGAGCCTTGGGACGTTTCCAAAATTCCCGACTTTGCCAACATCGACCCAAAATTCCTGAATTCTGAGATTTTTCAGGATAAAGACGGCGTCTGGTACATTCCGACCGACTGGGGCGTGACCGCCGTTGCTTACAACACCGAAGAAGTCCCGGCTGATGACGTTGCATCGCTGCAGGTCTTTGCTGATCCGAAGTACTCGGGCCGGATATCGCTGCCGAACTCGTCCGACGACGTCTGGGCGCTGGCCTATCTGGCAACCGGCGTGACCGACTGGACCAACATCACAGACGAACAGTTTACTGCAGCGGCCGACTGGCTGCGTCTGGTCCACCCCAATGTCCGCACCTACTGGAACGACCCGGCGGAAATGGCGCAAATCATGGCTTCGGGCGAAGTGCTGGTTGCCTGGTCCTGGAATGATGGTGTGAACTATCTTAAGCAAGACAATTATCCCGTCGGTTTTCAGCGTGCGCCAAAAGAAGGGATTTCATCCTGGTTTTGTGGGATGGTGAACATGAAGGACGCGCCGGGCAAGGAGGATAAAGTCTATGACTTCATCAATTCCTGGCTGCGCACCGATGCCGCCCCGGCGCTGCTTGAGGCGATCGGTTATGGTCATTCCAATGTAACGGCGATGGCGGCGATGGATCCGACAGTGTTGGAAGATGCCGGCGTTGGTCCGGTCGTGGTTCCGGTTCTGGCGCAAGTGCCGAATTCGACCGCACTGCGCGAACGTCAGCTGGCAGAGTTTGAAAAGATCAAAGCCGGCTTCTGACCGTTTGAGAATGCGGCAAGCGCCGCCCCGACAGGGGGTGGCGCTTGCCGCATTTTTACGGGCGATCCTGTTCAAGCACACCTTTGCCACAGTCTCGGCCGTCACCAACAGGCTGCTGCGACCATGCCGCCCTGCCGCGTTTGTCTGCCAATCGGCGCGGCATCCAGCGGAATCTGGTCGCGGTCGGCACATTTACCTGACGGATGCCCCAGCGAAACATCTGATCCGGTCTGGCTATCGGCCACTGCAGGCCACCTAGGCCCGCTATGCTGGCCCGACATTCCTTGTGTTGGCTCTATGCCTTCCCAACCTTGGTCTGGCGTTGCGCAGCACCCACCCCGGTTTGCAAGCAGTTCCATAGGCATTGCAGCCCAGAGCGACTACCTTTTTCTTTATCGCGCTTACCCAACTCTGGCTGGCCGAGGCGCCCCCTGCCCGGCTGCGCCCTATCCGTGCCTATTCTACTGCTGAAGGCGGGGTCATTGCGCCGTTCGGCCATGTGGGCATTCATTTGGCAGCGTTATGGGGCCAGGTTTTTTTTCGGGGAAAAACTTCAGACCACAACTTCCTTCGGCGCGCTTGTGATCGTGGGAGCGGGCCTTTATGTCTGACCACGCGAGGCGCATCTTGCGGGCGCCATCAGACAGACGACGGTAAGTTGAGACGGATCGCATCATGGCGCAAAAGATCACGGGCCTGAGGCGGATCAAGCATCTTGTCTTGAACGGATTGATCCAGACACCCATAGAACTGGCGTTGTTGCTACCCTACGACGTGCGCGTGCCCTTCATGGGGTGGGTGATGCGCTGGATCCTTGCGCCGATAGCAGGCTACAGCAAACGTGCCGAATCCAATCTTGCATTGATCTGGCCTGATATGCCCCTGCCCGAGCGCCAACGCATTGCGGCCGAGGCCTGTGACAATGCTGGCCGCACCCTGATCGAGAATTACTCCACCCGCGATCTGGTCGCGCGGATGAAAGACGTACCCATCACCGGGCCAGGGTTTGCTGCGCTTGAACACGCGCAGGCCGAGGGCAGGCCTGTCATTCTGATATCCGGCCATTTTGGCAATTATGAAGCAGCGCGGGCAGCACTAGTGTCACGCGGATATCAGATCGGCGGGCTTTATCGACCGATGGCCAATGCCTATTTCAACGCCCATTATGAACGCACGATGCAGGCTTTCGGTGGTCCGGTCTTTGCACAGGGCCGTCAGGGAACGACAGGCTTTGTGCGCCATCTGAAGGCAGGTGGCCATCTGGTTTTGCTGCATGACCAGAGGGTGTCGGGTGGCGCGCTGATCAACTTTCTGGGCCAGCCTGCGCAAACAGCGGTTTCCGCAGCCGAACTGGCCTTGCGCTACAATGCGGAACTTATCCCCTTCTACGCGACCCGTGGTACCGATGGTTTGTCGTTCGCCATTGATTTGGAAGCCCCGGTTCCCCATAGCGATCCAGTCACCATGACCACGGCGCTGACACGCAGCCTGGAAGCCCGTATAGAGGCAGATCCAAGCCAGTGGTTCTGGATCCACCGGCGCTGGCGGTAAAGCGCTTAGCGCAGTTCCGCTGCCCCAAGGATCGCGCCGGGACCAGGCTCCTGGATCAGCACCGCCATAGGTAAAGTGCCCGGTGCATTGACAAGAAGATCAAGTGGCGCAAGGCCATCCCAGTCTGCCACCGATTTCCAACTGGCGACGACATTTACATAAAGTATCCGTCGCCCGGCGTTTTCGCCACGCTCGATGTCGACTGCAGCGGACGGGATATAGCGCACCAGTTCCACTGTTGCCCCGCGCTGAAGCGGCGTCGCCGTGGCCGCCCGAATCCTGAGCTGGCTGCCCGAGCGGCTGAGCGCGACCACTGGCCCGCCTGCGCCTCCTGCAGGTTGCATCAGCCGGGCAAGGCCTGCCGCATCGTCGCCAACAATCTTTGAGGGCCCGCCATTCACCACCATCTGCGGGGTATAGACCATCTTTTCCCCGGCAAAGCGGGCATACGAGTGCTGTCGAGCGGTGAAGTCGGGGCTACCAAATGTATCCTTCCAGCCGATGTAGTCCCAATAATCCACATGAAGTGCGAGTGCGATGACCCCCTTTTGCTTGGACAAGCTGGCAAGGAGCGCGTCGGCAGGCGGGCAGGAGGAACAGCCCTGTGACGTATAAAGTTCGACCACCACCGGGCGTTCCGAATCCTGTGCGAAGGCTGCGGTTGCCAATGCCGCCATCAACACCAACGCAATCACGATCACTTTCATGGATTCGGTCCTTTGATCATTCTGTACCAATGCCGGGAATGTTGATCTTGCCCATTTGTTTAGATCAGTCCCGCGCTGGCTGCCAATCAAGGCTTTGGGAACCAGACGCAAGTTTGCGTGAGGGACAGGCGATGATCTGGATGTGGTCTGGCGCTTGCATGTTTCGGCATACATATGTATACAATACCACACCAACCCCTTGATCCACACCTGTTGATAAGGCATTAGCCTTTTCGCGATACGCCAGCGACGCCCTGAGGGAGACAGCCATGACCGTCATCACCGGAACCGATACCGCCAAGACCCGACGTAGCCTGAATGCCGGAGGCAAGACGGTTGACTATTATTCCATCCCTGCGGCGCAAGCGGCCGGCCTTGGTGATTTCTCGCGCCTGCCGGCAGCATTGAAAGTGGTTCTGGAGAATATGCTGCGGTTCGAAGATGGCGGGCGCACTGTATCGGTCGATGACATCAAGGCTTTCGCCGAATGGGGTGCCAAAGGCGGGCAGAACCCGCGCGAGATTGCCTATCGCCCGGCCCGCGTGCTCATGCAGGATTTTACTGGCGTCCCGGCGGTCGTAGACCTTGCGGCGATGCGCGACGGGATCAAGGCACTTGGCGGCGACGCGCAGAAGATCAATCCCCTGAACCCCGTCGATCTGGTCATCGACCATTCGGTTATGATCGACGAATTTGGCAATCCGCGCGCCTTCCAGCGCAATGTCGATCTGGAATATGAACGTAATATGGAACGCTATGTGTTCCTGAAATGGGGCCAGAAGGCGTTCCAGAATTTCCGCGTGGTGCCGCCCGGCACCGGAATCTGCCATCAGGTAAACCTTGAATATCTGGCCCAGACCGTCTGGACCGACAAGGACCAGAACGGGGCCGAGGTTGCCTATCCAGATACGCTTGTCGGTACCGACAGCCATACGACAATGGTCAACGGCCTTGCCGTTCTGGGCTGGGGTGTGGGCGGGATTGAGGCCGAAGCGGCAATGCTGGGCCAGCCGGTATCGATGCTGATACCCGAGGTGGTAGGCTTCAAGCTGACTGGCGCGATGAAGGAAGGCACTACCGCAACCGATCTGGTGCTAAAGGTCGTCCAGATGCTGCGCAAACATGGCGTGGTCAACAAATTCGTCGAATTCTATGGCGAAGGACTCGATCATCTGCCGCTTGCCGACCGTGCCACGATCGCGAACATGGCCCCCGAGTATGGCGCAACCTGCGGCTTCTTCCCGATTGATAGTGAAACCATCCGTTACTTGCACATGACAGGCCGCGATGAGGCGCGCATCGCACTGGTCGAGGCCTATGCCAAAGAAAACGGCATGTGGCGCGGGGCGGACTATGCGCCGATCTATACATCGACGCTGGAACTGGACATGGGGACGATCGTGCCCGCCATTTCTGGCCCGAAGCGCCCGCAGGACTTCCTTCCCCTGACGGACGCGAAAGCCTCGTTCGCCCGTGAAATGGAAGCGAGCTTCAAGCGCCCGATGGGCAAGGAAGTCTCCGTGAAGGGCGAAGGCTACACAATGTCGTCCGGGCGTGTCGTGATTGCCTCGATCACCTCCTGCACCAACACATCAAACCCTTATGTGATGATCGGCGCGGGGCTGGTGGCGCGCAAGGCGCGTGCGCTGGGGCTGACGAGGAAACCTTGGGTCAAGACCTCGCTTGCGCCCGGATCGCAGGTGGTCAGTGAATATCTGAACGCCGCTGGCCTGCAAGAGGATCTTGATGCGGTTGGCTTCAACCTGGTTGGTTATGGCTGCACCACCTGCATCGGCAACTCCGGCCCGCTGCAGCCAGAGATTTCGGCGGCCATCGCCGAGGGCGATCTCGTGGCGGCGGCGGTCCTTTCGGGGAACCGCAACTTTGAAGGCCGGATCAGCCCGGACGTGCGCGCCAACTATCTGGCCAGCCCGCCGCTGGTTGTGGCCTATGCTCTGGCCGGCGACATGAACATCGACCTGACAACAGAACCGCTGGGTATCGGCAAGGATGGCAAGCCGGTTTACCTTAAGGACATATGGCCGACAAACAAGGAAATCGCCGATCTGGTCCACGCCACCGTGACCCGTGCGGCGTTCCAGAAAAAGTATGCCGATGTCTTCAAGGGCGACGAAAAATGGCAAGCGGTGAAGGTGACGGAATCGGAAACCTACGACTGGCCGCCGACGTCAACCTATATCCAGAACCCGCCCTATTTCCGCGGCATGTCCAAAACCAAGGGAGCCATTGCCGATATCGACGGCGCGCGACTGCTGGGCATCTTCGGTGACATGATAACCACCGACCACATCAGCCCGGCAGGGTCATTCAAGGCGACCACGCCCGCAGGCAGGTATCTGTCGGAACGACAGGTGGCGCAGTCTGATTTCAACAGCTATGGCTCGCGCCGCGGGAACCATGAAGTGATGATGCGCGGCACCTTCGCCAATATCCGCATCAAGAACGAGATGCTCGACGGGGTCGAAGGCGGCTATACCAAGGGGCCAGACGGGGCGCAGACGTCGATCTACGACGCTTCCATGGCCTATCAGGCGTTGGGGGTGCCGCTGGTGGTTGTCGGCGGCATCGAATATGGCGCGGGCTCCAGCCGCGATTGGGCGGCCAAGGGCACCAACCTTCTGGGCGTCAAGGCGGTAATTGCGGAAAGCTTCGA
This sequence comes from Paracoccaceae bacterium, assembly GCA_947476475.1. Classification (GTDB taxonomy): domain Bacteria; phylum Pseudomonadota; class Alphaproteobacteria; order Rhodobacterales; family Rhodobacteraceae; genus TMP-24. The sequence goes on along the minus strand of CANJQT010000064.1, from coordinate 9,801 downwards.
GCGCATCCATCGGTCGAACCTGGTTGGCATGGGGGTCATTCCGTTTGAATTCACCGATGGCGACAACCGCAAGACGCTGGGCCTTAATGGCGATGAGACAATCGCCATCCAAGGCCTTTCAAGTAATCTTAAACCACTGAGCATGGTGCCCTGCACTATCCGGTACGCGGACGGAACCCAGAAGACCATTCAGATCAAATGCCGCATCGATACCGAGGTCGAGATTGAATATGTCGAACACGGTGGCGTGCTGCATTATGTCCTGAGAAATCTGGCTCAGGCATAAGTTGTCTGACTGTTTGGCGGCCCTCCGGTCTTTTCGGGGGGCCTCTGCGCATTCGGCAGAGTTGTTTCTGCATGGTCTGATACCGGGGAATCATGTGCGGCATTGGCTGTCGATGACGCCAAACATGGCTCTTGTCATTATTGCTTTGTCCCCGCTCACGGCCATGCAATACCTGCCGAACAGCCCTGTTAGCGCCAAAACCTGTCCAAAAGTTAGCAACCCTGTGGGCACCTGAAACAATGAATTTCGGGTCACCGCCAGATTTTCCACCCTATTTCTTTGGTCCGCAGATGCGTTGCGTGTATATTGAATTTGTAGAGCGAAACGATTTATCGAAGACTTTTGCAAAGACGCCGAAGATCAGAACTCGGGATTTTACTGAGGATCAAGGCTTAGGAGCATTTGAGATTTGCGGCAGTTTTCGTGCCGTCATTAGAGCGCATAGCAGCTATTTTGCTGCTGGACAGAGTTCCAGATAACGCCCCGTCCCGCCGGTCGGGGCGTTATCTTTTCTTGGGCGTGGAGCCATCACGAATCCTGCCGATCGCCACCGTCTGCGGCCAGGATCACGCATGCAAAATCCCGGCGGGTTTCTTGATCGAACAGAAAAAAACGGCCACCAGATCGCCAAGTTTGCGCAAAACCTGTCCAAAAGTTAGCAACCCCGCGGGAGTGGGAAACAATGTATTTCAGGAGGAAGTCACGTTAACCATCTAATTTTCATATATTTTTCCGTAGTCGCCATGTATGTTGAACACATTAGCGAATGCAATTTTTCACTGCCTATTGAACGGACGAAGCCCAGAAACTGAACCGGGAATTTCCCCGATAACTGGGCGGCAATTTGACAAAGCCAATGACGTATGCGGTTGGCACATTGAAGAACACACACGGTTTTTTTGCCGTTGCAGACCACGCCCGCTAAGAACGCCCCGCCCCGCCGGTCGGGGCGTTTCTTTTTGAGCCGTGCGCCCTGCCCCAAACCAGATGTTAGAGAAGGCTTGCCTATTCCATGGCCGCGTTATCGAAGGTTGCCGCTAGTCAGGGCGTAGCGGCGGCCTTGGCCAAGGCTGGGCGAATATCGCTGTCCATTACCCGTTCGGTAATCGGACCAGGGAAGCGCAGCACCACCCTGCCTTGCCCGTCGATAACAAAGCTTTCGGGCACACCATACAGGCCCCAGTCAATGCCCATGCGCCCGCTTTCATCGGCGCCGACAGCCGCGAACGGATTGCCAAGTTCGGCAAGAAAACTCAAAGCCGCTTCGGGTTTGTCTTTGTAATTCACACCGTAGATCGGCAGGCCTTCTGCGGCCAGTCGTGCAAGATTGGGATGTTCCGCCCGGCATGGTGCACACCAACTGGCCCAGAAATTCACAATCTTCACTTTCCCATCCCGAAGGGTCGCATCGCTGAAGTCTGGCAGTTCTGCCATGGGCGTCACAGCCACACGCGGCGCGTATTGTCCCACGAAGGCGGATGGCAGGACATCCGGGTTATCTCTGCCCATGCCCCACAAGAACATTCCTGCCACTGCGGCGAACAAAGCAGGGGGCAGGATCAGGAGCGGGGACAGCTTAGCCAATTCGAGGCTTCCTTTGTTCCTGTGCCTCTAGCGCGCGGCGAACCCGACCGCTGCGGCGCAAAGACATGACAACCAGCCCCAACAGCAGCACGAGTGATACGCCGTAGGCCGACAGGACAGTAAAAGCATATTTTCCAAGATCGGGCATCATGCCATCCGGTCCCGTGCTTCAAGCGCACTGAGCCGACGGGCGCGGATCTCGGTGCGGGTGCGGATCAGTACCAGTGCCACGAACAACATGACGAAGCCCGCAATACACAGCCATAATGGATAGGCGAAGACGTTCGAAACATGTTCTTCGCTGTCGACAGACAGGCTTGCACCCTGGTGCAAACCTTGGCTCCAAAAGAGAACAGCATAGCGGCTGAGAAAAGCAAAAATCGAGCCGACCAGACACAACACCGAGGTCAGATCAGCCGCTGCATCAGGATTTTCGATGGCATCCCAAAGCGCAATATAGCCAAGATAGAATAGCAGCAGGATAAGGAACGAGGTTAGCCGCGGGTCCCATGCCCACCAGGTGCCCCACATTGGCTGACCCCATATGGCCCCGGTCAACAAAGCGATCAAAGTCATGACTAACCCCACAGGAGCCGCCGCTTTTGCCGCAAGCGCCGACACATGATGGCGCCGGATCAGCCAGATCAGCGACGTGACCAGCATCATCGCCCAGGCATTGATGGCAATAAAGGCCGCCGGCACATGGATATATATGATCTTGACTGTCGATCCCTGTTTGTAATCGTCCGGCGTAAAGAAGAAGCCCCAGAACAGGCCGACTGTCAGCATCAGCATGGCCAGCCCTGCGATCCAGGGCAAGACCACCCCGGACGTTTGCATGAACTTGCGCGGATTTGCATAATCCCAGATCGACATGGTCATCCGATTTCTGTTACCTCAGTCTAGCATAGCATCAAAAGCTTCAGCGCAGATTGACGCGGATTGCCGCAGCCGTGGCGTAAGGCAGCCCGGCCAGCGACGCAAGTGTGATTGCCGCAAGAAAGGCGAGCGGTGTAGCCGTCGCAGTCCCTTCGGCACCCCGTCGAACCACTTCGGCTCCGAAGATGAGGGTCGGCACATAAAGCGGCAAGACCAGCAATGAAAGCAGCAGGCCGCCGCGCTTCAGCCCGACCGTCAGACCAGCTCCAAACGCCCCGATGACCGACAAGGCTGGCGTTCCGACCAGAAGCGACACCGTCAACCACGGCATGGCCGCTGACGGCAGGTGAAGCAATATCCCCAGAACCGGGGCAATCAACGCCAAGGGCAGTCCAGTCGTGAGCCAGTGCGCCAAGGCCTTCATTGTCGCAACAGCCTCTAGCGGCACCGGGGCTGTGGCAAGTTGGTCCAAGGTGCCATCCTCAAAATCCAACGCAAAAATCCGGTCCAGGGATAGAAGCGAGGCCAGTAGAGCCCCCACCCACAGTATGCCCGGGGCGATCAGCGTCAGGCGCGATGCTTCGGGCCCGACGCCGAAGGGTACTAGCGTCACAAGGATCAGGAAGAAGGCAAGGCTGAGGCCAAAGCCACCGCCTGCCCGGGTGGCCAGCCGCAGATCACGGGTGAGGAGGGCAATCATCTGGCTACCCCCTGCCCGGTCTGTGCAGCTGTCGGCAGCATCCGAACATGAAGCCTGCCATAAACCGGGCGCACATCATAAAAATGCCTCATCAAAGCCTGCGGGTGCCGTCGCAAGTGCGATCCCCTGTGCCGTTGCACGAAAGGGCGCAAGGTCAAGGACCGCAATATCCGGCAGGCCGAGGTCGATATGTGTGGCCATCAGTGCCACGCCCCCGCGCGCAAGATGATCACGAAGGATTCTGCCGAAAAGCACCGTGCTTTCGGCATCCAGTGAAACCGTTGGCTCGTCCAAAATCCAGATTGGCCGGCCCGACAACAAAAGCCGCGCCAGCCCGAGGCGGCGTTTCTGTCCGGCGGACAAGTTTTGCGCAGGACGGTCGCGCAGGCCTTGCAGATGCATTTCTTCAAGCGCCCGTTCAATTCCGGGCGTGCCATAGACACTTGCCCAGAAGCAGAGGTTTTCAGCAACAGTCAGCGCGCCTTTGACCGCATCAGCGTGAGCCGCATAGGCAATCTGATCAGCGCCGGGTGAAATCTGACCCGCCAACGTGGGCTGAAGACCTGCAATCGCGCGCAGGAGTGTGGTCTTTCCCGCGCCGTTAGGGCCGCGCAAGATCAAAGCCTGGCACGCCTGCAGCCTAAAGCTCACGCCCGACAGGACGGCCATTCCGCCGCGGGCCAAGGCCAAATCTGTGACTGTCAGATCCATGATGCGGGGGTAGCCGATTTACGGGCGCGCCGGAAGTTATTTTGTTATCAGACGGGCAGCAGCGCCGCCGCTACCCTGCGGCCTTCGGACAGAAGCACATTGTAGGTCCGGGCGGCCGCAGGGCTGGACATCGGCTCCAGCCCAATTTCTTCTGCCTCAATCAGACTTTTAAGCGCGCAATCAGGATAGGCGACCTGTTTGCCCATTCCAAGCAACAGCACATCAATATGTCCCTTGAGCCCCAGCAGCAGTGCAATATCCGACAGCCCGCCCCAAGGCCTCGCACCATCCGGCGCCACAAGCAAACCGCCCTGAAACAGGGTGCCACCAACACGAAAGAACCCAGGACCGTACGCATCAATCGGACGGCCGGGGCCTGAATAGGCGATTTCATTCAACCCGATCATTTGCCGTAGAGCTGGTTGCCTTTCGGGCCTGCAGCCTCGTCAGTGGGCTTGGACCAGTCGCGCTTTACCCCAAGGTAAAGCACGATGTTTTTGGCCACATAGATCGAAGAATAGGTTCCCAACAGGATGCCCATGAAAATAGCGAAGACAAAGCCACGGATGACATCGCCGCCAAAGATCATCAGAGAGGCGAGCGTGATCAGCGTGGAACCCGACGTCATCAGGGTACGCGACAGCGTCTCGTTGACCGAAAGGTTCATCACGTCGCGCAACGGCATGGTTTTGTATTTCATCAGGTTTTCGCGAAGCCGGTCAAAGACGACAACGGTGTCATTGATCGAATAGCCAAGGATAGTCAGAAGCGCCGCGATGGTTGTCAGGTCGAACTTGATCTGGAACAGCGCAAATATGCCCACGGTGACGACCACGTCGTGCACCAGCGCCGCGACTGCCCCCAACGAGAACTGCCATTCGAATCGAAGCCAGACATAAGCGCAAATCGCCACCGTCGCCGCCAGAACCGAAAGGATTGCTGACATGATCAGCTCGCCAGAAACTTTCGGGCCGACGGTCTCGACCGAGGCGAATTTTATGTCTGGCACCACCTTTGCCAAAGCTGCCTGCACGCGTGCGACATCTTCGGGCGCAAGTGCCTCTTGGCCGGCCTGAGCCTGAATGCGGATCATCGCCACATACTGGTCTTCCCGGAAGGAGGGATCAAACACCTCGGTGATCGACACATCCCCCATCTCAAGCGCATCAAGCGCCTCTCGATAGGCGCCAATATCCACAATCGCAGTGGATTCGGTTCGGATGGTGGTGCCACCCTTGAAGTCGATGCCGAAGTTCAATCCCATAACAAGAACGAGAATGATCGAGCCGACAATCGCTGCTACCGACGCACCAAAAGTCAGAATTGCCCAGCGAAAGAAATCCCATTCGGTTTTTTCAGGAACCAGCTTCAGACGAAATGCCATGATGTTTCCCTCTTAAACCACGATGATCTTGGGCCGCCGCCAGGCGAACCAACTGGTGACGAAAAGACGTGTGACATAGACTGCCGAGAAAACCGAGGTAATCACCCCGATCGTTAGCGTGATTGCAAATCCTTTGACCGGGCCGGAACCCACAAAGAAGAGGATCATGGTCGATATCAATGCCGTCGCGTTCGAGTCGATGATCGCGGACATCGCCTTTTCATAACCGATCTCAATGGCGCGCGCGGGGCCATTTCCACGTCGCAATTCTTCGCGGATCCGTTCATAAATCAAAACGTTGGCATCCACCGCCATGCCCATTGTCAGGACAATACCTGCAATGCCGGGAAGCGTCAGGGTGGCGCCTATCATCGACAGGACCGCAAAGATCATTGCCATGTTCGATGCCAAGGCCACCACGGCCAACGTGCCGAAAAAGCCGTATGACGCTATCATGAAGACCGCCACAGCAGCATAGCCAACAATCGAGGCAAGCTTGCCGGCATCTATCGAATCCTGTCCCAGCTCTGGCCCGATTGTGCGTTCTTCAAGGAAGATCATTTCTGCCGGAAGGGCCCCGGCGCGCAGCAGAACAGCAAGATTGGTGGCGCTGGCCACATCGAAACTGCCGGTGATGATCCCCGACCCGCCAGGAATGTGCGAATTGATGCGCGGGGCAGAAATGACCTGATTGTCCAACACGATGGCGAACAGCTGGCCAATGTTTTCTGCGGTATAATCCCCAAATTTCCGCGCACCAGATGGGTTGAAACGGAAGGCTACAGCAGGGGCGCCGTTCTGATCAAAATCGGGCTTTGCATCGACCAGATCCTCGCCAGTGACAACCGGCGTATCTTCAAGAACATAGTAGACACCGGCCTCATCGACGGATGGCAAAAGCATATTGCCTGGTCCGGCCAGTTCGTTGGCATCCGTGGTCCGGCGGACCACGGCCTGGAATGTCAGTTTGGCCGTGGTGCCAATCAGCGCCTTAAGTTCAGCCGCCGACCCGATTCCGGGCACCTGGATCAGGATCCGGTTTGATCCTTCGCGCTGGATTGTCGGTTCACGGGTTCCAACCTCATCCACGCGGCGACGCACGATTTCGAGGGATTGCTGAATGGTGCGGTCGTCACTGGCCGCCTTCTCGGCGGCGGACATGGTGATGACCAGAAGATTGCCTTCGGCCTTCACTTCAAAGTCCCTTTGGCCAACGCCGGTCAGCGTAACCACGGGGCTGGTCAGGCCGCTTGCCGCTTCCAGCGCTTTGGCCATGCCATCCGGTTTTTCAATCGTGACCCGGAGTTCGTCTTCCGCAGAAGGGGCGCGCCGCACACCGCCGACGCTCGCGCGTTCCTCGGTCAATGCTTTGCGCAATTCCGGCCAAAGTCCGTCCATGCGCGCCTTGTAAACGTCCGCGGTCTGTACTTCGGCCAGAAGATGCGCCCCGCCACGCAGATCGAGCCCCAGATTTACAATACTCGACGGCAGCCAACTTGGCCACAAGGCCTCGTCTGCCTTCAACTCGGGCGTCTCAATCCCTTCGGATTGCATCTTCAGAACGGCGTCGTTGTGCCGCTCGACGCGCGGGTAAAACACATTCGGGGCAGCTGTCAGCAAGGCAGCCGCACAAAGGCCCCAGATTACGACACGTTTCCAAAGGGCCATCTGCATGGTGACTGAACTCAGTTCGCGCCAGAGGCAGGTTCGGTCTTAGATGACACATGTGAAATGGTGCTTTTGACAACACGCACCTTCACGCCGTCAGCGATCTCCACCTCGACATCAGCGTCATCCATGACTTTCGTCACCTTGCCGCGAATTCCGCCTGCAGTGACCACCTGATCGCCACGGCGCAGCGCTTCGATCATCGCCTTGTGTTCCTTCATCTTTTTTTGCTGAGGGCGCAGCAGCAGGAAATACATGATCCCGAAGATCAGGATCAGCGGTACGAACTGGCCAATTGCGGCGGCGCCACCGGCGCCACCGGCAGCCTGAGCGAAAGCGGGTGTTACGAACATCAAGGCGTTCCCTTCGTTGGACAACGGGGCTTTGGCCCCGAATTGCGCCGGAATCTATAGGCGCCCCCCCCTATTTGCAAGTCAGGCAAACCAGGTAGATTGACCAAAGAAGTTTTTCCGGGAAACACCCGGAAAGTCGTTCAACATGGATTCTGGACTTGCTGAATGGCTGGGTCAAACGATGGGCTGCGCACGCTCCACCAATCGGGCGAAAAAGCTTGCGCCCAAAGGGGCAACTTCATCATTGAAATCGAAATTCGGGTGATGGAGTGCCGCCCCCGGCCCGGTCCCCAGGTAAAGATAAGCCCCCGGGCGCGCCTCGAGCATATAAGAAAAATCTTCTGACCACATCTCGCGCCCGGCATTCAGGTTCACGGCCGTCTCGCCAACAACATCTGCGGCGGCTTCGGCAGCAAAGGCTGTCTTGTCAGGGTCATTGATTGTTGCCGGATAGCCCCAGGCATAGTCGACCTTGGCTTTCACCCCATAGGCAGCGGCATGGCCCTCGACAATTTCGTGTATGCGCTTTTTCAGCATATCACGCACTTCTGGTTTGAAACACCGCACCGTTGCACAGAACATTGCGGTTTCCGGGATGATATTTGATGCGGTTCCCGCCTGGATCATGGTCACCGAGATAACCGCCTCGTCCATCGCATAGACATTGCGCGACAAGATGGTCTGAAACGCCTGCACCATTCCAACCAGGGCCACCACCGGGTCAACGCATTCGTGCGGCTTCGCCGCATGCCCGCCCTTGCCAGTTATATGCACCGTAGCTGTATCGACCGACGCCATGAGCGGGCCCTGCATGGAATGAAAATGTCCAAAGGGCACGTTTGGCTCATTATGGATGCCGTAAACCTGCCCGATCCCGAACCGATCCATCACGCCTTCCTGCACCATCACCTGACCACCGCCGCCATCTTCCTCGGCAGGTTGAAACAACAAGGCCACCGAACCGCTGAAACGGCGCGTGTCGCACAGATACTTCGCCGCCCCTAGCAGCATCGCGGTATGGCCGTCATGCCCGCAGGCATGCATCTTCCCCGCATTGACCGAAGCATAATCTGCCCCGGTCGTTTCGGCGATTGGCAGCGCGTCCATATCGGCGCGCAGACCAATCACCGGCCCCTCCCCCTGACCGCGAATAATGGCGACGATCCCGGTCCTGGCAATTCCTTCGTGGATCTCGTCCACCCCCATCTCGCGCAGCCGATCAGCCACAAAAGCTGCGGTCTGGTGCAGATCGAATGACAGTTCCGGATGGCGGTGCAGATGCTGGCGCCATTCCTTCATCTTTGGGGCAAGGGCTGCAATGGAATTGATAACCGGCATGTGGACTTCCCTGAAGGCTTAGGTTTACTGCCGACAGAACGCCATTTGCTCTGGAACTACAATGACCAACAAACGTGTTGCATCTGACCTGCTGGTCCATGATTTCGACGGCGGCCTGGCGCGGCTGCTGGAGATAATGGCGCGCCTGCGCGATCCGCAAAGGGGCTGCCCCTGGGACCTCGAGCAGACTTTCGCCAGCATTGCCCCCTATACGATCGAAGAAGCCTATGAGGTGGCGGATGCCATCGAGCGCGAAGCCTGGCAGGAACTGAAGGGCGAATTGGGCGATCTGCTGTTTCAAGCCGTCTATCACGCGCAAATGGCTTCGGAAGCGGGGCATTTCGATTTTGCCGATGTGACACGCGCAATTTCGGACAAGATGGTGGCGCGCCATCCCCATGTTTTCGGTGATGAGAGCCGCGACAAATCCGCCGAACAACAGACCCGCGACTGGGAGAAGATGAAGGCTGCGGAACGTGCCCAGACGGAGGTAAAAGGCGTGCTGGATGGCGTTGCACTTGGTCTTCCGGGCCTGACCCGAGCGGTCAAGCTGCAAAACCGTGCGGCGCGCGTCGGATTTGATTGGCCCTCGACCGACGAAGTGATCGACAAGATCGCCGAAGAGACGCGCGAGTTGAACGACGCGCGCAAAAACCTGACCGAGGCCGAGGTTTTCGAGGAATTTGGCGATCTGCTTTTCGTCGTCGCCAATCTGGCACGCCACCTGAAGGTTGATCCCGAAGCCGCTTTAACCCACATTCTCCAAGTAAGTCGCTGATTTCGCTGTCGTAATCGTGATATTTCGCATATAAATCATGGCGTTGACGGCTGCGAGGGGCGCGTTTCATGGATCACCTGGAGGGTGCGGGCTTGGCGCGGGGAGATCGGGTTGATTTCG
>CANJQT010000063.1 GCA_947476475.1 Paracoccaceae bacterium | reverse complement strand
GGGATGCCGAGCTTCTTGGCCTTGTCGGCGAGGTTTTCCTGGATGCCGTTGCCCGGGAAGACGAGGACGCCCACGGGCAGGACATCCAGTATGGCGTCGTTGCGCTTGAAGGGTGCGGCCTTGGCGTGCTTGGTCCAGTCGGGCTTGAAGGCGACCTGGGTCACGCCGCGGGCTTCGGCCCATTTGGCGGCGATGAGTTCGGCGCCCTTGGGGCTGCCACCGTGGAGCAGGACCATGTCGGGATATTTGGTCCGGACCTGATCCAGCTTGCCCCAGATCAGCCGATGATCGTTGAAGTCAGTCCCGCCGGTGAGGGCCACCTTGGGGCCCGCGGGCAGCATCACCTCGGCTTCGGTGCGACGCTTGGCGGCGAGGAAATCGCGGCTGTCGATCAGCGCGGCGGTCAGGTGCTGATGGTTCACCATCGAGCCGGTGCGGGGCCGCCAGGTCGAGCCCGTGTGATGCCAGAACTCGGTGGCGGCGTGATCGCGCATCATGTCCATGCAGTTCCGCCGTTCGGTCAGGGTCAGGCCCTCGGCCACCAGTCGCTCAAGCTCGGTGGATTTCACCTCGGAGCCGTCCTGCTCGCGCTGGAGGCGGCGCTGGCCCTGCTCGTTGTCATCGAGATTGCGTTCGATCCGGGCGGTCGCGCGGTGGAAGAGGTTGACCTGGCCCCAGAGTACTTCTTCGAGATCGGGTTCCATGCGGGTGTCGGCAAGGCTCGCGACGAGAGCGTCGAAGATGTCGGCGACGGCACCCCGGAGGCGATCGGCATCGGGCATCGGGCGCGGATCGGGCTCGTCTTCGAAGGGACGGTAGCCGTAGAGCTGCAACTCTTCCAGCGCATGGGCAGTCTGGGACGCGGTGTGGGTGGGCTCATAGGCGTCGTCGCGGGTCTGGAACGTCATCTGTTTCTTGCCTCCGGGCTCTTGGTGGTCCGCGCGTTCTCCCGCGCGGCCTTCATGGGCTCGCGAAAGCCGTCACGGGGAACGACCCTTCACCCCGCCTTCGGGGCCGGAACGCATGTGGAGGAGGACGGGGGGCGGCTGATTTGATGATGTGGACACCCCCACCCCAAACGTCGAATCTGGTTTCAACGGTTCCCTGGAAGAAGGAGTGGTTGGATATGTCCGGAATGATCATTGGCCTCGATCTCGCGAAGAGCGTTTTCCAGGTTCACGCTGTCGACGCAGAAGGAAAAGTCGTCATCACGCGAAAGGTGCGGCGCTCCCAGATGCTCGAGTTCTTTACGAGGCTGGAACCGTGCCTGGTTGGCATGGAGGCGTGCCCCTCCGCGCACCACTGGGCGCGGGAGCTTTCTGCCTTGGGCCACGAAGTACGGTTGATGGTCGCGTCCTACGTGAAGCCCTATGTCAAGCGCCAGAAGAACGACATGGTTGACGCAGAAGCCATCTGCGAGGCTGTGACCAGGCCGACCATGCGGTTCGTCCCGATCAAATCTGAGTCGCAGCAGGCTATTCTCATGGTCCACAAGACCCGCGCTCTCTTGGTCCGCCAAAGAACAATGCTTGTGAACGCCCTGCGCGGCCATCTCACCGAGATGGGCGTCGTAGCGCCAAAGGGGATCAGACGGCATGCCGATCTCGTTGAGCGGGTGCTTGCACACGGCGCAGACGAGATCGACCTGCCGCCGCTCGTGCGTGACATTGTGTTTTCCTCTGCCCGGCAGATCGGCTCCTTGAATGCCGAGATAAAGGAGCTCGAGAGGAAAATCCTGGAATGGCACCGCACGAGCGACGCCAGCCAACGGCTGGCGACGATCCCTGGCGTCGGCGTGATCACCGCATCCGCAATGGCGGCCACTGTCGTGGACCCTGCTGCCTTCAGATCGGGACGAGACCTTGCCGCATGGCTCGGCCTGACGCCGCGATCCAACTCATCCGGTGGCAAGGAACGGTTGGGACGGATCACGAAAGCCGGAAACCGATATTTGAGAACCTTGCTTGTCATCGGGGCGACGGCTGTCGTCGGTTTCTCGAGACGAACAACCGAGGGGCCATTAATAAACTGGGTCAGAAAGCTCCTCCAGGCGAAATCTGCACGCCTGACAACGGTGGCCTTGGCCAACAAGATGGCACGGATCTGCTGGGCGGTAATGGCACACAAGACCGTCTTCGGAGAAGCCGCCGCATAAGTCACGACGCACTAGCGTCACAACAGTTCGGAGGGTCTGCCCAAGAAGCGTGATGACTACCGGTTTTGCCGGGGATCAGGAAAACCCGTTCGCGAGGCAGCGCTGAAAAGCGCGATGTTTTGATAGGGACCATGATCCGCGGATATCATCAGGGCCCGCGGCCATCCGGCCGCACTACGAGGCCGGACATATGCAAGCACCCAACCGGATTCGACACGCATTGAGGAAAGACTTGACGAAGGGGGTGTCCACATATGTCTCGCGATGCAAAGCGAGGGCTTGTCCCTCGCGGCGGAAATCAGTTGCCCCCCGTCCTTGAAGGGGCGGCCCCTTTGACGGCCGCCTGCCCATCTCTTGAAGGCCGTGCGGGGAATGGGGGGAACGACTGGCCTCTGAGGGAGGCAATGGATGAGGGTTCAGACCCGGGACAGGAGAGATGCCCCCTGCCCCACTGTCTCAAGACTGCCCTTTGCGCCGGACGAGTTGCTTCAGGGCTCCAGGCGCTTCCGATCCTCGGGACCGATCTGCTCTGCCAGATGCTGACGCAGTGCCTCCGGTCCGTCTGCCCGAAGATCGTCGTTGAAATCCCCGAGCCTCGGTTCGAGCACCCGAACGACAATCCCGACCTCGGTGGCTCTGGTGGTCAATCGCTCCGCTGCGCGTTGCCCGGCTGGGTCGCGGTCGATGGCAATGTACAGACGCTGCAATCCCTCCGGCAGTAGGACGGCGCCAAGGTGAGAAGACGAGAGCGCCGCCCAGACGGGAAGGCCGGGGGCCGCCTCCCGAACGGAGAGCATGGTCTCGATGCCTTCACCCACGACGAGGATGTCATCGCCCGGGGTCAGCCTGACGGCATTGCCGAGGAGGTGACCCATCGCCCGCCGCTGAGTTTCGACAGGCGCCTTGTCCGTGCCATCTTGCGCAAGCCAGGTGCGGTGTGCGCCCTTCAAGGACCCTGCCCCATCGGTGACCGCGGCGATCAGCGCCGGTCTGGGGATGGATCTGGTCTGAACCTCATCGCGATGCCAGCACTTCGGGTGGAAGCGTAGGGCAGAACTAGAGATCGGCAAGGTGATGCCGCGGCTCAGGAGATAGGTTTCTGCAAGACTGCCTGCGACCGGCACTGAGGCTGCAAACAAGCGCGCGGCAGCTTCTGGTGTTCCGCCTGGGGGCTTCAGCTTCTTGGAGGATACCGCATCCGGGATCACCGGCGCCGGACGGCCAAGATGCGCGCGGGCCTCGGCGAGAAGATCGGGGAAGCGGGTGATCCCGGTTCGCTCGCGAATGATGTCGAGGAGATCGCCATGATCACCTGTCGCAGCATCGGTGTATTTCCCGGCAGCGCCCGGCCCAGAGGTCGGTCCGACGAGCCGCACGAAGAGCGAGCGGCCGGGGTTGTTCTGCAGATCGCCGACCATCCAGTAGGAGCCTTCCCGCCTGCCAGCGGGAAGATAATGACGACAAACACTTTCGGCATTCTGCGCAAGCTCGCGCAAGAGATCATCTGTTTCCAATGACATGAGCACACCAATCAACCATTGCGTGCATGTAGGCCAGTGACCGGGACGCGTGCAAGCAGGCGCTCGAGCACGGCGATGCCGCTGGAGTCCGTCGGGCAGAACAGGCGCAGCTTCCAGCTGATGATCTCCGAGAAGAAGCCGTCGGCCTTGAGCCGATCCTTGGCGGCCTCGGTGAAACCGGAGAGCTCGATCCGGTTTGCGCCCATGACCCGGGAGCGATGGAGTTCCATCCCTTCCGCCAGACGCACGATCGTCTTGCCCTCGAGAAGGAGGGCGTGGACCTGCGCCGCCGTCAGCTTTGGCGCATCGGCGGCCAGCGTGGTGGTGACCCAGGCGGGCGAGACCCGGCGGCCGATAATGCGCTGGCCGTCGTCGGTCTGCAGCCGGTAGACGCGGGTTTCGTCCTGGGGGAGCTGCTTCCAGATCGGCAGCAAGAGGCCAGCGACGATGTGCAGCGTGGCTTCCGAGAACTCGGGCACTTCGGCCAGTTCCGCAGACCAGGCGGCGACGAAGGCCGCGCGGTCGGCCTCGAGCCAATGCGTGACTTCCATGATCTTGGCCGGAACCGTGCTGGCCTCCATCGGACGGATCAGCCGAAGGCGCGGCTCGATGGTGCCATCGTCCAGCATCAAGCTGGTGGCAGGCACCTGCACAGCCGCCCGGCCCGATCGGCTGTTGACCAGAAGGCGCGCCTTCGGGTCGTCGAGCCAGTCGAGCGCATCCGCGAGCGCGGTCGGCGTGTTGCGGCACTTTTCCGCAACGGTCAGGAGCTGGGTTTCTGCGCCGGAGCCGGGATGGGTGTAGATGACCCGCGCGTCCGTGACGCGGAAGCTCTCAGCCCGCAGGGTCTCGAGCCCGAGGTCATAGACCCCGGCAGCGATGGCGCCCTCGATCCGCGCATCGAGGAGTTCCTCGAAGGCCGAGAACAGCACGGCCTGCATGTCGATCGTCAGCGCCAGCAGGCGATTGAGGAAAGTCGTGATCGGCGGCAGGTCATCCTTCAACCCATTGTCATCGGTGAGGCTAAGACCAGTGGCATCCTCGAACGCACCGAGCGAGCACCCCGCCACATCGCCTCGATAGATGCGGCGGTAGAGCTGGCGCAGGGCATCGCGGGCATAAGGGCTCTCGAGATTGTCCTCGGGGCGGAACAGCCCTTGCCCGCCGGTCTGACGCTGACCGCGCGTGATGGCACCCAGCGTGTCGAGGCGGCGCGCGATGGTCGAGAGGAACCGCTTCTCCGCCTTCACATCCGTGGCCACAGGCCGGAAGAGCGGCGGCTGCGCCTGGTTGGTGCGGTTGGTCCGCCCCAAACCTTGGATGGCGGCATCGGCCTTCCAGCCGGGCTCCAGAAGGTAATGGACCCGCAAGCGCTGGTTCTTGGCCCCGAGATCGGCGTGATAGCTGCGTCCCGTACCGCCGGCATCCGAGAAGATCAGGACCCGCTTTTGGTCATCCATGAAGGCGGCGGTTTCCGCGAGGTTGGCCGAGCCTGCGCGGCTTTCGACGACGAGGCGCGCGGCAGGACCCTCGCCCTTCATCACGATGCGACGCGAGCGGCCGGTGACCTCGGCCACGAGGTCGGTGCCGAAGCGCTGGACGATCTGATCGAGCGCCCCCGGCACGGGCGGCAGCGAGGCCAGCTTCTCGATCAGCGCGTCGCGCCTGCGAGCGGCCTCACGGCATTCGACCGGCTGGCCGTCGCGCACCACAGGCCGGGAGGAAAGATTGCCCTCGCTGTCGGTGAAGGGCTCGTAGAGCTGCACCGGGAAGGAATGGGCGAGGTAATCCAGGACATACTCCCGCGGCGTGATGTCGACGCGGATGTCGTTCCATTCCTCGGTCGGGACCTCAGACAGACGGCGTTCCATCAGCGCCTCGCCAGTCGAGACGATCTGGATGACGGCGGCATGGCCAGCGGCCAGATCTGCGTCGATGCTTGCGATCAGCGTGGGGGTTTTCATCGACGTCAGCAGATGACCGAAGAAGCGCTGCTTGGCAGACTCGAAGGCCGATCGCGCGGCGGATTTGGCCTGGCGATTCAGGGTGCCATTTTCACCGGTGATATTGGCCGCTTCCATCGCAGCGGCGAGGTTGTTGTGGATGATGGCGAAGGCCCCGGCATAGGCATCATAGATGCCGCGCTGCTCGGGGGTGAGCGCGTGCTCCAGCATCTCGTATTCGACGCCGTCGTAAGACAGCGACCGGGCGGTGTAGAGGCCGAGCGAGCGCAGGTCGCGGGCGAGGACTTCCATCGCAGCGACACCACCCGCTTCGATGGCCTCGACAAACTCGGCACGCGTCGCAAACGGAAAGTCCTCGCCGCCCCAAAGGCCGAGGCGCTGAGCATAGGCGAGATTGTGGACGGTCGTGGCGCCGGTGGCCGAAACATAGACCACGCGGGCGTTTGGCAGCTTGTGCTGCAGGCGCAAACCCGCCCTGCCCTGCTGCGACGCCTCGGTATCGCCGCGCTCGCCCTTCGATCCAGCGGCATTGGCCATGGCATGGCTTTCGTCGAAGAGGATCACCCCGTCGAAATCTGCACCCAGCCAATCCACGATCTGGTCGACGCGGGATTTCTTTGCGCCGCGTTCTTCCGAGCGCAGCGTTGCATAGGTCGTGAAGAGGATGCCCTCGGCGAGTGGAATGTCGCGGCCTTGCGCGAAGCGCGACAGGGGCGTGACGAGCAGACGCTCCTGACCCAGGGCAGACCAGTCGCGCTGTGCGTCCTCCAGAAGCTTGTCGCTCTTCGAAATCCAGAGCGCCCGGCGGCGGCCCTGGCACCAGTTGTCGAGAAGGATCCCGGCCGACTGGCGGCCCTTGCCCGCCCCGGTGCCATCGCCGAGGAAGAAGCCACGGCGGAAGCGCACAGCGTCTTCGGCATCCTCCGGCGCGGCGGAGACCATGTCGCCGGTCTCATCGACGCACCACGACCCGGCCAAGTGCGCTCCGTGGGCCTCTCCGGCGTAGATCACCGTCTCGAGTTGGGCGTCCGACAGCAGGCCGTCGCCCAGGACGGCGGCGGGCAATTTCGGGCGGTAGCTGGGTTTCGGGGGCGCGACCGAGGCCATGGCCGCCGATTGCACGAGCTTGGTCGGGTGTGGTGTCGCGCCAGGGACGTCGATCGCCTGCAGGCGGAAGGTCTCATAGATGGCATCCGAGAGGCGTGCTGCGCCGAGGTCGTCCGCCGTCTCGCGCAGGGTATAGGCGAGGTCTTCGGCATCCGGCGCGGCGACACTCGCTGCGGTCTTGGCCGACGGTGCTGCGCGCGATTTCCCAACAACCGCGCCGGATGCACGGGCAGGAAGTCCCCGGAAAGGGGAAATGGGCTGAGGGCGAGCGGCGGTGCCTGCATCCAACTCGAGGCGCGGCGGAACTTCGGCAACGATCCGGGACAGCAGAATAGCCACGTCGGACGACATGGGCTGGGCCAGATTGGCGGTGATGCCGCCCAACTCGCCGCCGCGGCATTTGTCGAAGACCGAGATCCGCGTCTCGAAGCTGGTGCCGTGCTTGGCGAAGGCCGCGCCCGACACCGCGCCGGTGAACACCAGATGGGCCTTCTCGGTCAGGCGATCGAAGGTCTCCGACCAGGCTGGGGCGTCGGGCGCGAAACCCGCCCCGGTGATTGCGACCAGACGCCCGCCGGGGGCCAACCGGGCAAGGGCCGAGCGCAGATGCCGTGCCGTCGCCTCAGTCGTCCGGCCATCGACATTGGCCACCGCCGAAAACGGCGGGTTCATCAGGATGACGCTGGGGCGCAGCCCCGCGTCGAGATGATCGTCGATCTGCGCGGCGTCGAAGGTGGTGACGGGACGCCGGGGAAAGAGGAGGCGCAGGAGATCGGCACGGGTCTCGGCCAACTCGTTCAGCACAAGACTGCCGCCCGAGATTTCCGCGAGGATCGCTAAGAGCCCTGTCCCGGCCGAAGGCTCGAGGACCAGATCGCGGGGCGTAATCTGCGCGGCAGCCAGGGCCCCGAGCCCCATCGGCAGCGGCGTCGAAAATTGCTGGAACCGCTCCATATCTTCCGAGCGCCGGGTATGTGTGGGCAAAAGGCCCGCCACCTTGGCAAGGACCGGTAGTATCGCTGCAGGCGAACCGGCCCGAGCCAGAAGCGCGCGGCCGAACTTCCGCAGGAAAAGGACGAGCGCGGCTTCACCAGCCTCATAGGCCAGCTTCCAGTCCCAAGCCCCTGCCGCATCGGAGCCGCCGAAGGCGCGCTCCACTTCGGCGCGCAGCAAGCCGGTGTCGATGGGCTGGCCCGCTGCAAGTGCGGGCTGCAGGGCCTCGGCGACAGCGAGAATGTTGGCAGCCGCATTGGACGGCGGCGGTAGGACCACGGGCGGCGCAGCTAGCACCGCGGGGACATGGTAGGTCATCGGGAACTCCGGTTGAGATCAGGATCGCGCCCGGAAACGCCTCTCTCGGCATCCCTCGGGCTCGCCCTTCCCCATCCCCCGCTCTTCCTCTGGCAGCCCGATCTGCTGGCGGTCGGCCTTGCATTTGTTCGCTTTTTGTTCTATATGTAAGAGCCAAGCTGAGAAGGAAGAATCCCCATGGAAGACACCGCCTTTGCCCTCCCCGCCACTCCGAAGCAGATCGCTTATGCCCGGTCGCTGGCCCTGAAGAACCAGACCCTCCTGCCTTGGGAGGTCCAACTGGATCGCCGCTCCCTCAGCGCCTGGATCGACGCGCAGGCCCGGATGAAACCCCTGTCCGAACTCGACCGCCTGCCTTCGTCAAAGCAGGTCGCCTTTGCCGAGCGCCTGGCCCGCATCAAGCGCCGCGCCGTCCCGGAAGAATGCTTCCGTGACAAGGGGCTGATGTCGAAGTGGATCGATGGGAACCGGTGAAAACGGACACATTCGGACCCTCGTTGCTTGAGGGTGCTGCTCAGCCAGCTCTTTGGAAGGTCACGATTTAAAGCGCCCATGACGCCGAAATCCCGCGTCTGTCAAAGAAACTGGGGGCCTGCTTTGCTGCGAATTCACTCAAGGCCAGACCTTGTCGATCGCGCCTGTGCCAACCTATGGCATGGCAAACACGAACAATTTGCCATGCCATAGGTTGGCAGTTTCCGTCTTTCCGGACGTCAGCCTCGGTCGAATTCCTGTCCGAGGCGCGCGAGCTCTGTGAGCGCCGCTTCTTTCTTCTGCAAGTCGTCCTCTTCAGCGATGAGCTTGCGAACAACGCTGACAGCCATGAACATTCTGAGCGGGTTTGAGGCCAACGACTGGAACCCATAGCTCTCGTAAAGGGCCTTGCGGCGCGCAACGCGATCTGGATCGCCACAGTCGAGAACATCGAGCATGACGACCGCGACGCCGATCGCATCAGCTGCGATGGCAATCCGCCGGAGGGCATCGACGAGCAGATCGCCACCATAGCCGCCGCCACGAAACTTCTGGTCCCGCCCAATCATCGAGATGTAGGCGGCGGGAATGTTGCCATGGGACGGCCGTGTGCGCGCAAACTTTGCCGGTAATTCGGCAAACTGCACCGCGTGTGCATTCAGAGCATAGAAGCCGATGACGGTGCCATCGGGGTCAACCATGACGTAGAGGCGGACATTGTCTGCCTTGGCGAGCTTGTTCGCAGTCTTCTGGAAATAGTTGTCGACTTGCTCGACACCGCAAGAAAAAGCCGCTCGATCATGTTTTTCGGGATCGAACGGCTCGATGGTGTAAGCGACCTGTTTTGAGGCGGCCATTTACTTGGACACGACCGTCGTACTGTGCCGACGGAAGGCCGAGCGCAGGGCATCCGTCGGTGCCGCAGGTGCATCGAGCGCGGCGAAGAACGCCTCATGATCGACCGGCTGCAAAAGCGTCCGTTCATGCGCGGCAATCGTTGCCAGTGCCGCCTGGTAGGCGGCATTCATCGTGAAGACGGAATCGTCGACGCCCGAAAGTGCCGCCGCCTGCTGGATCGCCGTCTTGATGCGAGGCTTGGTCCGGAAATTCATCCGGGCCTCGTTGCGCTCGTCGATTGCGCGCGTGGTGTCATGGAAACCGAGCATGGCCGCCTCCTGAAAAGCTTCCAGAGTATGTACGCCACTTCGACGTACGTTTCAAGCGTGCGGTCTCGAAAGTTCTTTGAAGGTTACGACTCACCCGAACCGCCGTCCTGCTTCGGTGAACGTGTACTCGTTCACGATGATCCCCTCCTCGATGGCCTCGTCCGAGGTGAGGTGGTCGTATTCGGCCTGAAGCTGCCGGTAGAGCCAGCGGGCCAGATCGCGCAGCGCCTCGGTCACGATCTCCTCCGCGTCCTCGGTTGGTGGCTGCCAGGTCGGGCTGTCGCGCGTGACATCGATCGACATCGTGTATTCGTGGTAGTAGCGCCCGCGATGGCTGACCTCGGTGGCGAGCTGGTAAAGGTTCCGTCGCTGAATGGCCTGCAGCCGGTCGGCGATGCCATGCAGTGTCGCGTCCGTGGGCGCGTAGTCCCGGATGCTGGCGGACGCGCCCTTCGCGTGGAACCAGTAGCCCTCGAAGCAAGCCCCGTCGCCCTGGCTGCAGAAGCCGGAAAACCAGATGCAGGGCCTGGCCAGCGTGCCGCCGCCCATCAGGCGGACGGGGGTGGTCTTCAGGCGGATGCCGAGGATCTCGCAGACCCGCTCGAAATCCTCATAGGCCGCGTCCCACCAATCGTCGTGGGGGCCAAGCTCGCGATACCAGCTGCGCGCCTTTTCCTTGGCGGCCTCCGAGAGTTCGGGGAACAGGTAGACGGTGGTGCAGATGACCTCAGGCATCAATGTCCTCCCCGTTCAACGCGGCGGCCAACCATTCCTGGCTGCTGGTCCAGCCGATGGATTTCCGTGCGCTGAGATCAATGACATGGGCGCCGCCCCCGAAGGCGTCGAGGCGAGGCCGCGAGCAGGTCAGAGAGTACTGAAACCCCCAGAGACCGGTGAGATCGAGCTCTTCCGCAAGGCGCAGCACGAAGCGGATAAGCGCCTCGACATCGCCGTGCTCATCGTCATGTATCCAAAGGGTGCTGCCCTCGGGCGCGTCCTGGCGCGCGATGTCGAAGCCCGCGACCTCCGGGTCGTCGGCGTCCTGATCCGCAGCGCGAAGTTCCGCGAACAGCGCGAGCGCGCGGGCAGCCTTGTCAGGGGTGCCAACGTCGAACAGGCACGAGAAATGTGTGAAGTAATCCGCCATGGGGACCTCCTGAATTTGAAGACCCGGCCGAGAGGCCGGGCACTGGATTGGGGTGAAGGTATGAGTGGGGGCGATCAGCCGGTTGGCTCGTCGCCCGCCGCCTGTCGCGCGACATGCGCGCAGAGCATCTGCCGGTAGAAGCGCTTGCGCGCAGCCCGGAAGCCGCGCACGGCGCGCGTGTCCGGGTGCAGCGCCCGGACCGCCGCGCGCAAGGCAGCATAGGGCGAGGCCGTCGCCGGCAGGCCGAGGCGCTGATAGGCTGGATCGGTCATCTCAGGTCACCTCGACCACGGGCGAGGCGAGATGCGGATCGACCAGGGCCTCGATCCTCGCGGTCCGGCCCATCCAGGGTTCGGGCCGGATCGCCTTCACCCAGTCGGCGAAGCTCGGGATGAAGCCGAGGTCTTCCTTCACATGCTGCTCGCCGACCCACCGGGTCGGGATGATGCGTCCGGTCGAGAGTGTCAGGGTTGTCCCGAAGATCGTCTCGGCCATGAAGATGCCCTCGGCATGGTGACGCAGCGCCCGGTGCCGGAAGTCGGCCGTGATCTCCTTGCTCTGGTCGAACCAGGCATGCACGGCGATAAAGTCATCGACCGTCCCGCCCCATTTCTTCACCGAGGACAGGGCGTGGTGGTAAGGATGTGCCATCGCCGCCCCCTCAGAAATCGTGGGTGTAGAGTTCGGACGAGGTGAAGCGCTCGTTGAACTCGAGATGGATGCAGCGGGCCGCGGCGTCGAAGCAGAACTCGCCCCAGGCACCGTCGTTGTTCTCCCAGCCGCCATGGGTGTCGGAGAGGAAGTCGTAGGCCAACTGCCCGACAACATCCTCCAGCGACAGGCTGCGCATCTCGACCGCAGGATCGTCCCACGTCAGCGCGGCATACTCAATCTCGGTCGCGGGAAAATCGACGGCGTTCTCGCCGGACCATGCGCCAATGCTCTCGATCTGACCGCTGTCACCGGCACCATCGAAGGTCACGGTGACATGGGTGATGCCGGCGGCCATGAGACCGTCAAACAGGCGCTCCTTGTTGCCGGGGCGCAGTGCTTCGATCCGGGCCGCACGCGCGGCATGGGCCGCGAAGATCTGGGCCATGTCGACGGTCGAGGGTGCCATCGGCGGCGCGAGGGTGGGTTCTGTCAGGGTCATCGGGTGTCTCCGGTCAGGGGAAGGATCGGAGCCGGACCGGGCGATTTCTCTCCCCCAGACAAGCTCCAAATCCTCCCTGCCCTTCTCTGTCTCTCGGGCCTCAGGCAGCGACTTGCAGCGCCCGGGCGGCAAAGGCGCGCCAGAGCGGGTCGACGAGACGCGCATCCAGAAGATCGGCACGCTGGCGCAGCCGTTGCGCCAGATCGGGCTCGCCCCAGGCCGTCGCGCGGCCCGCCTGCCCGCGTAGCTGGCTCGCCTCGGTCACGACGCCCCGCGCCTCGGCCGCACTCGTCACCGGCTGGCACCATGCGACGGCGTGGTTGCTGGCGGCCCCCGCCAGCACAAGGCGCTCGTCGCGGTCGAGGATTGCCAGAAGCTGGGGCGCGGCATCCGGGGTCATTCCCTCGGCATGATCGATCGCGCCCTGCATGGCGTCCGCCAGAGTCGCGAAGCGAGCGAGGACCAGCGAAGCGGCCCGACCCGACAGAAGGTCGGCCGGTGCACGGCGCGACAGGGTCAGGCCGAAGGGATAATTGGGATCGGTGTCGCACGAGGGAAAATGCGGCGGGACGCCCCGCGCTTGGGCGGTCGGGTGGATCGGCAAGGGCAGGTCGAACATAGGAGTGTCTCCAACGGCGCGGGAAGCCTCTCTTCCCGCTTCACCGTCAAAGACCAAACCGCCGCCCTCTTCCTCGAAGGGGCGGCGGCAGGTCAGCAGGGGGCGTCAGAGCTTGCCGAGCGCCCGCAGGCTCAGCTCTGTCCCGGCCCCAACGATGATGTGGTCGTGCAGCGTCAGGCCTAGATACCCGCACCCCTTCTGGATCTCCTTGGTCATGCTGAGATCGGCCTCCGACGGCGTCGGATCGCCCGACGGGTGGTTGTGGATCAGGATCAAGGCGCTGGCGTTCAGCACCAGCGCCCGCTTGATCACCTCGCGCGGATAGACTGGGACATGGTCAACCGTGCCGGTCGAGAGAAGCTCATCGGAGATGATGCGGTTCTTGCGGTCGAGATAGAGGACGTGAAAACGCTCGATGGGCCCGCGGACGCTCACCGCATTATGCAGACTTCGGCATAATGCCTTTTATGCCGACGCGGAGATTATGCCGATGTTGGTTTCTAGATCGCTGTTTCTGGCGGAGATCGCTGGGAAGGGGTTGGCATAATCAGAGAGCCTCGAGGAAGGCGAGGAGATTGTCAGTGGGCCGGAAGCGGCCGGGCTTCATGGTGATCGGGGCTGTCCTTTCGAGGGCTCTTTCTTTGATCTGCAGATCCGCGTACAGGTAGATCTGGGTGGTTTCGATCTGTTCGTGGCCGAGCCAGAGTGCGATCACCGATGTGTCGATCCCGGCGCGCAAGAGGCGCATGGCGGCAGAATGGCGCAGAACATGCATGGAGACGCGCTTCTTGGCCATCGTTGGACATTTGACCTGTGCTTCCGCAACGTATTTGGCCAGCCTGCGCTCAAGCGCATCACGGCTAAGGGCGCGTCCGGTCTGAGTCGGGAACAGCGGGTCCCCAGGCTGACCCGCCCGCTCGGCAAGCCAAGCCCTCAAGATCGCGATGGTGCCGGATGTGAGTGGCGTGATGCGCTGCTTTCGCCCTTTACCGGTGCAACTGACATGCGCACCGGCGCCGAGTTGAACATCGGCACGGGTCAGCCCGATCAGTTCAGACGCCCGCAGTCCTGTCTGGGCTGCGAGACTGAACAGCGCCGTGTCGCGCCGCCCGGTCCAAGTCGCCCGGTCCGGGGCGGCCAGCAGCGCATCGATCTCGGCCTCGGTCAGCCAGGTCACCAGCCGTCGCTCAAAGCGCTTCGGCGGTATTGCGAGAACGCGTTCGATGGTGGCGGCATGTTCGGGATGGCGCAGGGCTGCATAGCGGAACAGGGAACGGATTGCGGCCAGCCGGGCGTTTCGGGTGCGTACCCCATTTTGCCGTTCGCGCTCCAGATGATCAAGGAAGGCACCGATCAGCGGCGCATCAAGATCGTCGATGTCGAGCCTTACCGGTGACTTGCCTTGTCGTTCCGAAGCGAAGACTAGAAGCAAGCGCAGAGTGTCGCGATAGGCTTGGATCGTGTTGGCGCTGACCTGACGCTGGCGGACGAGGCGGTCAGTGAAGAACGCTTGCAGGGTCGTTGCGAGCCCAGTCATGCTTCACCCGCAAGGTGGCGCTCAAGCATGTCGCCGGCCAGGCCAAGCAATTCGGGGGCTGCCGACAAGTACCAGTAGGTGTGCTTCGGATCGACATGGCCGAGGTAAGTGGCCAGAGTTGCGAGGCGGGAGCCGGGATTACCTGTCCGGTACCCATCAGCGATGGTGCTGACGGCGAAGCTATGCCTTAGATCGTGAATCCGGGGTCGGCAGTTTGCCGAACGTGGAACAATCCCGCAATGATTCAGCAGTTTCTGGAAAGTTGGCTGCACGTTACTGTAGCGCAGCCGCTTGCCCGTTGAACTACTCAGAAGAACCGGCGCGCCGGAAGGACCCGGACGATCAGCTCGAAGCAGGTAGTTTTGCAAGACAGCGACTGTCGTCGGGTGCAGCGGCAACGCCCGCGCCTTGCCAAATTTTCCCTTCCGGATCGTCGCTATTCCGCCGCCCATGTCGAGGTCGTCGCAGTCGAGGCCGATCGCCTCGCCAATCCGCATACCAGTCACAGCCAGCAAGCCGACCAGCACCCGGTAGGTTGCCTGCACGTGTGTCTTGGGCAGGATCTCCGTGGCGCGCATCAAGTCGGCCACCTCCTGCGGTGTGTAGAGATAGGGCGTTGTGCGCCGTCTTCGCGCCGGAAGGAGATCGTCGGGCGGCACTTCGCTCACATCGTCGAGCGTATGCAGGTGCCGGGCGAAGATTCGCACATCGGCCAGTCGCGCGTGGGTCCAGATCGGATCAGCGCCAGGAGGAAGCGTTGCCCAGGCCAGCGCCGTCACGGTCCGGACATGGGTCTCGCCATGATCCTCTGCGAAGGCAATAAACTGGCGGAGACGTCGCTCGACCTGGTCCATCTTGTAGCCCAAGGCGCGCCGCATGCTCAGATAGTCGGCCAGGACTTTGCGCAGATGGCTCATTGCGCATCCTCCGGCCAGGGGCGTGCGATCACGCGCAGGGTATCGTGGTCGACCTTGGCATATATCGCCGTGGTTTGCGCACGGCGATGCCGCAAGACTTGCCCGACTTCCGGCAAAGATGCGCCAGCACGCAGCAGTTGCGTCGCCGCGGTATGGCGCAGGCGATGCGCGTGCACCCGGCCGACGCCTGCCCGTCGCGCGGCATCCGCCACGATGGTACTGACCCGAGACGCGCTGAGCGCGTTATAAGGTGCGAAGTGTCGAACGAATACGGTCCGGCCCCGCGCCTTCGCTGGTCGCGCATGACGTAGATACTGAGCCAGATAGTGACCTACGTCTACGGGAAGGGGCAGTCGTTCAAGACAGTTTCCTTTGCCATGCACGCAGATCGTGCCCGCACGCCAGTCAATATCGTCAAGCCCTAGTCTGGAGACCTCGCACCTCCGCAGGCCGAGCCGAACAAGAAGGGTCAGGATCGCCAAGTCGCGGACGCCATTGTCCGAGGCGGTATCGCAAGATGTGAGAATGCGCCGCACCTCTTCGGGTTCGAGCCCCTTGGGCAGTCCGGCCTGGTGGCGATATGTGACCGTCGGTACTGCCGGGACAAGCGAGCGCATCAAAACGCCCTCGAGATGGAGAAACCCGCAGAAAGATCGCAGCGCCGTGACGGTCAACTTCGCGACACCGGAATTCACAGCGGGACACCAAGCCACCACGAAGGAGGTGACATCAGAAGAGGTCAGGCTGGCAAGATCGAGATTGCCATCTCTCGTCTGTCGATCAAGGAACGGACGCAGGCAATCGACATATCGAAGGATCGCCGCAGCTGTCAGCCCGCGTTCTACTGCTAGGAACCGCCTGTACCGCTCCAGGATTCCACCAGCGGGGCCGTCTTCAACGGGGTTTTCGGCGGGTGGTACTAGCCCCAACCCACGCAGATAGACCAGAATGGCACCCAGTGCTTTGCGCGTCTTCAGCTTGCGGACACCGGCAGCACGGCGGTCGGCCATGAACCGATCTACATTGGCCAACGTCAAATCGGCCATCACGAGCGGTTGCCCCTCCAACCAAATGAGCAGGTCATTGAATAGCCTGCGTTGCTTCCAGATCGTGCCGGCCCCGTAGCCCTGCCTCTGCAAATCCTCTTCGAGTCCATTGGAAAGTGCTGTGACCGGGTTCGCACTCCGTTTCTTTTTCGGTTCGATCGCCATGATATCTCCTCGTTTCGACGTGAACGAGAGGACGCTACCAGCTTCAGCCCCGAGGATTATGCCAACCACGATGCAAAAGCCTCGAGGAAATTTAAACACTTAGTGGACTATGTCGGCATAATCTCCGCGTCGGCATAAAGAGCGCAATAGTCCATCAGCGCCTGCCAGCTGCCGATGACCGGGTTCTGACTGAGGTAGCGACCGAGGATGTCACGGGCCTCGAGGATGACGGTTTCTTCCTGGGGGGTCATGAGAGTTCCCACTGAATTGCGCACAGCCCCCTGCCCTCTCGCAGCGGGGCCAGTGGCATGCATTTGGAAAGGGAAAGCGCGACCGCCACGCGTAAGGGCGATCGCGATGTCGGGCCCGGCGTCAGCCGACCCGGTCGAGGAGCTTCTTTGCGCGCCCTTCCATGTCGAGGCGGGCATCCTGCTGGGTCTTGTCGCGCGCAAGCCGCGTGATCCCCTGCACGAAGTCGAAGATGCTCTCGGGCGGGCGGCCCTCTTCCATCAGCACCTTCTCGATGATCGTGCCGGACTCCGCCTTCGAGAAGCCGCGCTTCCGCAAGAAGTCATCCCGGTCCTCGTCGGTTCGCGCCACGATCTGCTGCCGCGCCGCCTTGATGCCGTTCACGAAGCCCTGCGGCGAGGAATTGGCGAAGCGCGTCAGCGCCGGGGCCGCCTCGTGGGCGAAGCGGGAGGCCGCGTATTTCGAGTGGCGGATCTTGATCTCCTGAAAATCCTCTACGCCCCAAAGGTTGCGGTTCTGGCACACGGCCCGCAGGTAGAAGCTCGCCATCCCGAGCGTCTTGGCCCCCACTTCGGAGTTCCAGCAATAAAAGCCCCGGAAGTAGAGATCGGGCGAGCCGTCGGGCAGACGGCCCGCTTCGATCGGGTTGCGATCATCGACCAGGAACAGGAAGACATCGCGGTCCGAGGCGTAGAGCGTGGTCGTGTCGCGGCTGATTTCGACATCGGGGTTGTAGACCCCGGTCGACCAGTCGAGCACGCCCGGCACCTTCCAGCGCGTGTCGCCGGTGCCATTGCCCGCGATCCGCTGCACCGCCTCGACCAGTTCGTGGTCATGGATGCGGCCATAATCGGGGCCGGTCACCGCGCGCAGTTCGGTGCGACCATCTTCGGTCTCGAAGGTCTTCACCTGCTCGGCGCGGTGGTTGGTCAGGCCATACTGCAGGTTGATCCCCGCCAGCGGCGCGGGCAGTTGCCGCAGATATGACGCCGGCGCGCCGACAATGCTGGCCAGTTGGCCAAACGCCCAATGCGTGGGCGCGACTGGCTCACGCGCTTTCGGCAGCATCAGATGCAACCGCTCGGGGTTGTCGCGCGCGGCCTCAACGCGGATGTCGGCGGTGTGCACCACCCGGCTACGGCTGCGCTCGGAGCGGCCCTTCACATTGGCCCAAAGATCGTCGAGCGAGAGATATCGCTCATCATCGGGCCGGTTGAACCATTCGGACGACACCCGCCCGTTCCGCTCACCCCGGCTCACATCCACCTTCCAGCCACCCGCCCGCGTCGGTGCGACCGGATCCAGAACTTCGACAACACCCATCGGCTATCTCCCGTGACAGGCGCCGGGAGCCACTCTCCCAGCCCTCAACCCGTCACCGGGAAACCGGCATTCCTCTCACTCTTGGGTTTACAATGGCGAAGTTAGAGCAAAGCGGCAGTGTCCGAGGACTGCGGGTGGTCATCGGTTTTGGCTGTACTGGACGTCGCCCAAGACGCGTACGAGGAGCAGGCTGGCCTTGTGCGCGGCGTAGGCCTGCTGGCGCGTGGATGGCGTCTTCGGGTCGTTATAGCGGACACCAGCGCCGCATTGGATGTCCGCAAGGAGGTGCTTGAGGTTCATGCCGGGGGCAGAAAAGGCAAGTGCGTCGTGCAACTCCATCAGGTCGTGAACCCGTTTCACCGGGACGTCCCCAACCAGCGTGATCAGGCCCTTCATGAACTTCTCGGTCATCTGAAGAGATGCCCATCTCGCGTGTCCCCAGTTCGGTGACTGACTGGTCATGTTCGCAACGGCGGCAGCCCAGTCATCCTCAGCGGCAGCGAACATAGGGTCGGCTTTGCGGAAGCGGTCGAATGCCTTGCGAACGTCGAGGCCCACCACGAAAAGCCCATAGACCTCGTTCAGGTCATCATCCGAGAAGTGCTGAAGGCGGGCCTCGGTGATGCCAGTAAGGGAGGCGCAAGCGTTGATGTCCAGAACTTTCGTCCCGATCCTGTTGCCGGTCTCCTTTGGCAACTCGCGCTTCACCCCAATAACCGCCATCCCGTAGATCAACGGAATTCGCATCTCCCAGAGGTCCCCATCCGCGAGGACCGCGACCTTGGCCTTCTCTGAGAAATCGGTCTTGATCAGATTGCCGTAGACCTCTTCGTACCAGCGGTGGATGCGGTCGGTGTATACGCTGGTGGCGACCAGTTCTGCCGGTGCACCAGGCGGGAGCTTCGCAATCGGAAGACTGATGCGGAACCTTTTTCCGAACTCGATCACCGCCATGATGGGGCGCGAGTGTGGCGGTATTGCCTTCTCCTTGAGCGACTGGTCGATCTCGCGCAGGATGGGTGTGATGTCGTCAGGCATTTGCATGATGCGATGCTACCCACGGTGGTGGGACAGGGAAACAGGATGCTGCCATTCATCCGTCGAAAAGCCGAACCGAAACCGAGCGGTGACTGGTGGACGGGCGCCTTCACGCAGGAGGAACGCGCGACCATCGAAGGGGTCTTCGCGTCACTAGGCGGAGGCACGGCGGAAAGCTTTGCACGGTCGACCAACCCAAACAGCCTCGGCACGCTGGCGGAATACCTGAAGAAGGAGCACCTGCGCCATCTGGGGTACAAGCTGCTAGATCGGGCGGACACGCTGGTAAACGAGAACGTCCCGGTTCTTGACCTGCACTTCTACTTTGCGGTCAGGGGTGGGTTCTATTACCGGTGGCGGGATCACGATCCATTCGCCTTGGACGAAGCAGTAAAGAGTTTTCAGCGTCAGATCGGACTTGGGGCTAATGTCGCCCGGTTCTTCCGCGAGGACAAGAACTGGGGCTTCATCCCGGCGCACGCGGGCTACCGGCAGCTACGCATCATCGAAGAGAAGCTCGGCAACTGGGCCTTGGCGAGGGCGCTCTGCAAGCAAGCGAAAGCCGAGGGCTGGGCAGATGACTGGGACCACCACATCGGTAGGATCGACAAGAAGCTGGCGGCGATGAAGACGCAAGGCTGAAGTT
The DNA here is from genome assembly GCA_947476475.1 of Paracoccaceae bacterium. GTDB lineage: Bacteria > Pseudomonadota > Alphaproteobacteria > Rhodobacterales > Rhodobacteraceae > TMP-24. The sequence continues at coordinate 3,216 of CANJQT010000063.1, read as the reverse complement.
TAACAGACCCGGCGGGTTGTCCCCGCCGGGCCAGGGTGTTGGTCGGCTCAGAAGCCGACCTCGTCGTCGCGGTCGACCAATTCGGGCGCATCGCCCTCGGCCGCCTTCGGGCGGCTGAGGAAGTCGATCTTCTCGGCGATGATCTCGCAGCCGTAGCGGTCAACGCCCGCCGCATCGGTCCACTTCGTGTAGTGGATGCGGCCCTGCACCAGGACCTTCATGCCCTTCTCGCAGTTCTCGGCGACCGACTTGCCGAGCCCGTTGAAGCAGGTGATGCGGTGCCATTCGGTGTCCATCACGCGGTAGCCGTGCTCGTCGCGGACCGCGCGGCCTTCCGAGAGGCGGGGACGCGAGGTGGCGAGGGTGAAGTGGGTGATCTTCGTGCCGCCCTGGGTGGTGCGGGCCTCCGGGGCCTGACCGATGTTGCCGGCGAGGATGACGATGTTCTGCATGGTGGTTCTCCTGAGATTTCGCTGAAGGGACCATCCCTTCGACAAGACCCGACTGAAGCCTGTCGGGAGACGTCCGCACGGGAGACGCGAGGCGACCGGAAACCCCCGAGGGCCCGGGGTGGCGCGGGCAGCCCTGGCACAGGGCAACACGGCCCGGGCAGGAGTTGGGGTTGCGGGCAGGAAACCGAACGGGCTTAGGGGATTGTCAGTCGAAGGGGAGGTGCCTCAGTCGGATCTCTGGGGGAGAGACCCAAGCAGACAAGTTCAGACCAACCATCCGGCAATGTCAGGACCAGGACGAACGAACCCGGAAAGGGAGAAAGGGATCACCGCGTTCCGTACCTGAGCCCCCTGCCCCGCTGATCTCTTGCCGCGCGGGCTCGGCACGAGCCCCAAGCTGATCGTGATACCGAAGGGCACGGCAACTAGGGGCTTTCAACGCTTGAGCCGGTCGTCGTTGATGCTGCGAATAGTGAAGGTCTTGGGTAAAGGGCCGCTTCCACCTTGGTGTACCGAGTCTGAGTTGGACTGCGTCACGCGTCGGGCCAGAGATCGTCGACCGGAAAAGGTCGAATTCCCGGCGGCAGGGGGTGCTGAAAGTTGGAGAGCCGGCGATGCGTCAAGGCAACGGGTCGGCTGGTTCCGCCCAAGACCACTTTGGATCTGGCGGTCAGACCTGCAGGGCAGCAATCGTAAAGATTCAATCTTGAGGTGATAAGGACGCCCACGCATTCTGCGGTGAAATCGCATTTTCAGGGGGCACAATGAATCCGGTCCTAGTCGTTACTTTGGTTTAGTTGGCGCTCGCTCCGATTTTTCTGGTCCTGTGGCTGATCGCTAGGCGGAAACTAAAACAGAAAACCAGTGAGGCCGAGACCGCGGCGGCGACCCACAAAGAAGTGCTTGCCAGGCTCACGGCGGACCACGAGGCAATCAAGACGAAGTACTCTGGAATCATTTCCCAAGAGGTCGAGGTCGCGCGTCTGCAAGGCATCGCGGCTTCGTTGACCTCGGACATCGAGCGCCTCCGTGCCTCCTATGCCGAAAAGCGGGCCTTGTTCGATCGGCTGGAGAGCCAGGTCGCCATCTATGACGAGCGATTGGCCTTTGCCGAATTGGGCTTCTACGAGCCGCATTTCGACTTCACCGACAGCGAGGAATTCAAGGCAAAGATCGTCGAAGTTCGGGACCGCCAGAAAGCCATGGTCTCGGCCAAACAGGCGGCCCTCTGCCCCACCGAATGGACAGTGGACGGCAGCAAAGCCAAGGGTGCAACGATGATCAATCGTCAGATGCGGCTGACGATGCGGGCCTTCAACAACGAGTGCGAAGCAGCAATCGCCAACGTCCGCTGGAACAATGTGGTAGCCATGGAAAAACGCGTCCTGGCGGCAGCCGCTTCCATCGACAAGGAAAACACGTCGATGAAGCTGTCGCTCAACGATCGGTTCGTCGCCCTCAAGATCGAGGAACTTCGCCTGACCCACGAGTATCGCGAACAGCTGAAGCGCGAGAAGGAAGAGCGTGCGGAAATGGCCCGAGCCGAGAAGGAAGAGAAGAAGCTGTTGGCGGAGGCCGAGGCCGCCGAACGGGAGGAGGCCAAGTACCAAGCGCTGCTTGAGAAAGCCCGAAAAGAAGCGAATGGCGACGGCAACGCACAGCGGATCGCCGAGTTGGAGGCCGCCCTTGCTGCAGCGCATCTGGCCAGCGAGCGCGCTCGGGCCATGGCCGAAATGACCAAGTCTGGCTATGTCTACATCATCTCGAACGTGGGCTCGTTTGGCGATGACGTCGTGAAAATCGGGCTGACCCGTCGGCTCGACCCAGATGACCGGGTTCGCGAACTCGGGGACGCAAGCGTTCCCTTCAGCTTCGACACCCACGCCATGATCTACAGCGACGCAGCCCCAGCACTCGAACTGGCTCTTCACAGAGAGTTCGCTGAGAAGCGGATCAATACATCGAATTTCCGCAAGGAATTCTTCCGTGTTTCCTTGGACGAAGTCGAAGCGGCGGTCGGGCGCTTGGCGCCTACGGCCGGCTTCTTCAAGGATCGGGAGGCACAGGAATGGCACGAAACCCTTGCCCGCCGAAATGCCAGCTTGGCTGACATGCAGTCGGCGGCTGCGCGAGAGCTGCCAGCTTCGATCTGACCGAATTGGGTCTCTGGGCGAATGACGTTTCGCCCAGAGAAAGTTGCCGGGGGGGGCTCACGACCCCCTCTCGAACTTCACGACCGGGATGCCGAGCTTCTTGGCCTTGTCGGCGAGGTTTTCCTGGATGCCGTTGCCCGGGAAGACGAGGACGCCCACGGGCAGGACATCCAGCATGGCGTCGTTGCGCTTGAAGGGGGCGGCCTTGGCGTGCTTGGTCCAGTCGGGCTTGAAGGCGACCTGGGTGACGCCGCGGGCTTCGGCCCATTTGGCGGCGATGAGCTCTGCGCCCTTCTGGCTACCACCGTGAAGAAGGACCATGTCGGGATACTTGGTCCGGACTTGGTCGAGCTTGCCCCAGATAAGGCGGTGATCGTTGAAGTCGGTCCCGCCGGTGAGGGCCACCTTGGGGCCTGCTGGCAACATCACCTCGGCTTCGGTGCGACGCTTGGCGGCGAGGAAATCGCGGCTGTCGATCAGCGCGGCGGTCAGGTGCTGATGGTTCACCATCGAGCCGGTGCGGGGCCGCCAGGTCGAGCCCGTGTGATGCCAGAACTCGGTGGCGGCGTGGTCGCGCATCATGTCCATGCAGTTCCGCCGTTCGGTCAGGG
>CANJQT010000062.1 GCA_947476475.1 Paracoccaceae bacterium | reverse complement strand
GCCGCCCGCCTGACCCGCATCGGTGCCGATGCACTGGCTGCCCTAGCCGACAATACCCTTGGACAAAAGATAGTCTATCACTTCGGCTGTAGGGCCGGGGGTATGTGGACCCGTTTCGTTGGCATTCAGAAACAGGCTCTCATCATGGTTACGCTTGTCCCAGTCACTGCGCAGCACCACCCATTCGCCCGCGTTGATCGCACCGTGCTTGGCCTCCCAAGCCTTTACATGGTCTATGGTGAGCAAGAAGTCGGGGTTGGCACCACATTCGGCTGCGAAGTCCAGAACATTTACAGGGGCCACCAACCGCTGCACCGGTAACGTGTCAGTATAGCCATCTGCAAAGTCTCGGCCGGTGATCCAGTGGTGCGGCGCATCAAAATGGGTGCCAGAATGCTCGCCCAGTTTGAGCCAGTTCCACGCCCAGAACGGGCCATTGACGTCATATTCGCTGATGCGATGAATTTCGATTGCTGGCGTGTCTTTGGCAAAATCCGGCGGCAGCTTCAAAAGCGGCGTGTCCGGCCCCAGAGTGCCGGTGCAATCCACAACCTCAATCCCGCCAGAAGCGAGCATGCCCGCAAGGCTGGCCAGCAAATTTGCAGACGTCATCTTCTTCTCCCTGAATCTTGCGGGCACGCACTTGCCCCAAGAGTCAGGCTAATCACTTTTAAATGCATTTGCAAATTTTTATAGGTTGCAGGGGAAATATGCGATCATCCGAAAGCCGACTGAGGTCTTGACGGGCGTGACCTCGGCGCCTTGTTTGCGGGTCTGCGTTGGGCACTTTTCTGTACTTGAATCCATTTACTTCATCCACCGTTGATCTGGTCTGGATCGATGGTGGGCGATCACTCACGCATGTCTCCTTCCAAATCGAATGGCTTGCGATCGATCGGAATCCCTGACATCCATACTACACGATCAAATTCTGGCCAATTTTCCTGGATTTTGAGCCTAATCCTGGATCGCCCCAACCGCATTCCCTTGCTCATTTTTCAATTCTGCCGGGTGTTGTCCGATCTTACAGTCCGCCGCTGGCAGCATGGCTGGCCTTTCGACGTAAGACTATGGTGCCTCTGGGCAGGTCATGGCGGAATTTGAGCGCGACGGCGCGCGTTCCGAAGGGATTTGATTGGCTCGCTAAAGATGTGTGCGAATGCATGCGTCTTGTTCGCGAGGCCATGCGCCAAAAGGCGCGGCGCCTGTGTGTCGCGTGGCGCACCTTCGTGACATGAATCCACTGCACATCGGGCAAGCCGCTGCGCGACAGCGGGTCATTCCGACATCAGCTTTTATGGAACTTTTGATTGAGAGCGCGATCGAGGTCGTCTGTCAAATCCGCAAGGTTCTCGATACCTACGGACATCCTGATCAAGCTGCGCGTAATTCCGGAACGTTCTTTCTGTTCATCCTTCATATAAGAATGACTCATCGAGTAGGGATGCTGAACAAGGGTATCAGTTGTGCCGAAACTCGCCGCTATGATGGGTATCGTCAATGCGTTTAGGACAGCGAGTGCCTCGTCGCCAGAACCCTTTACAGAAAATGAAAGCAACCCGCTGAACCCGTTCTGCATTTGAGATTTGGCCAAATCGTGATCCGGCATGGACGGCAAGCCAGGGTAGTAGACCCGTTCAATCGCCCTGTGCCCTTCAAGGAAACGCGCCAGGCCAAGGGCGTTTTCTGCGTGGCGTTGCATCCGCAACTCAAGGGTCTTCAGGCCATTGTTTGTTAGCCAGCAATCGTTCGGACTTGGTGTTGCGCCGTACATCGTCAGCGCGGTCCAGACTGCGCCACCAATAGCACAAAGCTCCGGGTGGCGCGTGACAATCGCGCCGCCGATCTGGACGCCGTGGCCATTCAGATATTTCGTAGTCGAGATGATCACATGATCGGCCCCGAAACTCAAAGGCCGTTGGTGGTAGGGGGTTGCCGCAGTGTTGTCGACGGCAAGTTCCGCGCCAATGCTGTGGCTCAGCGCAGCGATTCTCCCCAAATCATAGCTGAAAAGAAGAGGTGTCGACGGCGTCTCAACATAGACGAGACGAGCGGTAGGGTGGGCGCTAACGGCTCTTTCCCATTTCTCAATCTCTGGGCCGTCGACAAAGACTACCTTGATGCCGTGCCGAGGCGCGACGGATTCCCAGAAGGCCATGGAACCGCCATATGTGATGCGCTGAACAATGGCGGTGTCGCCGGACTGCAGTACAGCAAACGCAAGCGTGGCGATGGCCGCTATGCCAGATGCCGTCACTTCTGCCGCAACCACCCTATCATCGGGCCCGACACCGGCGGCGGCGATCAGGTCGGCACCCTCGAGCTGCGCGATCTTTCGGGCAAGGTGACGCGCGTTGGGGTTGCCCCCGCGTGTGTAGACATAGCGATCAAACGCTTCACCTTCCAGAACTTCGGCAGCGTCTTGACCGTCGCGAAATCCGAAGGTCGAGGTCTGGTAGATCGGCATGGTGTGAGAAAACCGGCTGTCGTCATGTTCTCCGGCATGATTGGCAATCGTCCCAAATCCCCGAGCCTTTTTTTGATGGATCATGACGCCCTTCCCATAGTCCTGAATCGACGCGGCACGAAAGTCGCATCCGCTGCTGTTGACTCCTACCTGAAAGTAATGTTTTGTAAATAGCGCTGACAAATGATCAATTACCGCGAAACAAGGCGGAACCCTGACAACTATGTTCACCGGGAGGAACAGATGAACCATACGTCCACCGCCGCGCTTGCAGTCATGCTTGCGGCACTTTGTGCAAATGCGGGCCTTGCCCAAGATGTCTGTGCAACAGGCAAGACCATCACCGCAGGCAGCCTGACCGTTGCGACCGGCAACCCTGCCTACTTTCCATGGGTGATCGATAACGATCCCAGCAGTGGCAAGGGTTTTGAGGCAGCCGTCGCTTATGAAATAGCCACGCGGATGGGATTTGCCGCCGAAAAGGTGATCTGGACCGCCACATCGTTTGATCAGGCAATCCAGCCTGGTGCGAAGGAGTTCGATCTCAACCTGCAACAATACTCCATCAGTGCCGAGCGCGATCAGACGGTAGATTTTTCCGCGCCTTACTATACGGCTGCTCCTGCAGTTGTGGTGCGCCAGCCGGTCGTCGATGCAGGTGCCACGGCCACCGCGTCATCGCTCAAGGGCCTGAAATGGGGTGCGGCAGCCGGTACAACGGCGCTGGCACTGATTGACGCCTTGATCGGGCCCGAGAGCGAAGTAATGCTGTACGACGACACAGCTGATGTCACCGAGGCGATGAAGGCCAATCAGATTGACGCAACCCTGGTGGACCTTCCGACGGCGCTTTACCTGGCGGCGGCGGTTTTGGACGATGGCGTGGTTCTGGGTCAGTTCCCTTCCGATGCAACTGGCGGGCTTGATCAGTTCGGGGCCGTGTTTGCTGATGGCAACCCGTTGCGCGACTGCGTGAACGAAGCGATCAGTGCGATGGTTTCAGATGGAACCCTGGCCAAAATCGAAACCGAATGGCTTGAGGGCGCCACCGGCGTCCCGATGATCCAGTAGGGCCTGCGATGCAGACCTCAGCCGCAAAGAATAGCGCAGGGGCTGCGATCGGCGCGGCCCCGCCTGGGAAAAGCCGACGGCAAGAGCGCGAACGCCGCCTGCGACGCCGCAGCGTAATCGTCGCCACTATAAGCACCTTCGTCGTGCTGCTGCTGCTGGTGGTGCTGATCCCAATGGCGCCGGGGTGGGAAAAGGTGCAGAAGGCCTTCTTCAACGGGCCGATCCTGATCAAGGTCTTCCCCGAACTGCTGCAAGCTTTCCTGGTCGACCTGATGATCTTCGCCTGGTCGGCGCCGATCATCGCGCTCTGGGGGCTGGCTATCGCCCTTTGCCGTGATGCGCGCGGTCCCGCGCTGTTTCCGCTACGGTTGTTCGCCATCCTTTACAATGACGTCTTTCGCGGCGTTCCCGTCATCCTGGTTGTCTATCTTGTAGGCTTCGGCATTCCAGGTCTTGGCCTGCCTCGACCCTGGAACAGCCCCTACCTGTGGGGAACAGTAGCGCTTGTCCTCAGCTATTCCGCCTATGTGGCCGAGGTCTACCGGGCCGGCATCGAATCCATTCATGAATCGCAGCGCTCAGCAGCCAAATCGCTGGGCCTCTCGCATGCCCACACCATGCGCTACGTGATCCTGCCGCAGGCTATCCGCCGCGTGATCCCTGCCAACATGAACAATTTCATCTCGTTGCAGAAAGACGTGGCGCTATTGTCGTTCATCGGTCCGGTCGAGATTCTGCGCCAGGCCGGGGTGCAAAAATCACTTCTGGCGAACTTCACGCCCTATCTTGCAGCCTCGATCATCTTTCTTGCCGTTACCATCCCCGCCACACGGTTTGCCGACCATCTGATCGCCAGACAGAATAAAGAACGCAGTTGAGGAAACGGGCATGAAGCTGCAACTGCATGGAATCGAAAAAAGTTTTGGCGCGCTGAAAGTGTGCCGCGACATCAGTCTGGGCGTCAACAAAGGCGAAATGGTTTGCCTGATCGGCGCATCTGGGTCTGGCAAATCCACCCTGCTGCGCTGCATCAACCTTCTGGAGCCGATTGATGACGGCAAGATCCTGCTTGACGGCGTTGAAATTTCGGATCCCGACCTGGATCCGCAGCCGATCCGCCAACGCATCGGGTTGGTGTTTCAAAGCTACAACCTGTTTCCGCACATGACCGTGCTGGACAATGTGATGTTGGCCCCGCGCCTGATCCACAAGACCAGCCAAGCCGAGCTGCGAGATCAGGCCGAGGCGCTATTCGTCCGTTTTGGCCTGACAGACCGGATAGGGCATTTCCCCGATCAGTTGTCGGGCGGGCAACAGCAGCGCGTGGCGATCATCCGCGCTTTGGCCATGAAGCCCGAAATCATGCTGTTCGACGAGGTGACCTCGGCGCTGGACCCCGAGTTGGTGGGTGAGGTGCTGGATGTGGTGCGCCAGCTCAAATCCGAAGGCATGACGATGGTGCTGGCAACCCATGAGATGGGTTTTGCCCGCGAGGCTGCCGACAAGGTCTGTTTCCTGGAAAAAGGCATGATCCTGGAAGAAGGCCCGCCAGAAAAAATATTCGCCGCCCCCCGCGAGGCGCGCACCCAAGAGTTCCTCCGGCGCGTTCTTTAGACACCGGTCCCTACACCCTGAAAACCTGCAAACTGTGTTCGAGGAGAACATCGTTATGATACCGAATGTCCAAAGCACCGAGGCCGTGGCCCTCGGCATCCGCAGACGCGTTTTCGAACACTCGATCCGCAGTAACGGAGGCTATCTTTCGCAGGCTTGCTCGGCCGCCGAACAACTGGCCTGGCTGTACAACGAGGAATTGCGGCTGGGTAGCCCGACGCTTCCGGCCATTCCCAAGCCCTTCGCAGGCGTGCCATCGGCCGCGAACCCTGACTATCACACCGGCGCCGGATACAATGGCCCGGCTGCGCCAGAGTTTGACCGCTTGTTCATCGCGCCCGCGCATTATGCGCTGGTCGCCTATGCCGCGCTGATCGAAACCGGCCGGATGGCACCAGAGGGGCTGGAGATGTTCAATCAGGACGGCTCCAGCGTCGAGATGATCGGGGCCGAACACAGCCCCGGCATGGAAGTTCACAACGGCACTCTGGGCATCGGGCTTTCAACCGGGGCCGGGCTGGCCTGGGGGCGGCGGCACCGGGGCGAACCGGGGCGGACATGGGTCTTCATGTCGGATGGCGAGGTCCAAGAGGGCCAAACATGGGAGGCGGTTCAGGCGGCAGCCCATCACGGGATCGATAGCCTTTACGCGGTGATGGATGTCAACGATCAGCAATGCGATGGTGCGATGGCGTCGGTTATGGAAGTGGGCGACATCCGCCAGAAGTTCCTGACCTTCGGGGCTGCCTGTGTCGAAATCGACGGCCATGACCTGACAGCTTTGCGTGATGCGGTGCGCGAGCCGCATTCCGGCAAACCCCTGATAATCCTCGCCCGCACCAGCCCATTCCGGGGCATGCCGATCCTGCAAGAGCGCTTCCCGCGTTTGCATTATGTGCGCTTCAAATCCGAAGAGGAACGCGCCCGGATGAACCTGTCCATTGCCGCCGATCTGGGTATCGCGCCCGTTTCGTATTCGCATTGAGGAGCCCTGATAATGGTTGAAATGGTAAACCGCCCCTATGCAGCCGCGTTCGAGGCTCATGCCTTGGCCAATCCTGATGTACTGTGCCTGTCGGCTGACCTTACCTCCAGCTGCGAGATCGACGGATTTCGTGACCGCCACCCCGATCGGTTCCTGTCGATGGGTATGGCAGAGCAAAACATGATGAGCTTCGCGGGCGGCCTTGGCCTTGCCGGGTTTCGGCCCTTTATCCACACGTTCGGCGTGTTCATGTATCGCCGTCCTTATGATCAGCTGATGGCCTCGGTGGCCTATCCGCGCCGCAAGGTACGGTTGATGGGCTTTCTGCCGGGGATCACAACGCCTGGCGGCATGACCCATCAGGCGATCGAAGACATCGCCGTGATGCGGTCAATCCCAAACATGACCATCCTTGAAACCGGCGATGCGACTGAGGTGGAAAGCATCTGCGCCGCCGCCGACAGTATCGACGGGCCGGTCTGGTGTCGCATCCTGCGCGGATCGGTGCCGCGCCTCTTCGATACTCCGATCAGGGTCGGCGAGATGCGGGTTCTCTCGGAAGGCAGTGACATCCTGATCGTCACCGCCGGGATCACCACCGAAGAGGCGCTGCGCGCGCGTTCGGCGCTGGCAGGGGCGGGTGTATCGATCCGCCATCTGCATTTACACACGATCAAGCCCTTTGATACGCAGGCGCTGCTGGACCATATCGGGTCGGTCAGGCATGGCGTGATCACCCTGGAAAACCACGTCACCGAAGGCGGTATCGGTTCTCTGGTCGCCGAAACCATGGCCGATGCCGGGGTCGGCAAGCGGCTATTGCGGTTGGGGCTAAAGGATACCTACGCCCACGGCGGTTCGCGTGCCTACCTCGCGCGCTATTACGGGCTTGACGCACTGGCATTGGTGCGCGGCGTCGAACAACTGCTGGGGCAGGATTTCGGCCTGACCGAAACCGATCTGGACGCCGTCAGAGTTGACGCGGTGCATTCTCTGGTCAAGGCCGAGGCTTTGTGATGGGCGGCCGTTTTATCGTCACCTACCGCGTTTTTGCCACAACCAAGCCCGAGGCGCTAGCCCGCGCCGAGGATGTGGCGTTAGAGCAGACCGTTGAGATCCCCCGTCATGTGGTGCCTGCGGGCTATGTCGAGGATGTGGTTCTGGGCCGCGTGGAAGCGGTGGCCCGCGAAGAGGGTGGCACTTGGGCGGCACGGATCAGCTATGCCCCCGACGCGGTGGGCGAGGAACTGCCGCAGCTTCTTAACGTGATCTTTGGCAATTCCTCGATCCAGAAAGGGCTGAAGGTCACTGCCCTTGATCTGGGGCCGGTCATGTCGGCCCGCTTCCGGGGCCCGCGATTTGGCGCCCAAGGCTTGCGGCACCTGACCGGGCGCAAGATCGGCGGATTTGTCTGCCCGGTCATCAAACCGCAAGGCTCTTCCAGCGCCGACCTTGCCGCGCTCGCCTATGCCACGGCGCGGGCGGGGGCCGACATCGTCAAGGAAGATCACGGCCTTGCCAACCAGCCCGCCGCCCCCTTCCGTGACCGTATCCCGATGCTTGCCGAGGCCGTTGCGCGCGCAAATGCCGAACGCCGCATGGCAGGGGATAGCACCCGCGCCCTCTATTTTCCCAACATCGGCGGCCATGCCGACCAGATCCGCGAAGACGCCTATTTCGCCAAGGCAGCAGGTGCAGACGGCATCCTGATGATCCCGGGCATTCAGGGCTTCGATGCGATCAACCGCCTTGCCCGTGATCCCGGTTTCGGCCTGCCGATCATGGCGCATCCGGCGCATCTTGGTCCCTATGTGCTGTCGCCCGATACCGGCTACAGCCACGGCATGATGCTGGGCACGCTGATGCGGCTGGCGGGGGCGGACATTTCAGTATTCCCCAATAACGGTGGACGGTTCGGTTTCAGCCTGGCCGAGTGTCAGGACATCGTCAGTGCCTGCAGCACGCCGGATGGTCCCGGCCTGCCGATCCTGCCCAGCCCTGGTGGCGGCATGAGTATCGAGCGCCTTCCAGACATGCTGCGTCTTTACGGACCGGACTGCGTTTACCTGCTTGGCGGCAGCCTGCTTCGTTTCGGTGACCGCATCGGCGACGCCATCGGCGCAATGCGTGCCGCACTCGATCAGAATGAAACCTAAGGCGGGTTGAAAAAATGCAGACTGAAGTCCTTAAGGATATCGAGCGCCAGGTGCTGTGGACCGCCTGCTGGATGATCCACAATGCCAACAACCTGCGCCCGAAGGGCGAAGAGGTTGTAAAGGTGGGCGGGCATCAGGCCAGTTCGGCTTCGATGGTTTCGCTGTTGACCACGCTCTATTTCGATATCCTGCGGCCAGAGGACCGGGTGGCGGTAAAGCCGCATGCCTCGCCGGTATTCCACGCCATCCAGTACCTGATGGGCAACCAGACCCGGGAAAAGCTTGAGAATTTCCGGGGCTTTGGCGGCGCGCAATCCTACCCCTCCCGGACGAAAGACATCGACGATGTCGATTTCTCGACCGGCTCCGTGGGTCTGGGTGTGGCGATCACCAGCTTTGCTTCGATCGTGCAGGACTACCTACGCGCCAAGGGCTTGGGCATGTCTCGGCCCGCAGGCCGAATGGTCGCGCTGGTGGGCGATGCCGAACTGGACGAGGGCAATATCTATGAATGCCTTCAGGAAGGCTGGAAGCACGATCTGCGCAACACCTGGTGGGTGATCGACTACAACCGCCAATCGCTGGACGGGGTAGTGCACGAAGGGCTGTGGCGGCGGATCGAGGCAATATTCAAGGCGTTTGACTGGGATGTGCGCGTGATCCGGCATGGCGCTCTACAGCGCGCGGCGTTCGAGGAGCAAGGTGGCGCCGCATTGCGCGACTGGATCGAGGCTTGCCCCAACCAGCTTTATTCGGCGTTGGCATTTCAGGGCGGTGCTGCATGGCGGGCGCGACTGACGGAGGATCTGGGCGACCAGGGTGATTTCAATTCCCTTTTGGCGCGGCGCAGCGACGCCGAATTGGCCGAGCTGATGAACAATCTGGGCGGCCATTGCATTGAAACCCTGCGCGATACCTTTGCAGGCGTGGACCATAACCGCCCAACGGTGTTTCTGGCATATACGATCAAGGGCTGGGGCACGCCCTTGGCTGGCCACAAGGACAACCACGCCGGTCTGATGAACCCGAACCAGTTTGCGGCTTTCCAGACCACGATGGGGGTGGTCAGCGGTCAGGAGTGGGACAAATTCGCGGCCGTTCGCGACAAGGTGGTGGTGCGGGCGGCCTTGCCGTCGGTTCCCTTTTTTGCGCAAGGCCCCCGTCGCTTTGCTGCAGCCAAGGTAAGCGACCTCGGGGCGTTTGAGCCGGTGGACAAGCTGATCTCGACGCAAGCCGCGTTTGGCAAGCTAATGGACCAGATCGCGAAATCCGACAGTGCCACCGCTGACAGGATCGTGACGACGTCGCCCGACGTGACGGTCTCGACCGGACTTTCGGCCTGGGCAAACCGCCGGGGCCTTTTTGCCCGATCGTCACGGGCAGACACCTTCCGCGATGTGCGTATCCCATCAACGCAGAAATGGGCCTTCACCCCCGAAGGCCAGCACATCGAACTGGGCATAGCCGAGATGAACCTGTTTCTGTTGCTTGCAGCGGCAGGGCTGTCACACAACCTGTTTGGCGAAAGGCTCTTGCCGGTTGGCACGGTGTACGATCCCTTCGTTATGCGCGGGCTCGATGCCCTGAACTATGCCTGCTATCAGGACGCGCGCTTCATGATTGTGGGAACGCCTTCGGGGGTTACGCTGGCCCCGGAGGGAGGGGCGCACCAATCCATCGCCACGCCACTGATCGGCATCAGCCAGGATGGTCTGGCCAGTTTCGAACCTGCCTATGCCGACGAACTTGCGGCCATTGTGGCCTGGGGTTTTGATTACATGCAGCGCGATGGGGATGCGCCCAAGCTTGGCGAATGGCACCGCGATGCGGCAGGCGGGTCGGTCTATCTGCGTCTCTCGACACGACCTGTCCAGCAGATCGGATGGCGTCAGGATGAGGGCTTCAAGGCTGCTGTTGTCGAGGGCGGATATTGGCTGCGCGAGCCGGGGCCGAATTGCGAGGTTGTCATCGCATATCAGGGCTGTGTTGCGCCGCAGGTCGTAGAGGCCGCTGGTCGCATCGGTCAGGCACGCCGTGACATAGGCGTGTTGGCTGTCACCTCTGCCGACCGGCTGAATGCAGGCTGGACTGCCGGCGAAGGGCGCGGGCAGTCGAGGGTGGAAAGGCTATTGGCGGGGCTTCCCCGGCATTGTCATCTCGTGACTGTCACGGATGGCCATCCATTGACGTTGGCTTGGTTGGGGTCGGTGGCGGGCCACCGGGTCACCTCGCTTGGCGCCGAGCATTTTGGCCAGACCGGCACAGTTGCCGATTTGCACCGGCATTTCGGCATCGACGCGGCCGCGATTTTGCGTGTGGTCAACCGCGCCACGCCGGGTGATCAGATTTCCTGAGTGTCCATCGGTAAGAGCCTTGCCAGACCAGCGGCCACGCCACTGGTCAGCACCAGATGCGAGACGTATCCCCCTGCCATCGCGCCTTGCAGGGCGTCAAGTTTGTGGACCTCGTTTACAACGCAAAGCCTGGTCGGAATGGCCCGCAGATCCTGAAGATCCATCGCGATCAGCCGCTTGTTGTAATCGCAGTCCAACTCTTGGCCGCTTCGGTCAATCATCCGCGCCGCTATCTGCCCGACCGCGCCGCGCGCCGTGAGGTCCAGCAGTTCATGTTCACTCATTGCTCCGCATTTTACGACGTGGCTGCTTTGCGTGCAGGACCCGACCGAGAAGATCGCCATATCGCAATTCTTCAGCCGTTCCAACTGAAGCCGCACAGTGTCTTCGCGGCGCAGGGCCTGCGCCATTTCAGGCGTGCTAAGCACAAGCGGCGCATAAAGGTTTTCGCCGAACGCCCAGAGTCGACGGGCCAATTCCAGCGTGCAGTAGTCGGGGCGATACTGAAATGAAGTGCCGATGTTACCGCACATCTGGATGATCGAGACGCCTTCGACCTCATTGATTGGCATGGCGTCCACCAGATCGTAGATTGTCTGTCCCCAAGCCAGTCCCACCTTGCTGTGAGGTTTGACCAAATCAAGAAACACCATGGCCGCGGCTATGTTGAAATCCATACGCGCGCCATCACTTCCGTCTGGGATGATCCAGACAGAGCGCAGCCCGAAGTGATCTTCGATCCGACGCCCAAGTACGTCTTCCCGGAAAACCCCGGTCGGCACCCGGATGCTAACCGCCCCGATGTCGCGCGCCTTTTTTAGATAGGTCACGACCGTGCCGCGCGAAATGCCCAACGCATCGGAGATGTCCTCCTGACGCATGCCTTGCGCATAATACAGCCAAGCCGCCTTATGAATGATCTGATCTGCCGGGGGGCGCATATTCTTTTCCTGTCTTGTTGCAGTGTTTGTACTGGCCACTCGCGAATGTATCAAACATATTGTCATTCACTGAACATTTGTTAATATATATGACAAAAGTTATGTTACGAACTGGGGAAGTTCATGAACCTGTGTGAAAAACTTGACTCGGCCATCCGGCATGTTCGTGCCAAGTCTGATCTTGTACCCGAAATTTCACTGGTTCTAGGTTCAGGCCTCGGCGCGCTGGCTGATCACATCGATGGTGTGGCTATCCCCTATGCCGAGATCCCGCATTTCCCGGTTTCCACCGCGCCTGGCCATGCCGGTCGATTGCTGTTGGGTAACCTTTTCGGTCGACGGGTGGTGGCAATGCAGGGGCGAGTCCATCTGTATGAAGGCTATAGCCCTGAAGAGGTGGTTTTCCCACAAAGAGTCATGGCGCGCATGGGGGCCAAAACGGCTGTTTTCACGAATGCTGCGGGCGGCATCGGCAAGGATCTAGTGGTTGGAGATCTGGTTCTGATCGAGGACCATCTGTCGCTTGCCATGGCCGCTGGGCTTGATCCATTGCGTGGCACCAATGAAGACGGACTTGGGCCACGCTTTGTTTCGATGAACAAGGTCTATGATCCTGCGTTGCTCGCTCTGGCCCAAAGCCTTTTTCCCAGTCTGCGTCGGTCCACTTATGCCCATAACGTCGGCCCCAGCTTTGAGCCGCCGGCCTTGATCCGGATGTTTGGAGCCATGGGATGCCATCTTGTCGGCATGTCGACAGTTCCCGAAGTCATTGCTGCCCGACACATGGGGCAACGCGTGTTGGCCCTGTCGGCAGTAACGAATATCGCAGTGCCTGATCTGGCCAGCGATCACGTAACATCCGAGGCCGAGGTCTGGGAGTCGGTCAAGATCATCCAGCCAAGACTCTTGGCGTTGATGCGCGTGTTGATCCCCGCACTACCCACGACCAGAGGGGAATGAGTTTGGTGCATGTCGATACGCTGATCGCCGGTGGCCACATCCTGACCATGGATGACGGGTTTGCAGAAGTCTCTGTTGGCGCCGTCGGTATCACAGGCGAACGGATCAGCTGGCTGGGTACTGCCGAGGCGGCCCAGGCGCTGACAGCAAAGGTGACGCTTGACGCCAGTGGGTGCATCATCATGCCGGGGCTCATCAACACACATTGCCATGCGGCGATGACGATGTTTCGCGGCTTGGCTGATGACCGGCCGTTGCAGGGCTTTCTGAACACGGTCTGGGCAGCCGAGGCCGATCACGTACGTCCTTCCACAGTCGCCGCTGCGGCAGCCCTTGGGGCTGCCGAAATGGCGATGGGGGGGGTGACACATTTTGTAGATATGTATTGGCACCCGGCCGCCACCATCTCAGCGGCAAGGAAGGTTGGCCTAAACCTGACCTCAGGGCCAGTCTTCGTGGGACATGAGGGCGTAGACCGCACGACATGGGACCAAAGGCTTGCTCGCGTGCCCGAGTTTATCGCGCAGCACCACGGCTGGTCCGGCCTTGATCTGCGGTTGATGCCCCATGCGGCCTATACGCTGGACGCGGCCAAACTGCGGTCCATCGCCGATCTGGCCGAAAGCCTTGGTCTGGGCATCCACATTCACGGGGCAGAAGCGCCATGGGAAATGCAGATGGTTGCGGGACAATATGATCAAGCTCGCCCGATTGGCGTTTTCTGTCAAACCGGACTTCTTGGTCGCCCGAACCTTATTGCGCATGGCGTACACCTTGACGAGGCCGAGATTGAAGTTCTGGCCAAGATGGGTTCTTCAATATCACATTGCCCCCTGTCAAATGCCAAGCTCGCATCGGGCACTGCCCCGGTCGCAGCCCTGCGGGCAAAAGGCGTGACAGTTGCTTTGGGCACCGACGGCGCTTCAAGCGGCAATGATCTGGACATGTGGAAGGCCATGCGTCAGGCGGGATTCATGCAGATCCTGGCCACCGGCACACCCGAGATCCTGCCGGCGCGCGACCTGCTTGCCATGGCCACCCGCGAAGGTGCGGAAGCGCTTGGCATGGCAGCCGATACTGGGACACTGACCATTGGAAAACGCGCTGACATCATCGTTGTCGACCTTTCTGGCCCGCACCTGATACCAAACTATGAACCTTATTCGACGCTTGTCTATGCGGCGGGCCGCGACGATGTCGCCCATGTTTTCGCGGCCGGCCGCCAGATCGTGCGGGCCAAGAAACTTTGTGCCGATATTTCAGAGGATATCGCGGTGGTGCAAAGCATCGCAGCCCGCCTTAAGTTCCAAAGGAACAACCAATGAGTTTTCGCGCCATCGAGTGGAATAACGACACCAGCATCCTGCGATTGGTTGATCAAAAGCTCTTGCCCCAGACAACCTGTTTCGTTGACCTCAGGACAGCGGACGAGGTCGCTTCAGCCATTGCCGACATGACGGTGCGCGGTGCACCGGCAATCGGTGTCGCCGCAGCTTTTGGCATGGTGATGACGGCGCGAAAAGATGAGAGCCTTGCGTTCCATCTGCTTCAGAATGCGATGGCTGCGGCGGATTCTACCCTTCGTGCCTCGCGTCCGACAGCGGTCAATCTTTTCTGGGCGCTTGATAGGATGAAGGTGGCTTGGTCAGGGGCGGTAACCTCTGCTGCTCTTGTCGATGCCACTGTGCATACAGCCCTTTCAATCGAAGCTGATGATATCGCGGTCAACCGCGCGATTTCCCGCCATGCAATGCAAGTTGTGCCAGAAGGTGAAGCGGTGTTCTTCCATCATTGCAACACCGGCTCTCTGGCAACGGTGGACCTGGGGACTGCCCTTGGTATCATACGGACTGCCCACGAAGGCGGTCGCAAAGTGTTTGCCTACCTCGACGAAACCAGACCGCGCTTGCAAGGCGCCAAGCTATCTTCGTTCGAGTTGATGCAGTACGGCGTGCCCCATGCCATCGTCGTTGACGGGGCATCGGCCCATATCATGCGTACCCGAAAGGTTGATCTTGTTGTGGTGGGCTGCGACCGCGTGGCCGCCAATGGTGACACCGCCAACAAGATTGGCACATACAACCTTGCGCTTGCGGCCAAGGACAACGGCGTACCCTTCTATGTAGCGGCGCCAAGTTCGACAATCGATCTGGATACAACTGACGGTGATGCCATCCATATTGAAGAGCGGGATTCGCGTGAAATTACAGAAATCAATGGTGTAGCAATCGCCCCTATTGGCGCACCTGCTGTAAACCCAGCGTTCGATGTCACGCCTGCCCGGCTTATCACTGGAATCATTACTGAATTTGGGATCGTCTCTCCACCGTTCACAACCAGTCTGCGCGCAGTCTTGAAGCGATAGCGACTGCCGCTGGCCTTCGCAGACTGAACGAATGCACGAGGTCTCGACGTCGACTGCGAGGCCGATCGCCCTTGCAGGGACAGATCAGGACCTTTGCTTACCGGTTGTTTCGGCCACAAGCGAAGCCACGGAACAAGGTCAGGGCTCCAATGGAGATTATGTTGACCTGCAGCGCTTCAGATTTTTTTAACAAGTAGGGGAATGGGGCCAGATTGGCGACGATGGGGCCGTTTTTGCCATTGGCCAAAGTTACGGGTGAGTTCGCGTGTTGCGGGCCGCATTAAGCTAAACGGTTCCGCAAAGAAGCCGTGGCTGGCATGTGTGAAACGCAATCTACGCTCTGCACCTTTTCCACGCCAGTCTGCAAAGTGCAGGTATTTTGGCAGGTGACACTGCAGAAAGCACATCCTGCGCAATGACCTGCCTGGGGTGATTGTTGCTAAAGCCAGGTTAGCGGATGGGTGGGTGCCAAGTTGACTTGCATCAATGCCAATGTGGCAATTCGTCGTAGGCTAAATTTGGTGTTGTTGGCTGTCGCATTGGCCAGTGGCTCTGGGCAAACAACGACGAGCATTTGAGGGGCCATGAGTACCGGCATCATTCTCAAGCGCGACATGATTGGCAATCCGGCAAAGCTTGAAACTGGCTGGCAGGCCGCGCGATCGCGTATGGCTGGGCTGCCTGACGGCGGCCTGAACATGGCACACGAGGCAGTTGATCGGCAGGTGATGGCGGGGAACGGCGCACAGACGGCACTGATCTTCCTGGGGCGCGAAGGCCAGCGTCATGAAATGTCCTACGCCGAACTAGCAGGCAATGCCGCGCGCTTTGCCAATGTCTTGAAGGCGCATGGAATTGGAAAAGGTGATAGGCTTTTTCTTCTGTCGGGCCGAGTGCCGGCTCTTTATGCGGCCACGATTGGTGCACTGAAAGCAGGGGTCGTCGTCAGTCCGTTGTTCGCGGCCTTCGGACCCGAGCCGGTGCGCGCCCGAATGCAGATCGGGCAAGCCAATGTGCTCGTTACAACAGAGGCGCAGTTTCATCACAAAGTCGCCGCTTGGCGCTCAGAGATGCCTTCGCTAAGGCTTGTGCTGATCATCGGTGAAGAAGCCCCGGAGGGCTGCGTTGCTTTAGGTCCGGCGATGGCGGCGGCGCCTGACGTTTTTGAAACCCAGGCCACGTCCGCAGAAGATATGGCGCTCTTGCATTTCACGTCTGGCACGACCGGTCTTCCAAAGGGCGTGGTCCATGTTCATCAGGCGGTGGTGGCACATGCCGAAACCGGGCGGCTTGCACTCGATCTGCGACCGGGTGACATTTATTGGTGCACGGCCGATCCGGGTTGGGTAACTGGGATGAGTTATGGGATCATCTCGCCCTTGTGTAACGGTGCTACCGTGGTTGTGGACGAGGCCGAATTCGACGTCGATCGCTGGTATTCCATACTCGAACGCGAACGCGTGCAGGTTTGGTATACAGCGCCGACTGCAATCCGCATGATGCTGCGCGCGGGCGACATGGCTGCCGAAGGGTTCGACTTTTCTGCACTCAGGTTTCTTGCCAGCGTCGGCGAGCCACTCAACGCTGAATGCGTGCTTTGGGGAAACCATGTTTTTGGCAAGCCATTCCACGACAATTGGTGGCAAACCGAAACCGGCGGCATCATGATCGCCAATACGCCGGACATGGATATCAAGCCCGGTGCCATGGGCAAACCCCTGCCAGGGATCGAGGCTGGGATCATCGACCGTAACGAAGAGACCGTCGTAGAACAGCCAGACGGCGTGATCGGCGAATTAGCCTTGCGACCTGGCTGGCCCTCGATGATGCGGGCCTATCTGGGTCAGCCCGAACGGTATGCCAAGTGTTTTGTGGGTGGCTGGTATCTGACTGGCGATCTCGCGATGCGCGACAGCGACGGCTATTATTGGTTTGTCGGGCGCGCCGATGACCTGATCAAATCATCCGGCCACCTGATTGGACCATTCGAGGTGGAGAGCGTTCTTCTTGAACACCCGGCGGTTGCCGAGGCGGCGGTGATCGGTATCCCCGATGAAACAGCAGGTGAAGTGGTCAAGGCATTTGTCACACTCAAGGCTGGAATCGCGCAAAGCGGCGCGCTGGAGAAAGAATTGCGCGGCCATGCCCGCAAGCGACTTGGCGCAGCAGTCGCGCCGCGAGAGATCGTCTTTCGCGAAACGCTCCCACGAACACGGTCGGGCAAGATCATGCGACGGTTGCTGCGCGCGCGCGAATTGGGGTTGCCTGAAGGGGATCTCTCTACGCTGGAAGGGGAGTCCAGATGACCGCCAAGGTGAAGCTGGATCATGCCCACGCACGGGAACTTCTGCGCGGGATGATCCGCATCCGTCGGTTCGAAGAAAAGTGTTATGAGCTTTACACTCAGGAAAAGATCCGAGGTTTTCTTCATCTTTATGACGGGGAAGAGGCAGTTGCTGTTGGTGTCGCCGTGGCACTCGAGACACGCGACCGCGTTGTATCCACCTACCGCGAGCATGGCCACGCGATCGCGCGTGGCATGAGCATGGAATCGGCGCTGGCCGAGTTGTATGGCAAGGCCACGGGATGTGCCGGTGGACGCGGCGGATCAATGCACATGTTCGACGCCGAGACCAACCTTTACGGCGGCAATGCCATTGTAGGTGGCGGGCTACCTTTGGCGGTCGGCCTGGGCCTTGGTGACAAGTTGCAAGGTCAGGACCGGATCACCGTCTGCTTTTTCGGCGACGGCGCACTGGCCGAGGGCGCATTCCACGAGTCGATGAACCTTGCGGCGCTTTGGAAACTGCCGATCCTGTTCCTGTTGGAGAACAATTTGTATGCCATGGGCTCGGCGGTGTCACGGGTCCAGGCAAACACCGATTTCGCAACTCGTGCCGCAACCTATGGCATGCCTGCCGAAAGCGTTGATGGCAATGACGTGGTGGCGGTCGAGGCAGCAACACGGCGGATTGTTGAAGCTATTCGCGGGGGAGGGGGGCCACAGTTTCTGGAGTGCCGCACCTACCGTACCCGGCCCCATTCCATGTTCGACGCCGAGAAGTACCGCGACAAGGCCGAGGTGGCCGAGTGGCGCAAACGCTCTCCGATAACACGTTTTCAAACTTGGCTTCTCGACAACGGACTCATGCACCAGGAAGAGGTTGATGCAATCGAGGCCGAAATAGCGGCACAATTGCGCAATGCCGTGGCCGCTTGCGAGCAGGCGCCGTTGGAGCCCGTCGAGGACCTTGCCCGGCATGTGGTCTCGGAAGTCAGGCCAGCACCGCCTGAACCCGCTACACCCGGCCCACTCATTGATAGCACCTATCGCGAATGTTGCAGGCAAGCGCTGATCGATGCGCTCTTGCGCGATCAGAAGGTGTTCATGATGGGTGAGGACATTGGCGCCTATGGCGGCTGCTACGCTGTATCCATGGGGTTGCTGTCCGAGTTCGGTGCGGACCGTATCCGCGATACTCCGCTGGCCGAAATCGGATTTACGGGGGCGGGAATTGGGGCCGCGCTGGCTGGAATGCGGCCGATCGTAGAGATCATGACGGTCAATTTTTCGCTATTGGCCCTCGATCAGATCCTGAACTCCGCAGCCACGATTCGTCACATGTCGGGCGGTCATTTCGGTGTGCCACTGGTCATTCGCATGGCCACCGGCGCGGGGCGTCAGTTGGCAGCGCAGCATTCGCATTCACTGGAGAACTATTTCGCCCATATCCCTGGCCTGCGCGTCGTTGCTCCCGCGACGCTGGAAGATGCGCGCGGGATGCTGTGGACGGCGTTGCAGGACCCAGATCCGGTAATCCTGTTCGAGCATGTTATGCTTTACAATATGGTTGGGACGTTGCCTGAAAATGCAGGCGCGGTGGATATCGACCACGCAGC
Organism: Paracoccaceae bacterium; assembly: GCA_947476475.1. Lineage (GTDB taxonomy): Bacteria > Pseudomonadota > Alphaproteobacteria > Rhodobacterales > Rhodobacteraceae > TMP-24. The sequence goes on along the minus strand of CANJQT010000062.1, from coordinate 4,059 downwards.
GATCCGCCGCAAGGGTCGTGATGTGACACTTGTCAGCTATTCTTACTCGGTCTGGAAGGCGATGGAGGCAGCAGAGGCCCTTGCGAAAGATGGGATTGAGGCTGAAGTGATCGACCTGCGCAGCCTACGTCCACTGGATGATGAGACGATCATGGGTTCCGTCCGTCGCACCCGGCGCGCCGTGATCGTGGACGAAGGCTGGCGAAGCGGATCAATTGCCAGCGAAATTGCGGCGCGCATTCAGGAAAGCTGTTTTTGGCACTTGGACGCTCCGGTGGGGCGGGTCTGTTCCGCCGAGGTGCCGGTACCTTATCCGAAACATTTGGAACAGGCGGCCCTACCGCAGGTGGCCGACATTGTCGCCGCCGTAAAGGCACTGCCGGGGATCGGGCAATGAGCATCTTCCGGATGCCCTCTCTTGGCGCAGATATGGAAAGTGGCAAGCTGGTCGAATGGCTGGTTGCACCGGGTGACAAGGTGGCGCGTGGCGATGTGGTGGCCGTCGTCGAGACACAGAAGGGCGCCATAGAGATAGAGATTTTCGACTCGGGCGTGGTGGCTGAACTCTTGGCACAACCTGGTGAAACACTGCCGGTCGGCGCACCTCTGGCTCGGCTGATGGATGCGGGTGAAACGATTGCCGTGATGCCGCCTGGTCCAAAGTCCGTGCCTGAGCCGGAGGTGGCGCCCTCGTTTGCAGACAGCGCCCAGCAACCGGTCGGAACATTACCCGCTATTCCAAGGGAACCTACTTCGCCGGAGTTAGTTACCCTGGCCTCGCCGGGCGCCCGCGCCCGAGCTGCCGCAGCGGGCTTGGCACTGGCCGAAGTGGCTGGTTCCGGCCCGGGCGGCGCGGTTCTGATTGGTGATGTGGAGCGGCATCTGAAGGCGGCCCTGACCAAGCCGGCCTTGCCTGACGCGCCCGTGCTGCCCAAGCCGTGTATCGACATGACGGCAATGCGCCGCGCCATCTCCACTGCAATGTCCCGCTCAAAGCGCGAAATCCCACATTACTACCTTTGCCATGAGATAGACCTCCAGACGGCACAGATATGGCTGGAGGCCGAAAACACCGCCCGCGCGCCTGACAAGCGGCTGTTGATGACCGCACTGCTGATCCGCGCCGCCGTTCGTGCGCTGGCCCGGGTGCCGGAGTTGAATGGCCGTTTTGAGGGGGATCCTTTCGCGCCCTCATCATCGGTGCATTGCGGAATGGCGATTGCCCTGCGTGGTGGCGGTCTGATCGCGCCCGCCATCCTTGATGCAGGCGACAAGGACGTTGATAGTCTGATGAACTCGATGCGAGATCTGGTTGCGCGCACCCGAGCTGGTCGCTTGCGCAACAGCGAAGTGACGCAAGGAACCATCACTGTGTCCAGTTTGGGCGAGAAGGGTGTGGATGCGCTGTTTGGCGTTATCTACCCGCCACAGGTCGCGCTTATTGGGTTCGGTGCGCCTCGTCTGAAACCAATGGTGCATGATAACGTCGTGGAACCAGGCGTTGCTTTGACGGCAAGCCTTGCTGGCGATCACCGCGTCAGTGATGGCCGGCGAGGTGCAGTGTATCTGACCGAGATTGACCGCCTGTTGCAGGAGCCGGAAAAATTATGACCCGAGATGAAATTCGCAATGCCTTCGTAGCTGATCTGACGGCTGTTGCCCCGGACATTGAGCCATCTGCGCTGCGCGACGGTGATCATTTGCAAGACGACCTGGGACTCGATTCAATGGATTTTCTCAACCTCGTCAGCGCGCTGCACAAGCGCTTCGGCTTACCTATCCCCGAGGCGGACTATGCAAAGCTGGCAACGCCCGCGATGGCGGTAACATATCTGGATCAGGCGTTGTCGGGTTGAGGACCATTAACGCCGAAGTGGTCGAATTAGCCCAGTCTTCGTGACAAGTTGGCTCTCAACTTGTGGTCGGATCTGCAGCAACGTCCGGCCAGCGGTCGGGTTGCCCAAAAATTTGTCAGTATTTAACTGGCCAAGCGTGAGTGACGGGTTCATCTGCGTGCCGTCGGGCAGCACGAAGGCTCGAACTTCCTTGCACAAAACACGCTGACGGCCGACGCACTGATGCTGTCGCTGCCGACAATTTGGCATCGTGGATGTGGTTGAACAATCGTTTACGGTTGGAAAACATAGGTGCCGGGGGCAGGGGCGATAGAGACAATGCCCTTGTCCGGCGCGCCAATTGGCGACGCTTTTATCAAACCGCCTGTGTGTTTTGACAGCCACTGCACCCAATCTGGCCACCACGATCCCTGCTTTGCCTCTTGTTGTGCAAGCCACATATCGGGGCCCACATAAAGTGCCCCGGCGGCCCTGTGCGAGATACGGTAGTGTCGGCCTTTGTGGCCGGGTTCACTAAGGATGCCTGTGTTGTGGCCGCCCTTTGTCAGGACGAAGCTTAGGTCACAATCGGTGAACAGTTGCGTCTTGTACACCGACCGCCATGGCGCAATGTGATCGGTCTCGGCGCCAATAACAAACAAAGGGACGGATATGTCCTTCAGGGCAATGACCCGGCCCTCAACGGCGAACCGCCCTGCGGTCAGGCGGTTTTCTAGGAACAGGCCACGTAGGTATTGCGAATGCATCAGTGCGGGCATGCGCGTGGTGTCCGACATCCACACACCGATATTGGTCTGAATGTCGTCGCGGCCCAGAAAATAGCGTTGAACATTGCGGGTATGAATCAGGTCTTCGGCCCGGATCACCGCAAATGCGCGGGCCATCTGCGGACGATCGAGAAAGCCCTGCTCCCACATTAGATCTTCAAGAAAGGCTATCTGGCTTTCGTCCAAAAACAACAATAGCTCCCCGGCCTCGGCAAAATCCACCTGAGCGGCCATCAGGGTTACCGAGGCTAGCCGGTCATCCCTGTCGCGCGCCATGGTTGCAGCCGCAATCGCCAGGATGGTGCCGCCAAGGCAATAGCCGACAGTGTGAACCGGGGTGTCCGGCAGGGTGGCGCATACGGCATCCAGCGCCGCCATGACTCCCCGTTTACGATAATCCTCAAGCGACAGTCCCGCCTGTGCGGCGGTCGGATTGCACCATGAAATCATGAAGACGGTGAAGCCTTGCTTTACAAGATAGCGAACCATCGAATTCTGCGGCGATAAATCCAGTATATAATATTTCATGATCCATGCAGGCACGATCAGGATCGGGCGCGACTGCACCTGATCGGTTTGCGGCGCATACTGGATCAACTCAAACAACTCGTTGCGAAACACCACCTCGCCGGGGGTGCAGGCAAGATCCTTGCCGATCTGATAACCTTCCGGAGCCGGGTCATGCGCCTTCAAGACCGTTTTGGTCACATCATGTGCGAAATGCACCGCGCCTTCTGTCAGGTTGCGGCCGCCGGTTCTGGCGGTTTCGGCAATGATCTCGGGGTTCAGTATCGGAAAGTTCGATGGCGCGAAGACGTCAAGGATCTGCCGGGCCAGAAACCGGGTGCGCTCGGCGTCATCGCGGCGCAGGCCATGCATGGGTTCGGTCGCATGGTCCCACCAGTCCTGCACGGCCAGAAATGCCTGCTGCCAAAACCGGTAAGGCGCGTTTTGCCACGCGGGAAAGTCAAAGCGATGGTCCGAGGGTCTCGGTTCAAAGGGCGCGGCTGTGCTGGGGCTGTTGACCTGCGCCATCAGTCTCAATGCATTCTGTCGTGCATGTTCAGCCAGTTCCAGTTGACGCCCTGGAGAGCGCGCCATGTGCTGTGCCCAATCGCTCCAAGCTTCGATGAAAGCATGGGTCGATACGCCGCCACAGAGTCGCGCGATGGTGCCGCGTGCTGCGCGGTCAAAGTTCGAGTGCGCAGGGGCTTGGTGCAGTTCGGGCTGCAGCGCGATTACGGCCGGCGGTTGGATTTTTGTCGGTACACCCACTTTGCGTTTGGTGTGCCATTCTTCTGCTTCCATGACGCCGACGTGCGCCCCGAAGGGGCAACCTTTGCGGAAAGCCTGCGCAATCTTGAAGAAATTGTCGATTACTTCGCCGCAAAGATGGAAACCCATCGCACCCGGCTTCTGTGGGGCACTGCGAACCT
>CANJQT010000061.1 GCA_947476475.1 Paracoccaceae bacterium | reverse complement strand
GTCCTTCTCTAACAACACCGACATCGCTGGTGGCAATGTGTTTGTTCTGGGCCCGACCTTCCAGAACAGTGCGGCGCGGCTGGCCGCCTATGCTGCCAGGCAGGGCAAGGGGAATATCCTTGTTGCCCACGACCAGACTCCGCAGGGTGACCTTGGCAACCGCGCAATCGTAAGTGCTGCGTCGCGTGCTGGGGCGCGGATCGTCGGCACGGTTCCCTATGAATTTTCCGGCCCGGGCGTGACAGCGGCGGTACCGTCCATCGTTTCGACAGCGCGGTCGAGCGGTGCCACCAGCCTGTTCCTGACCGCCGACAGCGCCGGAGCGCTGCCGCTTCTGGCGCAGGTGCTGCCTCAGGCGGGCCTTTCGCCCAGTTCCATCCAATATGTCGGCTTGACCCGCTGGGACATCCCGCCCGCCACCATGAGCCTGCCGGGAATTCAGGGCGGCTGGTTCGCCCTGCCCGATCCCAGCCTGAACAACCAGTTCCAAAGCAGGTTCACCGCGGCCTATGGGGCGCTGCCCAACCCGATCGCCGGGTTGGCCTATGACGGGATTGCCGCCATCGGTGCGCTGGTCAAGTCGGGGCGGCCCGATCCTTTCTCGGCCGCCGCCCTTACGCAGGGCGCAGGCTTTGCCGGGGTCAACGGCATTTTCCGATTGCGCGCGGACGGCACCAACGAACGGGGGCTGGCCATCGCCCAGATTCAGAACGGTATCTACACAATCATCGATCCAGCCCCGAGGAGCTTCGGTGGCGCAGGGCTCTGACCTGTGTGAGGTGGCAGTCCCGGTGATCGCCGGTCGGCGGCTGGACCATCCCGTTTATGACGCCCACCTATTCGTGGCGAATCTATCTACGGCCTTGCGTACGCTGACCGAGCCGCGCGAAAAACGGCAGCTTGTGGTGCAGGCGTTGGCCAAGGCCAGGCTTGAAGCCGGGGCGGCAATTGATGCGGCCTTTGACGCCCAGCCCCGTGCCGCACGCGAAGCTGTCCGCGCGCGCGCGCGGCTTGCTGACGCGACGATCCGCGTGGCCTTTGCGCTTGCGACCGGTGATCTGCACCCACTGCCAAACCCGACACAGGCAGAGCGGCTGACGGTTTTGGCCGTGGGCGGATATGGCCGGATGGAACTTGCACCCTTTTCCGATATCGATCTACTGTTCCTGATACCATGGAAAATCACGCCATGGGCAGAAAGCGTTATAGAATCAATGCTTTACATCCTATGGGATTTGAAGGTGAAGGTTGGCCATGCCAGCCGCACCGTGAAGGACTGCCTTCGCCTCGGCCGCGAGGATTATACGATCCGCACCGCCCTTCTGGAACACCGCTTCATCACAGGAGACGAGACACTCGCACTCGAACTGCGCCACCGGCTGCGGTCCGACCTGTTCCGAACCACCGGCGCCGAATTCATCGAAGCAAAGCTGGCGGAGCGCGCCGAACGCCACAAGCGGCAGGGCGGGCAACGCTATGTGCTGGAACCTAACGTCAAGGAAGGCAAGGGCGGGCTGCGCGACCTGCAAACACTTTATTGGATCGGCAAATATATTCATGGGGTGAATGAGGCCGCCGATCTTGTGGCCGAAGGCGTCTTTCGCCGCGAAGAATACGAAAATTTCGCGGCCGCCGAAGACTTTCTCTGGGCGGTGCGCTGCCATTTGCATCATGTCGCCAAGCGGGCCGTCGAAAAACTTTCGTTCGACATGCAGGTCGAGGTGGCCGCACGGATGGGCTATCAGGACAGCGGTGGTAGGCGGGCGGTCGAACACTTCATGCAGGACTATTTCCGCCATGCCACGCGTGTGGGCGAACTGACGCGGGTCTTCCTGACCGCGATGGAAGCGCGCCATCTGAAACGCGAGGCAACGCTCGCGGGCCTGCTGCGCCGACGTCGCAAGGTGCCGGGTGGCTTCTGGCTGGATCGCGGGCGTCTGGCGATCACCGATCCGACGACTTTCCTCAAGGACAAGCTGAACCTCTTGCGGCTCTTCGAAGAGGCATTGCGATCGGGCGTGCTGATCCACCCCGAGGCGATGCGGTTGGTGACCGCCAATCTGGACCTGATCGACGACGAGATGCGCGAAGACCGCGAGGCTGTGCGGATCTTCCTTGATCTGATGCTGAAACATGGCAATCCGGAACGGGCACTTCGACGGATGAACGAGCTTGGCGTGCTTGCAGCCTTCTTGCCCGAGTTCGAGCCAATCGTGGCGATGATGCAGTTCAACGTCTACCATCACTATACGGTCGACGAACATACAATCCAGACGATATCGACCCTGGCCCAGATCGAACGGGAAGAACTGATCGAGGAACTGCCGCTTTCGTCCTCGATCCTGAAAGAAGGCGTCAACCGCAAGGTGCTTTATGTGGCGCTATTGCTTCATGACATCGGCAAGGGCCGACCCGAGGATCATGCAATTCTGGGCGCACAAATCGCCCGGCGGGTCTGCCCAAGGTTGGGGTTAACGGCCGAGGAATGCGAAACCGTCGAATGGTTGGTGCGCTATCACCTGTTCATGTCCGACATGGCGCAAAAGCGCGATATCGCCGATCCGCGCACCGTACGAGACTTTGCCAAGGTGGTGAAGACCAAGAAGCGTCTGGACCTGCTGACCGTGCTGACGGTCTGTGACATTCGTGGCGTCGGGCCTAACACATGGAACAACTGGAAGGCCATGCTGCTGCGCCGCCTTCATGCCGACACGACCGAGGCATTGGAAGCCGGGCTGGAAAGCCTGAACTGCGAAAACCGCACCGACGAAGCCAAGCGCGCCCTGCGCGAGGCACTGGCCGACTGGGATGCGAAGGACCTGCGGCGCGAGACTGCGCGCCATTACGATCCCTACTGGCAAGGCCTGTCAACTTCGGCCCACCGGATCTTCGCGGGGCTTCTGAAGGATATCCCCGCCGATGAAATCCGCGTCGATATCGAGCCTGACCGCGACCATGACGCGACCCGCGCCTGTTTTGCGCTGGCCGACCATCCGGGCATCTTTTCGCGTCTGGCCGGGGCCTTGGCGTTGTCAGGCGCCAACGTCGTCGATGCGCGCACTTATACGTCGAAAGACGGCTATGCGACCGCGATCTTCTGGGTTCAGGATGCCGATGGCCACCCGTATGAAGCCGCCCGCATTCCCCGACTGAAACAGACGATCGAAAAGATACTGAAGGGCGAAGTGGTGGCGCGCGAGGCGCTGAAGGACCGTGACAAGATCAAGAAAAGCCAGCGCCAGTTCCGTTTTCCGACCCATATCACCTTCGACAATGAAGGATCGGACATCTACACAATCATCGAGGTGGATACCCGTGACCGCCCCGCCCTGCTTTATGACCTGACGCGGACGCTGGCGGCCAACAACATCTATATCGCCAGCGCCGTGATTGCGACCTATGGGGCGCAGGTGGTGGACAGTTTCTATGTCAAAGACATGTTCGGCTTGAAACTTCACGCCAAACTGAAGCAGGAAAGCCTTGAGAAAAAGCTGCGCGCCGCGATCACGGAAGGTGCAGAGCGGGCCGAGGCACAGAACTGATGAAACCGATAAGACTGATGCGGGGCTTCCTGACCGTAGGGGCCTGGACGCTGCTAAGCCGTGTGGCGGGCTTTGCCCGCGATGTGCAGATGGCCAATTATCTGGGCACCGGTCTGGTTGCCGAAGCTTTTCTGGTGGCGTTTTCGCTGCCCAACATGTTTCGCCGCTTTTTCGCTGAAGGTGCCTTCAACGCGGCTTTCGTGCCGATCTTCTCGAAGAAACTCGAAGCGGGCGAGAATGCACGGGAATTTGCAGAAGATGCGTTCACCGGCCTTGCACTGGTGGTCGCGGTATTTTCTGTCATTGCCATGGTCGGGATGCGCTGGCTGGTGTTGGCGATGGCCTCGGGTTTTGCAGGCGACGCACGGCTTGAACTTGCGATAACTTATGGAAACATCTGTTTCCCCTATATTTTCTTTATCTCCCTGACCGCTCTTCTGTCGGGTCTTCTGAACGCAGGTGGCCGCTTTGCAGCAGCGGCGGGTGCGCCGGTGATTTTGAACGTCATCTTTCTTGGTGCCATGGCGCTGGCATATCATTGGGGCTGGGACATGGGGCTGACCCTGGCTTGGTCCACCCCATTGACGGGCATGATGCAGCTGGCAATCGTCTGGATCGCCGCCTGGCGCATGGGCTATCCTTTGCGGCTGCGCCGCCCGCGATTCACGGTTGACCTCAAACGATTGGTTGCAATTGCCGGGCCATCGGTCCTGGCCGGAGGGGTGGTGCAGATCAACCTGCTGGTCGGCCGTCAGGTCGGCAGCCATTTCGAAGGGGCGATTGCCTGGCTGTCTTATGCCGACCGGCTTTATCAACTGCCCTTGGGGGTTGTGGGCATCGCAATCGGCATCGTGCTTTTGCCCGACATTTCGCGCCGGCTGAAAGCGGGGGATGTGACCGGCGGCCGGTACGCCCTGAGCCGCGCTACCGAATTTGCCTTGTTCCTGACCGTTCCCGCTGCAGTGGCACTGATGGTCATTCCGGTGCCGCTGATTTCGGTTCTTTATGAACGGGGCGAGTTTACGGCGGCCGACACCTGGCCCACGGCGCTTACTCTGGCCGTATATGGCGCGGGGCTGCCGGCCTTTGTCATGCAAAAAGTGCTGCAACCGCTTTATTTCGCGCGCGAAGACACCAAGACCCCCTTCCACTTTGCCCTTCATTCGATGGTGGTGAACGTTGTCCTGGCGATAGGCCTGATGCCATACTTCGGGTTCCTCGCGGCCGCCCTTGGCACGACGATTTCGGGCTGGACGATGGTGCTTCAGCTTTGGTGGGGCAGTCGCGCCATGGGTGACGCCGCCCGCGCCGACGCGCGGTTGCTGTCGCGCCTTCCGCGGATCCTGCTGGCGTCGATCCTGATGGGCCTGTTTCTTTACGGCGCGCAAATCTGGATGGGCGACATGTTGACGCCAACCGGCCACCGTTATTTGGGTCTGGCGGCACTGTGCCTTGCGGGCTTTGCCGTCTATGGCTTGGCGGCGCTGATCGTCGGGGCAATGCGTCCTGCGGATTTCAGCGCGGGTCTGCGGCGCGGCTGACCATCACTTTACGGAAATATCGCTTCTTGTCGGACAATCCCTGAAGGGCGCCCAAGCGGTGACAGCAGATGCTTCAGCGTTGACGCAGCCGCGCCAACAGGTGCGATGGTCCGCCCGGAACCACAAAGAAAGACAGGCCGAAACCGGCGGCAAAGCCCGCTGCGTCGGCGATCCAGTCTGGGGTTCCGCCGAACAGGATGCCAAACAGCAATTGCAGGCCCAACATGAAACCGATCAGCGAAAAAGCCCGCGCCCGGTTGCCATTTTCGGCGCCGAGCCGCGCCCAGATCACAAAGGTGAAGGCCCCGATCAGCCCATAGGCAGCCGGATAGCCGCCAATCAGCCCCGAGGCTACCCCCGGAATTGCCGAATAGACCAGCGCCCCCGAAAGACCCGCACCAAAGAAGATCACCAGAAAGGCCCAGGGGCGAAACACCTCTGCCACCATCTTGCCAAGCGCCAGCGTGAATACCGCGACGAAAAGCGCATGGGTCAGGCTGGCATGGACGAACCCATAGGTGACGAACCGCATGACGAAACCCCAGTTCCAGCGCCCTGCTTCGATCATCTGGTCCAGCATCAGCGGCGAAAGCGCGAAGCGCTGCACCGCATCATTGCGCCAACCGATTGCGGTGGGCCCGCCCGCCAGCCCAAGGCTTCCGGCATTCAGCACGATCTCCATCGCCACGATTGGCAAAAGCACCAGCCAGACAACCGGCGGCACCGGATTGAGCGGGGAATGATTATGACCGTCCTGCATGATTGCCCTCACCTGCCACACCGGGCCCTTGTTGACGGGCCCCTCACCCATGCGATACGCGAGGCGGAGCCGTTTTTCCAGCCGGAGCCTTTCATGTCGACGCCCAAGAACCAGTTTTCGCCCCGCATCTTCTCTGGCATCCAGCCTTCCGGCGGGTTGACCTTGGGCAATTACTTGGGGGCGCTCAAACGTTTCGTCGAAAAACAGAATGAAGGGATCGAGACGATCTACTGTCTGGTAGACCTTCATGCCATCACCGTCTGGCAGGACCCTGCCCGCCTGCGCGACCAGACGCGCGAGGCTGCGGCGGGCTTCATCGCGGCCGGGATCGACCCCAAACGTTCGATCCTGTTCAACCAGTCCCAGGTTTCCGCCCATGCCGAGTTGGGCTGGATCTTCAACTGCGTGGCGCGGATGGGCTGGATGAACCGCATGACCCAATGGAAGGACAAGGCAGGCAAGGATTCCGAAAAGGCGTCGCTGGGTCTGTTTGCCTATCCGTCGCTGATGGCGGCTGACATTTTGCTTTATCACGCTACCCATGTGCCGGTGGGCGAGGATCAGAAACAGCATGTGGAACTGTGCCGCGACATTGCAGCCAAGTTCAACCACGACTATGGCGTCGACTTCTTTCCGATCACTCAACCTGTGATCGAAGGCGCGGCCACGCGGGTGATGTCTCTGCGCGACGGCACCAAGAAGATGTCGAAGTCCGATCCTTCGGACGCCAGCCGCATCAACCTGACAGACGACTCCGACACCATCGCCCAGAAATTCCGCAAGGCAAAGACCGATTCCGAACCGCTTCCGGAAACGCTCGAAGGGCTGAAGGACCGGCCGGACGCCAAGAATTTGGTCAATATCTTTGCCGCCCTGTCAGACCAGAGCCCCACCGAGGTGATCAACCAGTATGCGGGTCAGGGATTCGGCACGTTCAAGCCGGCGCTGGCCGATCTGGCTGTTGAAAAACTGTCGCCGATCGCCAACGAGATGAAGCGGCTGATGGCGGATCCCGCCGAGATTGACCGCATTCTCGGCGACGGGGCCGACCGCGCGGACGTGATTGCCCAGCCAATCCTGGCGCGAACCCTGGAGATCACCGGCATGATCCGCTCGCGCCGCACCTGACGGGATCGCTCTGTGCGCCTGCGCACCCACCACTTGCGGCCGTGTGGGCTTTGCAGGGGGCATGGGCGGCTCTATGTTCGGCCCAAGCCAACTGTCAGGAGCACCCCATGACCTATCTCGCCCCTCCCGAAACCTTCGTCGGGCATGTTCATCTGAAGGTCGCCGACCTTGACCGCGCTATTGCCTTTTATTCTGGCGTTTTGGGGTTCGAGGTTCAGCTCCGCCATGGCGATACGGCTGCATTCCTGTCGGCCGGCGGCTATCACCACCATATCGGACTGAATACCTGGGAAAGCCGCGGCGCCACGCCACCTCCGCCCGGCCATACCGGCCTTTATCACACGGCCTTTCTTTACCCGTCCCGTGCCGCACTTGCGACAGTTCTGAAGCGGATAATCGAAGCAGGCATCCCGCTGGATGGCGCTTCCGATCACGGCGTCAGTGAAGCAATCTACCTGCGTGATCCGGATGGCAATGGCGTCGAGCTTTACCGCGACCGGCCCGGCGCAGAATGGGACCGCGACGCCGACGGCAGTGTTCGCATGACCAGCGGACGGCTGGATGTGCGGGCTCTTTTGCGCGAAGCCGTCTGACCCGGTCAGGCTCAGAGAACCTTAAGCCTTCGCACCTACTCTTCGAACCAGCGCGTAGTCGGTCTGGGGAGTCGATGTGGTAAACTATACAGTCACCGGTCAGTTGGGCACGGCAAACCCGACGTTCTCCACAAACGTCACCGACCTGGAAGTTACCTGGATCAATGGTCAGGCGCGGCTTTACTCGGCCACCCTGCCCGGTCCGGGTGCGGGCTATGCGGCCTATGACTTGTCGCAACCGGCAGGCGCGGCCAGCCTGATTGCCCTTCAGGGCTACAGCACTGTCGTCTCCCACCACTCCTCGGCCCGTCTTGCGATCTTCCCCACCCAGTCCGGCGCGGCCAATCTGATTGCAGCGGGGATGACGCCTTCGGGCTGGGCAAGCTATGCCTTGACCGGATCGGGCGGCTTTGCCAGCGCACTGAACAGCCCCTTGTCGGTCGATCCGATCGCCCTGACGGGGATAAGCATGGCCGGGACCACCTATCTTTATATGGCGGTCGAAGGCTCTTCCCAGCCGCAGGGCTTCAGTCTGGGCGACAACGGCCTCATCACCGCGCTGAACAGTTCCGGTCTGGTGCTTGGCGGTACAAATCAGGATGATCTGGTCACGGTGCAAACCTTGACCGGAACCTATCTGGTATCGGTGTCGGCCGCCGGCAACATGATTTCAAGCTATACGATCGGGACGAACGGGGCGCTGACCCTTTCAGGGCAAACCTCGTCGCAGGTTGGCACCGGTTTTTCGAAACCGACCGAGGTGGATTGCCTGATGATCGAGGGGACCAGCTTTGTCATCGTCGCCGCCTCGGAAAGTTCATCCCTTTCCGTATTTCGCATGCTTCCGACGGGCGAACTTTACCATGCCGACCATGTGGTTGACAGCCTTGCCACGCGGTTTGCCGGTGCCACGGCCCTTGCCACACTGCAAATTGGCAGCCAGGGCTTCGTCTTCGTGGGCGGATCAGACGGCGGCATCAATGTGATGACGCTTTTGCCTGATGGTCGCTTGATCGCCCTTCTGACAATTGCCGACACAGCCGCAACGAGCCTTGATCATGTGACGGCCCTGGCTGCAGCACAGGTCGGCAACCGCACCGAACTTTTTGCGGCCAGCGCCACCGAGGGCGGCATCACCCAACTGGACATCAACCTGGGTCCGATAGGGGTTACCCTGAACCAGACGGCCGGAGTGCTAACCGGAACCGCCGCCAATGATCTGCTGATCGCGGGCGGCGCCACGACGGCAATCCATGGCGGACAAGGCGATGATCTGATCGTGGCCGGCGGCCAGGGTAGTGCGGCCCAGCTTTATGGAGAGGCTGGGGCGGATGTCTTCGTACTGTCGCCCGCCACCTCTGTTCTGACAATCATGGATTATCAGGCTGGTATCGACCGGCTGGACCTGACCTCGTTCCCGATGTTGCGCAACATTGGGCAGTTGACGATCAACAGCACCGCCACCGGGGCAGAAATACTTTATCAGTCCACCACGATCCGGATCGACAGTTTTGATGGTAACCCTATTCCGGTCACCGCCTTTGCCCAATCGCAGATGCTTCCCCTGACACGCTTTTCCCCTACGCAGACAACAACAACACTGACTGGTACAATGGGGCAGGACACGCTTTTGGCCGGGATCGACAACACCTGCCTTCTTGGCCTTTCGGGCGATGACCGTCTGGTCGGGGCCGCGGGCAACGACCTTCTGGATGGCGCTGCGGGGAATGACACGCTGAACAGCGGGCTTGGCCATGACACGCTGTTGGGCGGGATCGACAATGATCGGCTGTTCGCCGGGGCGGGCAACGATCTGCTGGATGGTGGCAGCGGCGACGACCTTCTGGATGGGCAAGACGGTAACGATACATTGCTGGGTGGTGCCGGATCGGATTCGCTGAACGGAATTCTTGGCGATGATTACATTGATGGCGGCGACGGGGCAGATCATGTCTGGGCGGGCAGCGGCGATGACACGGTCTATGGCGGCAACAACGCTGACGCGATTGCGGGCGTCGACGGCAACGATTTGCTTTACGGCGACGCAGGCAATGACACTCTGTGGGGCGATCTGGGCAATGACACGCTTTATGGTGGTGCCGGATGGGACACGTTGCATGGGGGCAACGGCCAAAACCTGCTGGATGGCGGTGAAGACGGCGACCTGATTTACGGCGGCGCACTTGATGACACGATTTATGGCGGCAACGGCCATGACTATGTGATTGGCGGAGCAGGGTCTGATCTTGCCTATGGCGGGGCGGGCAACGATTCAATCACCGGAATGGACGGAAACGACCGCATTTATGGTGACGACGGCGATGATGTCCTGTGGGGCGATGATGGTGACGATACCGTTTATGGCGGCAATGGATCGGATACGCTGCATGGCTGGAACGGCAGCAATCTGCTTGACGGTGGCGCGGGTGCCGATGCGCTGTTTGGCGGTCCTTTGAATGACCTCCTGTATGGCGGCGGCGGGGATGACTTCATTCTGGGCGTCGACGGGAATGACAGTATCTGGGGCGGTGATGGAAATGATTACATCAACGGTATTCTAGGCGATGATTCCTGCTTTGGCGGCGATGGAAATGACGCCATCACCGGAAATGACGGCGCGGACATCATCATGGGCGACAATGGCAATGACACGTTATGGGGAGATTTCGGCAATGACAGCCTTTATGGAGGGGCAGGTAACGACACGCTGCACGGTGGTCCTGGGCTGAACTATCTTGATGGCGGGGCAAATGACGATCTGATCTTTGGCGAAAGCCAGAACGACGTTCTTCTAGGGGGCGACGGGCAGGATGTTCTGGTTGGCATTGGCGGAGCCGACACGATCTATGGCGGTGATGGCAATGATGCGCTGATCGGTCTTGCCGGCGCCGACCGCCTTTATGGCGGGGCCGGGGCTGACTGTTTCGTTTACGGCAGTTCCGCAGATGCGGGTATCGGCAGCGGTTCGGATTCGATCCTCGACTTTGCCGCCGGGCAGGACAAGATCAGCTTTGCCGGAATGGGTCTGACCTTTGCTGGCGTCGGCAGCACCGGCGCGCAAAATGAACTGAGCTACTACATGGACGGTAGCGGCATCGCCTTGTGGGCAGATGTCACGGGCGATGGGGCCGCCGATTTCAGCATCTGGGTGCATAACGTCTTTGCTTTGTCATCGGCTGATTTCTACCTTTAGGATTGGACCACGATCTTGCGCCCGGTTGCCTTCCTTGCCGCTTGCCGTCATGATCGGGTTAGGCACAGGGGATGAAAATGCGGAAGTTTCTTGTCGTGCTGGACGACAGCCGGGAATGTCTCAACGCCATGCGGTTTGCGGCATTGCGTGCAGCCCACACCGGCGGCGGCGTCACGATTCTTTCGGTCATTCCGGCTGACGAAATCCAGCATTTCATGGGCGTCGCCGATCTTATGCGTCAGGAAGCGCGCGAGCGTATCGAGGGCCATTTCGAGGTTTTCGCCAAATGGATGCGTGACCGGCAGGGGGTCAATCCCGAACTGGTGATCCGTGAAGGCGAACCGGTGGCAGAGATTTTGGCACTGATCCGCGATGACCCCCAGATCGGGGTTCTGGTTCTGGGCGCGAGCACCGACAAAAGCGGGCCGGGCCCGTTGGTCACCCAGATGTCACGCACATCAGGCAGCCTGCCGATCCCGATGACAATCGTCCCGGGCGATATTTCCAAGGAGCGCCTGGAAAGCATCACCTGATCCAGTTGCGCACGGCGACCGAACTTCGTGCTTTTGCGACGGCATAGGTGTAGCATCACGCCAGCACCCAAGAGGAGCGTCCGATGCGACCATCGTCCTCATGCTTGCCACTGATCTGCAGCTTTGCAGCATGCCAATTTCTAGCGGCTGCGGCACAGGCGACGCAAAGCTGCAGCGCCTGGATGGATCAGGGCAACGGCACATCCTGGGCAATCTGTGTTGGCGACGATGGGGTTCAACATTGCTGGCTGATCAACAACACGGCCGGCAGCACGGCCTACGAAGTCAGTTGTTCTGATTGATGTGCTGATGCATTCGGTGCGGCGGCCAACTTGACTTCCCCGGGCGCGAAGCGCATATCCGACCAGAACAGTCGGAGACCCAGGATGTTCATCCAGACAGAATCCACGCCGAACCCAGCCACATTGAAATTTCTGCCCGGCCAAACCGTGCTTGAAATGGGAACTGCGGATTTTCCCAGCGCGGAAGCCGCGACCAAGTCCCCTCTTGCGACACGTATCTTTGCCGCTCAGGGCGTCACAGGCGTTTTCTTCGGCACCGACTTTGTGACCGTGACCAAGGCGGACGCGGTCGACTGGAACCATATCAAGCCCGCCATTCTGGGCGCGATCATGGAGCATTTCCAGTCCGGGGCAGCCGTGATGGAAGGGTCGGCCAAGGCGGCGGGCGGCCATGCAGAGCATTCCGGCCCCGATGAAGATATCGTAAAGCAAATCAAGGAATTGCTGGATACGCGCGTGCGTCCGGCCGTGGCGCAAGATGGCGGCGATATCACCTTCCACGGCTTTGACCGCGGGGTAGTCTATCTGCATATGCAGGGCGCATGCGCCGGTTGCCCCTCGTCAACGCTGACGCTGAAGATGGGCATCGAGAATTTGCTGCGCCACTATATCCCCGAAGTGACCGAGGTTCGCCCGGTTGCTGCCTGAACCCGTTATTCTGGCGTTCGACACATCGGCCGCGCACTGCGCGGCCGCTCTGCTTTCGGGGGGGCGCATCCTTGGCAGCCGCAGCGAGGAGATGGCCAAGGGTCAGGCCGAACGGCTGTTCCCGCTGCTGGAGGAACTGCTGGCAGATACAGGACATTCGTGGCGTGATCTGACGGCGCTTGCCGTCGGTACCGGGCCGGGCAATTTTACCGGTGTGCGTCTGTCAGTGGCGGCGGCGCGCGGGCTGGCACTGTCGCTCGCGATTCCCGCCCATGCGGTCACCATGTTCGAGGCCCGCGCCTTTCGGCTTCCCCGTCCCTGTCTGGTGGCGATGGATGCGCGTCAGGGGCGGCTTTATCTGCAGCTCTTCGATGCGCATTCATCTGGCCCACTGGTCGTCGAAGCGCCGCTGCTGCCGCAAAGCCTTGCCCGCCCCGGCCTTTGTGTGACCGGCGACATGGCAGAGCCCGTCGCACAGGCGTTGGGCGCACTCGCCCTGCCCCAAGCCCTGCCGATAGCCGAAGCTATGGCCCATGTCGTTGCCAGCCGCCCTGCGCCAACGACGCGCCCGGCTCCGCTTTACCTGCGGCCTGCAGATGCTGCACCGTCGCGCGATGCCCCACCGGTGATCCTGCCATGACCTGCGAACAATTGGCCGAAATTCATCGCGCCTGCTTTCGGGTGCCGCGCCCCTGGTCGGCGGACGAATTCGCGGGCCTGCTTGCGGGGCCGCACTGTTTTCTGGTTCCCCATGCTTCTGGGTTTGCCCTGGGCCGCGCCGTCGCGGGAGAGGCTGAATTGCTGACAATCGCTGTCTTGCCCGATACACGGCGGACAGGGCTTGGGAAGCAGCTTCTGGCGGGGTTTCTGGCCGAAGCGCAGACACGTCAGGCGACCAGTGCGTTTCTGGAGGTGGCGGCAGACAATGACGCGGCCATCCGGCTTTATGAAGGTCAAGGATTCGCCCTGGCCGGACGGCGCAAGGGTTATTACGCTACGTCATCCGGCGCGGTTGACGCTTTGATCTACAGCCGCGCATTGGTCTGAACCGGCCCCCCGCTCTCCATTTGACCAAAAGGTCAAAGCCGATAGGCGCAAGAGCGAGAATCCAGTTGACCGCCCTTCCCCCTTCCGCCCTAATCAGACTGATCCGACAGAGATCGCCCCGCTCAACCTGGGGAAGTCCGCTATTGGACCAGAAACGTCATTCAGGGAGCTTGAAATGACCCTCATGCATAAATTCCTCGGCGCTGCGGCGACCCTGGCGTTGACCTCGGGTATGGCCTATGCCGACCCGGCAATTATCTTCGACCTTGGCGGCAAGTTCGACAAGAGCTTCAACGAAGCCGCGTTCAATGGCGCGCAGCGTTGGGCTGCCGAAACCGGCGGCACCTTCAAGGAACTGGAAATGCAGTCGGAAGCCCAGCGTGAACAAGCGCTGCGCCGTCTGGCGGAAGCCGGTGCAAACCCCGTCGTCATGACCGGTTTCGGCTTTGCCGACGCTCTTAACACCGTCGCTCCCGATTTCCCGGACACGAAATTCGCTATCATCGACGTCGACTGGCTGGACCAGCCCAACGTACTGCAAGTCGCGTTTTCGGAGCATGAGGGCAGCTATCTTGTTGGCATGATGGCGGCGATGGCGTCCAAGACGGGGACAGTAGGCTTTATCGGCGGAATGGATGTTCCGCTGATCAGCAAATTCGCCTGTGGTTACGTACAGGGCGTGAAGGCGGCCAACCCGGATGCGACCATCATCCAGAACATGACCGGTACTACGCCCGCAGCCTGGAACGACCCGGTGAAAGGCGCAGAACTTGCCAAGGCACAGAAGTCGCAGGGCGCAGACGTGATCTATGCCGCAGCGGGCGGCACCGGGATCGGGGTCCTTCAAGCTGCCGCTGACGAGGGCATCCTGTCGATCGGCGTTGATTCGAATCAGAACCACTTGCACCCGGGCCAAGTCCTGACATCTATGCTGAAGCGTGTCGACAACGCTGTCTACGAAGCGTTCAAGGCCGGCACCGATCTGGAAACCGGCAAGGTCAATGTCATGGATCTGGCCAGCGATGGCGTGGGCTACGCGCTTGACGACAACAATGCTGCCCTTGTGACCGAGGAAATGAAGGCCGCCGTGGACGCCGCCGCAGAAAAAATCAAGTCGGGCGAGATCAAGGTCCACAACTACACGACCGACAATACCTGCCCCGTGAGCTAAGGTTCACAGGGCATGGGAGGGGATTTCACCCAGGGGCGGCAGAACACTGCCGCCCCAGCCATTGAACTGCGCGGCATTTCGAAGGCCTTTGGTCCGGTTCAGGCCAACAAGGATATTTCGATCCGCGTCATGCGCGGCACGATCCACGGGATCATCGGCGAAAACGGCGCGGGCAAATCCACGCTGATGTCGATCCTTTACGGCTTCTACAAAGCCGACAAGGGCGAAATCCTGATCGGTGGCGTGCCCACCGCCATCCCCGACAGCCAGGCCGCGATCCGCGCCGGCATCGGAATGGTGTTCCAGCACTTCAAGCTGGTGCAGAATTTTTCGGTGGTCGAAAGTGTGATCCTCGGGGCCGAGGACGGGGCGCTTTTGCGCCCGTCGCTGGCCAAGGCGCGCGCAACTTTGGCCCAACTTGCACGAGATTATGAACTGGATGTCGATCCCGATGCGCTGATCGAGGATCTGTCCGTCGGCCACCAGCAAAGGGTCGAAATCCTTAAGGCGCTTTACCGGCAGGCTGACATCCTGATTCTGGACGAGCCGACCGGCGTCCTGACCCCGGACGAGGCGGACCATCTGTTTCGCATCCTCAATGGTCTGAAAGATCAGGGGAAAACCATCATCCTGATTACCCACAAGCTGCGCGAGATCATGGAGATCACCGACACAGTCAGCGTCATGCGCCGTGGAGAGATGACCGCAACCGTCAAGACCGCCGACACCAACCCCGAGGCGCTGGCCGAAATGATGGTGGGCCGGAAGGTGCTGCTGAATGTTGCCAAATCCCCCGCCAAACCCGGCAAAACGGTGCTGGAGGTAGAGAACCTGCGCGTGCGCGACGCTGCCGGCGTCGAGAGGCTGAAGGGCATCAGCCTGACAGTGCGCGCGGGCGAGATCCTTGGCATCGCGGGGGTGGCCGGCAATGGCCAATCAGAACTGCTGGAGGTGCTGGGCGGCATCCAGAATGGCACCGGCCACGTTCGGGTGAATGGCCGCGATCTGGACCTGACCGGAAAGAATTCCGACGGCCAGTCGCGCCGGGCCGATGGTATCGCTCATGTGCCGGAAGACCGCCAGCATCTTGGCATGATCATGGACTTTACCGCCTGGGAAAACGTGGCCTTTGGCTATCACCATGACCCGGCCTATCAGAAAAATGCGCTGTTCATGGACAATGACGCGCTTCTGGCCGACACGCAGGGCAAGATGGAACGCTTCGACGTGCGCCCCCCTATCCCGACCCTTGCTGCCAAAAGCTTTTCGGGCGGCAATCAGCAAAAAATCATTCTGGCACGCGAAATCGAACGCAACCCGGATCTGTTGCTGGTTGGCCAGCCGACACGCGGCGTCGATATCGGCGCAATAGAATTCATTCACAAACGCATCGTCGAACTGCGCGACGCGGGCAAAGCAGTGCTTCTGGTGTCAGTTGAATTGGACGAGATTCTTAGCCTGTCGGACCGGATCGCTGTGATGTTCGATGGGCGGATCATGGGTGAACGCCTTCCGCAAGATACAGACGAGCGGGAACTCGGCCTTATGATGGCCGGTGTCAGCAAAGGAATGGCCTGATGCAGAAAATCCCGAGATGGGCCGATCTTGCCCTGATTCCGTTGTTGAATCTGCTGATTGCCTTCGTGATTTCGGGCATCGTGATCTATGCGATCGGTGAAGACCCATGGATGGCGCTGCGCACGATGGTCGAAGGCACCATTCTGCGTGCAGACGGCTGGGGATACATGCTGTATTTCGCGACAAACTTCATGTTCACGGGTCTTGCCGTGGCCGTCGCTTTTCACGCCAGCCAGTTCAACATTGGTGGCGAAGGTCAGGCGACCATGGGTGGCTTGGGTGTGGCCTTGGTCTGCATGGCCCTGCCGTGGCCGCACTGGACCGTTGCATTGCTGGCCGCAACCCTGGGTGCAGCGTTGTTCGGCGCAGTCTGGGCCGCCATTCCGGCTTTCCTTCAGGCCAAACGCGGCAGTCATATCGTGATCACCACGATCATGTTCAACTTTATTGCCGCTTCGCTGTTGAACTACCTCTTGTCGAACGTCCTGCGCCCCATCGGGTCAATGGACCCCTCGTCGGCGCATTTTCCGGACGGCACCAAGCTGCCGACTTTCCATGAGATGCCAATCCTCAGCGGCATCTTCGACAAGAATACCCCGGCCAATATCACCTTCTTCATGGCATTGGCGGCGTGTGTCATCGTCTGGGCACTGATCTGGAAAACCCGGCTGGGCTATATGATCCGTGCTTTTGGCAAATCAGAAGCCGCTGCCAAGTATGCGGGCATCTCCCCGTTCCGGATCATCATGATCTCCATGATCATCTCCGGGGCATTGTCTGGAATGATGGCCCTGAATACCGTCATGGGTTATTCGGAAAAGCTGATCCTGAATTCGGTCGAGGGCGCAGGGTTCATCGGCATAGCTGTGGCACTGATGGGGCGATCGCATCCGTTCGGGGTCTTCCTTGCCTCTATTTTATTTGGCTTTCTCTATCAGGGCGGTGCTGAACTGGCGCTCTGGACGACGATCCCGCGCGAACTGATTACCGTAATTCAGGCTTTGGTCATCCTCTTCACCGGGGCACTGGACAACATGGTGCGCACGCCCGTCGAGCGGTTGTTCCTGATGCTGCGCAAGGGGGACCGGTAATGGATTACGAAACACTTCTGCAGCTTCTTGCCTCGATGATCCGGCTGGGGGTGCCTTTGCTTCTGGCTTGTCTGGCGGGCCTGTTTTCCGAACGGTCAGGGATTTTCGACATCGGTCTGGAAGGCAAGATGCTGGTAGGCGCCTTCATGGCCGGAGCCATCGCGTTTGTCAGCGGATCGGCCTGGGTCGGGCTGGCAGCCTCGATCGGCATTTCGATCTTGTTCGGGCTGATCCATGGCGTAGCCTCGATCACCTTCCACGGCAATCAGCTGATCTCCGGGGTGGCGGTCAATTTCCTGGCCTCGGGTCTGACGGTTCTGGTCGGGCAAAGCTGGTTTGGTCTTGGCGGCCGCACACCGGCCCTGGAAGACACCGCGCGCTTCGAGCCAATCACCCTGCCCTTCGCCGGCAGTCTGGCTGGCGTGCCGGTTCTGGGGCCGTTCTATGCAGAGGTGATTTCCGGTCAGACGATCCTGGCCTATACGGCTTTTGCGGCCGTGCCGATCAGCTGGTGGGTGCTTTATCGGTCGCGCTTCGGGTTGCGGCTGCGCGCGGTCGGTGAAAACCCCGCTGCGGTGGATACGGCGGGGATTTCGGTGGTGCGCCTGCGGTTTACCGCCGTGATCATCACGGGCCTTCTTTGCGGCATTGCCGGGGCCTATCTGGCGACCTCGGCCCCATCCGCAGGATTTGGCAAGGAAA
This sequence comes from Paracoccaceae bacterium, assembly GCA_947476475.1. GTDB lineage: Bacteria > Pseudomonadota > Alphaproteobacteria > Rhodobacterales > Rhodobacteraceae > TMP-24. Next base: position 5,199 of record CANJQT010000061.1, on the reverse strand, counting down.
TGACGGCCGGCAAAGGCTTCATCGCGCTGGCGGCCCTGATCTTCGCCAAATGGCGGCCTTGGCAGGCGCTGGGGGCGACAATGCTGTTTGGCCTTCTCGAGGCGATCTCGATCCGGTTTCCGGATTTGTCGATCGGTCCTGTCGCATTGCCCGTTCAGGCCATGCAAAGCGCACCTTACCTGCTGACGGTGATCATCCTGGCTGGTTTTGTGGGCCGCGCCATCCCGCCGCGCGCCGGAGGAGAGCCCTACATCAAGGAACGCTGACAGGGCCTTCAAGGGCGGTTTTCCCGCCCTTGTCATCGTTCGTTGCATATTTGTCCGAAAACGTGACCGCAAAGCGGAAAAAAACCCGTCAGCCCCTTTGACAGCAGGGGGCTGAGCCGTCATCACTTTTGCACGTTTCATCCCCTGACGCGACGGCCCCTTAATGCAGATTTATCTGCCAATTGCCGAGGTTTCCGTAAATGCTTTCCTGCTGTTTGGGCTGGGTGGCATCGTCGGGCTATTGTCCGGCATGTTTGGGGTTGGCGGCGGCTTTCTGATCACGCCTTTGTTGTTCTTTATTGGCGTCCCGCCGGTGGTGGCTGTTGCCACCGGCGCCAATCAGGTCGTTGCCTCGTCGGTCTCGGGCGTTCTTGTGCATCTGAAGCGCAAGACCGTCGATATCCGAATGGGCACCGTCCTGATGGTCGGCGGCATGATCGGGTCGGCGGCGGGGATTTGGCTGTTCAACGTTCTTTCGCGCCTTGGCCAGATCGACCTGACGGTGCAGCTGTCATACGTGGTCTTCCTTGGCATCGTCGGCACGATGATGCTGCAAGAAAGCCTGCGCAGCCTGCGTCGTGCCCGCAATGCCGTCCCAGTCAAGCGCAGCCAGCATCTGTGGGTCCACAAGCTGCCGCTGAAGGTGAAGTTTCGCACCTCTGGCCTCTATATCAGCGTGATCCCGCCCCTGCTGGTTGGCTTCGGCGTCGGGGTTCTGGCGGCGGTCATGGGGGTTGGCGGCGGCTTCATCATGGTGCCTGCGATGATATATCTGTTGGGCATGCCCACCAAGGTTGTCATCGGCACATCGCTTTTTCAGATCATTTTCGTGACCGCTTTCACCACCTTCATGCATGCCCTGACCAACCAGTCGGTTGACATGATGCTGGCGCTGATGCTGATCTTGGGCGGCGTGATCGGTGCGCAGATAGGTGCGCAGCTTGCCCTGAAGCTGAAGGCTGAACAGCTACGGGTGCTGTTGGCGCTCCTCGTCCTGTCTGTCGCGGTGAAGCTGGCCTTTGACCTTCTGGTGGAGCCGAATGAGCTTTTCTCTGTCGCGGCGGGGGCGGCATGAAGGCGCTGCTCACCACCCTGCTTCTGCTGCTGGCCGGTCATGCGCTGGCCCAGGAAAGCGTTGTTGCTGGTCTAAGCCAGGACAGGATCGACATCACCGCCAATTTCGACGGGTCTGACTTGATCATATATGGTGCGGTCAAGCGCGAAGCTCCTGTGCCACAGGGTGCGCTTGACGTGATCATCACCGTCGAGGGTCCAAGCGAGCCGGAACGGGTACGGCGCAAATCGCGGGTATTTGGCATCTGGATCAACACCGATGTGGTCGTCATTGACCAGGCCCCCAGCTTTTACGCCGTCGCCACCACCGGCCCCTTCTCGCAAGTGGTGTCCGACACCGACGACCTGCGCAACTCGATCTCGATCCCGCGCGCGATCCGTTCGGTTGGGGCACCACAAACAGTGGACAAGGCACAGGATTTCACCGATGCGCTGATCCGCCTGCGCAGTGCCAAAGGGTTTTACCGGATGTCCGAAGGTGGTGTTCGCCTGACCGACCAGACCCTGTTTCGCACTGATGTCGACTTGCCTGCCAATCTGGTCGAAGGCAATTACAAGACCCGGATCTTCCTTCTGCGCGACAAGAAGGTGGTGAACCTTTACGAAAAGACCATCTTTGTGCGTAAGGTTGGGCTGGAACGCTGGCTTTTCCGGCTGGCCCACCAGCAGCCCGCACTTTACGGGCTTTTGGCATTGGCCATTGCAGCCTTTGCTGGCTGGGCAGCATCGGCGGGTTTCAAACTTCTGCGCAATTGAAAAACCCCGCGACCTTGCGGCACGGGGTGGTTGTTTCGCTGTGCGGCCGTTTGTGCGCCGTCAAACGCGTTCGGAATATTCCATCAGTTCGGTATGAACCCAGATATCTTCGTCCGGCCCGATAAACGGCGGAATCATGATGCGCACGCCATTGTCAAGGATCGCCGGCTTGAAGCTGTTGGCCGCTGTCTGGCCTTTTACCACCGGCTCCGTCTCGACAATCTTGCAGATCACTTTCTGCGGCAACCGCACCGAAAGCGCCTCGTCGCCGAAATATTCGACGGTGGCGGTCATCCCATCCTGCAGGAAGGGACGGCGGTCGCCCAACAGATCGGCATCCAGTTCGATCTGCTCAAAGGTTTCGGCATCCATGAACACCAACCGACCGTCGCTTTCATAAAGGAACTGCTGATCCTTGTTTTCCAGGCGGACGTTTTCCACCTTGTCTTCGGACCGGAAGCGCTCGTTCAACTTGCGCCCGTCGCGCAGGTTTTTCAGTTCGACCTGTGCGAAAGCTCCGCCCTTTCCAGGCTTCACATGGTTGACCTTCACTGCGGCCCACAGACCGCCGTCATGCTCGAGCACGAAGCCCGGCTTGATTTCATTGCCGTTGATCTTGGGCATTTGACAAAACCGTATGGGTGGGTTGATCGGAATTAAGGCGCACCTATATATTCCGGGCCCGCTTTACGCAAGGCGACTAGATACAGTGGTTCCCTTATGTGATACAAGCCTAAGCCATGCACACAGCGCATGACAGACATTCGAAACGGGTAATACCGAATCACAGCGAAGTTGCCATATTCACGATGATCCGGCGAAGACAAGACCAATAAAAAGGAACTCAGGAAATGCGCGATTTTGTAGATGGTACAGCGTTCAACTATGAGCAGGGCCAGCGTTCGCGCAAGCTGTTTGCTGCAGTCGTCTTGGCGGCACTGGATGATGCCATCGCCGACGACAAGAAGTACGGCAACGGCCCCGATCAGATTGCGCGCTGGGCGCGGTCGCGCGATGGCCGCGAGGTTTTGTCCTGCGCCGGGATCGACCCGAACGAACGTGTGGTCAAGGGCCTGATGGAATTTGTGAATAAGGGTGTGCGCACCTCTGTCGCGCTGTCGCGCGAAGAAAGCGAACGTCGCCATGCAGCGGAAGAAGCTGAGGCGGCTTAAGCAGCCCCCACCCTGCTGTCCAGACGCGCACGCCTTCGGGCGTGCGTTTTCGTCTTAGTGCACATCAGCCGGGATATTACGCTCGGCGCCATTTCCAGAACCAGCGCGCCAACGATCAGGGCTTTGGCCAGACGCTCGGGAAACCGTCGCCATAGGAAGACCGCAAAAACCAGGCACAGCGCAATTTCCAGCAGGCCGATGATGTGCCCATAGCCGTGCGAGTCATAATAGCTGAACGGGCTGCGGAATACCCAGTCACTGACCGGCCAGAACTGTCGCCGGGCATCTTCGTTGTGCAATGGAATATTGCAAGCCAGATGCAAAAGCCCTGCCTTGGCAAAGGTCACGAGTGTGGGGCGCGCTTGCCACAGGGCATAGGCCAACAGCAGGCCCCATAGGACAAGCCGTTATCGACCGCAAAAACCGCCTGCCATCCGTCAGAAAAATACAGCACGTCAAACACTCGGGATGCCGGAATCCCAAGTACCCAGATTGATACTGCTGCCATTGCGTAAAGCGACAGATCCGGCACCAACGAACCAAGAAGCGCTGCAAGCGCGCTGTGGCGCTAGCCCGCTCGTGCAAAGGCCGTCGCGCCAAAGATCAGATGCGCCGGAGTGTTCATGCCCGCAATCCCCGTGGGTTGAGCAAGCAGGCTACTGAGTGGTCAGTCTTTTGTCAGTCCTTCGGCTTCGAGCGCCCGCGCAATTTCACGCCGGACCAGCGCGCGCAGATTGCGGGTAATCCGTTCGCCCAAAGTGCCACGCAGCTCGTCGCGGACGATTTCCGCCACCATGTCGCGCAAGACCGCCATATCGATGTCAGACCCGGCCAGAGGATCAAACAGATCGTCCGCGGCATCATCAGCGTCTGCACTCAGATCCTCTGCGGTCAGCGGCGCTTCCTCTTGCGCAGAGCCGTCCAGTTCGTCGCGGGCATTGCGGAAGATCGTGGGGCGGCTGGCGCTGATGTGGGCTTCCGGCTTGGCTTCCTCATCCCCGCTACCTTCGTCCTGACGGTCGGCGGTGTTTACATGCGGTTCAAAGGGAACCGGCGCTTCGCGCACTTCATCCCCGATTGCGGTGGCACCGCCGCCTTCTTCCGATGGGGCTACGTCCTTGGCTGGCACGGCCGCAGGCCCGGCTTCCGCCTCGCGCTGCTTTTCAAGCCGGGCGGCCACAGGCACATGCTGAAAGGATGCGGCTGTGTAGGCTGGTGACTGCAGCGACACTTCAGCATGCGGCACTGCGCTGCGCCAGTCTGTAGACAGAGGCGGCAGCGCCAGATCCATATCACCAGCAATCGGCAGATCCAGGCGATCATCCGGCGGGGCAAGGCCGTCAAACCCCGCAATGATCCCGTGGTATTCCCCTGTCGAACGCGAAGGGGCCTGTGGCGCAATCCAGGCTGGGGCCAGATCATCACTCATGTCTTCAGGGGCATCATCGCCGCCGTCCGGTTCAAAATCCGCCTCGATCTCGGCCACCGCAGCTTCCAGCTCGGCGATAGTGGCCTCAAGCGATGCCTGTGGCACTGAAGGCAGATCCGACTCTTCCGTGCCCCAGACGGGCATTGTTTCGTCCTCTGATGCGTCGGCTTCCGCGTCGACCCGCAGGGCCGCCGTCAGCACGAAACGGCTTTCGGTGGGCAAGCGGCTGCCTGCCACCTCCTCTTTCAGCGACAGCGTCGGACTGGCATCCTGATTGACCGGTGCCGGTGGCGTCAGAACCGGCTCAACTCTTTCAGCAAGCAGCGCAGGCTTAACCCGTCGATCCTCGGATACAAGGCGGCGGATCGACGAGAGGACATCCATAATTTCCCTTTCAGCCTTCGGCTCAGACATGTTCAACGCTCCTGCCCCACAGCGCGCAGTTTAAGCGGGTTCGCCCTCTCCGGCAACAAAACAGGAAAGGTCAATTCTTGCCGATGGC
>CANJQT010000060.1 GCA_947476475.1 Paracoccaceae bacterium | reverse complement strand
GGAAAGGCAGCACCAGAATCCATCCGGCATTCATGGCATGGCGGGGAGTGGCTTGCATCGGCGGTTACCTGATTGAGAAAAGGCCCGGCAGTGCGGGAGCGGCACTGCCGGGCAAAGATGTCAGCTGATCGCTTCGAGAAACGCGTTCACCGCTGCATCCGTATTTTCGCCCCACCATGTCGGGTCATTCAGTGCAATATTCGGGAAGTTCGCTGCCGAGGTGATGGAATACGGCTGGTCCGCTTCGCCCATCGCGGCAATGGCTTCGGGGTTGGTTGGCGTCATGCCAAGGCAGGCGAACAGTTCAAGCTGGGCGGGCACCGATTGCGCGGTCGCAATGAACTTCATCACCGCGGGGCCACCGGGGTTGCCTTTGGGAACGATGTAGGCGCCCGGCATTGCCAGAGCTTGGTTCATGACCATTTTGTAGCGGCCATTTGTATCGTTCTCGATGGAACGGCCACGGTTTTGCCAGATCATACCCATCGACACTTCACCATTCACGATCATCTGCTGAGCTTCGGCGCCGGAGCCCCAATAGATCGCGTCGGCCTTGATCGCCTTGATCTTGGCAAGTGCCCGGTCAAGGTCCAGCGGATAGAGCTTATCCTTCTCAACGCCATCCGCCATCAATGCCGCCTCAAGCGAGCCATTGGCCCATTTGTAAAGTGACCGGGTGCCGGGGAATTTGGCGGTGTCGAAGAAATCCGCCCATGATGTCGGCGCGCCATCCGGATAGGCCTGCGTATCATACATGAAGGCATAGCCGTAAAGGATGATCGAGATGCCATGTTCCAGCGCATAGCCTTCGATGGTTTTGGTCTTGTCGACAACCGTATAGTCGATGGGCTCCAAATGCCCGGTCTTGCCCAGTGCCACCGCGTCGAAAAGGTCGGCGTCGCAGACGTCGGCCGTCACATTTCCGCTGTCGACCATTTCCTTGATCTTGCCCTGAAGCGGGCCCGAAGTGTCAAATTTCAACGGGATGCCGGTTTCGGCAGTAAAGGCGTTGCCGATGGCACTGGTGTGGCATTCTTCTGATTGCCCGCCCCAGTTCCACATCACGATCTCGCCCGCTGCCGCTTCGGCGCGGCCGGCGAGCACTGAGGCGCTTGCGAAGCCTGCCATGCCACACAGCGCCAGGAAGCTACGCCGATCAATCTTACCCGCCTGGAAGGCCTGAGCGCCCTGCAGCAGCGTTTCACGCATAAACTGTTTGTCGTGCATTCCATTTTCCTCCGGTTGGTGGGGTCAGACTGGCCCCGTTTCACGTCACCGGGTTGATCCCGGTTTTGGCTTGTTCAACTCACTCCGACTCAAGCCGCACTGCTGCAGCGTCTGCCCATGTCAGATCGACGGCAGTGTCTACGGCCAAGGGCGCCCCACCGCGCCAGGCATCAACATCCACCTCGATCAGGTCCATTCCCGGCACCAAAATCTGGTATTTCAGCACCGCGCCAAAATAGGTAACCGACTGCACCATGCCCGTGACCTTGTTTGCGCCCTTGCCATTTCCCGCAACGGCAAGGTCGATCTTTTCAGGCCGCAGCGCGTAAACAACGCCATCCCGATGCAAAAAGTTGCTTTTGCCGAGGAAAGACGCTGCGAACGCCGTGCGTGGCCGCTGATACAATTCAGCCGGGGTGCCAAGTTGCTCTATGCGACCGTTCTGCATGATCACGACGCGGTCGGACATCGACAGCGCCTCTTCCTGATCATGGGTCACATAGACAAAGGTGGTTCCGACGCTTTGGTGAATGTCCTTCAGTTGGGCCTGCACCTCGACGCGCAGTTTCTTGTCAAGCGCACCCAGGGGTTCATCCAAGAGCAGCACTGGCGGTGCAAAGCACAAGGCGCGGGCCAGGGCTACGCGCTGTTGCTGGCCGCCCGACAACTGTTTCGGCAGGCGGTCAGCGAACGCGCCCAAACGGACGAGATCCAGCATGTCGGCCACACGGGCGTAAATTTCGGCTTTTGGGCGTTTGCGGACCGACAGCGGATAGGCGATGTTGTCGCGGACCGTCATGTGGGGAAAGAGGGCATAGCCCTGAAACACCATGCCGAAATTACGCTTTTCGGCAGGAGTCCCCACAATCGAAACGCCATCAAGCAAGATATCGCCAGATGTGATGTCCTGAAACCCGGCCATCATCATGAGAAGCGTTGTCTTGCCAGAACCAGAGGGGCCAAGAAGGGTCAAGAATTCCCCGCGCTGGATTTCAAGGTCCACGTTGTCAACGGCCGTAGACGCGCCATAACGCTTAGTCAGCGACTTTAGATGCAGGCTGCCGCTGTGGGCGTGATCTGCCATGCTCAAGCGTCCGCGCCACGGAGTTTCAGCTTGTTGCGCGCCTCTTGCGGAGACAGAACGCGCGCACCCATCCGTTCGATGATACCTATCACCCGTTCTACAAGCTGTGCGTTGGTGGCCAGAATACCGCGATCAAGGAACAGGTTGTCTTCCAGGCCAACCCGAACGTTGCCCCCCATGGCAACAGCAGCGGCCGCCATGGGCATTTGCATGCGGCTGATCCCAAAACTTGCCCAGCTTGCATCGGGCGGCAGATGTTCCTTCATCGCCTTCATGGTTTCCACGGTTTGATCGGCCCCCCACGGGATACCCAAGCACAACTGGAACATCGGCGGATCAGCAAGGAGTCCTTCGGCAAGCATTTGACGGGCAAAGCGAATGTGGCCAAGTTCAAAGACTTCAAGTTCCGGCTTTACGCCCCATTCCTTGGTGAGTGCGGCCATCCGGCGCAGGATCGGCGGCGTAGAAATATAGATCGTATGGTCATTGCCGAAGTTCAGCGTGCCGCAATCCAGCGAGCAGATTTCGGGAAGACAATCTTTAACATGGGTTAGTCTTTCATCCGGCCCGATCATATCGGTTCCCGGCCCCGGCATTGACCAATTCTGGGTGTCGGGCGTCCAATCGCCACCCATCCCGGCCGTCAGGTTGATTACAATATCGGTGCCGCTATCGCGGACGCGATCAACCACTTCGCGGAACAAGGCAGGGTCGCGAGAGCCTTTTCCCGTTTCCGGATCACGCACATGTATATGTGCAACTGATGCACCAGCCTTGGCCGCCTCGATGGCTTCGCGTGCGATTTCTGACGGCGTTACGGGCACATGCGGGCTTTTTCCCGTCGTGTCACCTGCCCCCGTCACCGCACAAGTCACAACCACATCGAAGTTCATCACGGCCTCCCTCTTTCGCATTATCTTCTGCGCTGCTTTGCTATATCTTTTCATTTATTCGCCATATATTCTGCATCTATGTCGAAAAACAGCACCTCCCATACTGACCAAACCATGGCGCCATCCTCACCCGCAGACTTCAAGGCAACTGCGCTGTCGAACGTGACCTTCCTGATCGTTCCACGCTTCAACATGTCGACCCTGATGACGATGATTGAACCCATGAGGATTGCGAACTACCTGTCGCCGCAACCCATTTATTCGTGGGACGTTGTTTCGTTTGACGGTAGCACCGTCATCGCGAGCAATGGTTTTTCGCTGCCAGCGCATCCACCGACAAACCGCAGTCGCCGAGGTGAGGTAATCTTTGTCATGGGCAGCTGGGGGGCCGAAAGCTATCGCAACTCTACATTGTTCTCCTGGATTCGGCGTCAGGCACGCGAGGGCGCGCGTATTTGCGCGGTCGAGATTGGTGCCTATCTGGTTGCGCGATCCGGCATCTTATCCGGACGCCGGGCGACGACGCATTGGTCCTATGGGCCGGGATTTCAGGAGCAGTTCCCAGACATCGGCTTTGTAGAGCAGATCTACACGGTCGATGAAGCCACCATGACCTGTGGTGGCGGGCTGGCGGGTGTGGATCTGGTTTTGCGCCTGATTGGTGACGCACACGGCGAAGGGCTTGCGGGCGAGATCGCGGATCAATTGTTGCATCAACCGGCACGCCCATCGACCGTGCCGCAGCGCCGCATGATGGGACGAAGCATTGACACGCTGGCACCAATGGTGCGCGACGCCATTGCGCTGATTGAACAAAACATCGTCGAGCCGCTGAGCATTCCTGACATTGCCAAAGCTTTGGGCGTATCGCAGCGTCAGATGGAGCGGCAATTCAAGCAAACGGTTGGCTGCACGGTGGTTCAATTCGGCCTGCTCTTGCGGCTGCAGCACGCGCGCGTGCTTTTGATTTCGACTGACCTGAGCGTGCGCGACATTGCAACAGCATCGGGGTTCAACACGCTTTCGCACTTCGCATTTTCGTTCGGTAAGTGCTTTGGCCGTCGACCAAGCGAGTATCGTCAGGCCTGGCCCGAAAAAGACAGCGCGCCCAGTTGGCCCGGGACTTTGTCGAAATTCCTTCAGGCACTGCAAAATCGTGGCAGCGCAAAACCGTTGCAAGTGCTGCGGCGGGACCGGCTTTAGCCCCTTGCCTCGCGGATGGCCTTCAAAACTGCCACAATCTCGCGGTCGCGGGTTGCGGCCATTTCGGTGAAATGCCGGTCGCCCGCGATGGCGTTGCAACCGTCGACCATCCGGTCGCGCAAGTCCTGCGTCAACTCGGGCGCCTCAAGCCTGGTCCAGGGCCACTTCAGCGCCGGCCCAAACTGGTCAAGGTTGGTGGCCATGCCGCCTTCACCGCAAGCGACATGAAACGCCATGCATTGCCCCTGGACCGCCATGCGGGGGGCGGGGCCGTTCATCAGCGCCACGTCAATGTCTTCCGGCGTTGCCTCACCATTGGCAACCATGTGCAGGGCTTCGCGCCAGAGCGCCTCTTGCAGGCGGGTGGCGACGAAACCGGGGATTTCCTTCTTCATGATCAGGGGCGCCTTGCCCGCGACCTTGTAGAATTCCGCCGCCCATTCCACTGCCGCGCGGTCGGTCTTTTTGCCTCCGACGATTTCGACCAGAGGCAAAAGGTAAGGCGGGTTGAACGGATGGGCGATGACGGTGCGTTCGGGGGTCGGGCACAGGGCCTGAATATCGCTCATCATCAATCCCGAGGTAGATGAGCCGATGACGCAATCGCGCGGCGCAAGCCGACCCAACTGCTCATAAAGCGCCTGCTTGATGTCCAGCCGCTCTGGCGCGCTTTCCTGGATGAACTGGGCGTCCTTGACTGCTGCCGCAAGATCATCGGTCACCGTCAGCCGGTCGCGCGAGGCGCCGGGCGCAAGGCCAAGTTCCGTCAGGCTGATCCAGGCGGTGTCGATGACTGCCATCAGCGCGTCACGCTCTGCCATCGAATGAATATACGCGGTGACATCATAGCCCCGCGCCAGAAAATGCGCGGTCCAGCCGCCACCGATCGGGCCTGCCCCTATCGACGTCACACGGCGCACGGATTTGGGATCAGGATACATCTCAGCGCCCCTTGAATTGCGGTTCACGTTTTTCGACGAAGGCCGCCACGCCCTCCTTGGCGTCCTCTGATGTCAGCATGGCCCGGTAGGTTGGCAGGTCGCCGGTTCGCATATGGGAAAAGGCGCGTTCCAAGGGCAGGCACTGAATGGCGCGCTCCACCTCTTTGACGGTCTGCATCGCCAGCGGGGCCGAAGCGGCGATTTGGTCGGCCCATTCACGCGCCGCCGCCAATTCCTGTCCCTTGGGAACCACCTTGTTTACCAACCCGTAATGCGCAGCCTCGGCCGCGGACATGCGGCGGCCAAGAAGGAACATTTCGTTTGCGATGTTGCGCGGGATAAGGCGTGGCAGGCGTTGCAGGGCCCCGGCGTCGGGCACAATACCGAGGGGCATCTCGGGCAGGCCGAAGGTCACGTGATCGCCCGCAATGATCAGATCGCAGGACATGGCAATTTCGAATCCGCCGCCTATCGCCATGCCGTTCAGGGCACAGATCACCGGCTTGTTCAGGGACCAGTTTTCAGTCAGCCCGGCGAAGCCGCCATCACCGTAGTCTTCCTCCCACCAGTTGTTCAGTGCCATGTCACCCTGATTGAGCGCCTTCAGGTCCCACCCAGCCGAAAAGATCTTCTCGCCGCTGCCGGTGAGGATGGCGCACCAAAGGTCGGGGTCGTCGCGCAGCAGCGCGAAGGCGCCGCCCATGTCCTGGCTCATCGCCCTGTCAATCGCATTCACCTTGGGCTTGTTCAGCGTGACTTCCAGCACCCGGCCGCGCCGGACAACCTCGACATGTGACATGAGAACCTCAGCCGAACGCAGGAATGACGTGCTTGCAGAAAAGCTCCATTGAGCGTTTCTGTTCCTTCAGCCCAAGGCCAAGGCTGGCGTAATAGATGAATTCATCCACCCCCAAAGCCTCATATGTCTTGAGTTTGGCAATCACCTCATCAGGTGTGCCGAACATCAGGTTTCGCGACAGCATTTCGGGGTCGTATTCGGCACGGTTGCCCAACTGGTCGAAAGGGATCGACTTTGGAAAGCCGTTTTCCACATCGCCCATGTTTTTGAACAGGTTTTCAAATTGCGAAAGCTGGCGTTGGGCGGCACGAACCGGGACCATCCAGTCCGCCTTCCGGTCATAGACTGCCGTATGTCGCATCATTGCCATGACCGGCCGCTTGGCACCGGGGTTATTTTTCATGGCTTCGTCCATGCGCCCCATATAGGTTTCTGCCTCGGACATGTCGCGGGTCAGGGGCCAAGACATGATATTGCAGCCATTCTTGACCGCGTAGTCATAGGTGATGGGGGCGCGGGCGGCTATCCAGATCGGAACATTCTTTTGCAGGGGTTTTGGCACAGAAGTGGCCTTTGGAAAGGACCAGAACTCGCCGTTGTGTTCGTAATCACCCGCCCACAGTTTTTGCACGACCGGCAACATTTCCTGCATATGCCGCCAAGCGTCTGACTGCTTCAGCCCCGGCTGCATTCTGTCGAACTCGCGCTGATAGGCGCCGGAACCGATGCCCAGCTCAAGGCGCCCGCCCGAAATAAGGTCAAAGAACGCGGCCTCACCTGCCAGTTTGATCGGATGCCAATAGGCTGCGACTGCCACCGCAGGCCCCAGGCGGATGCGGTCGGTGTTGGCAGCCCACCAGGTCAGGATGGAGAAGGGGTTGGGCGCGATGGTCATTTCCAGCGCGTGATGCTCTGCCGCCCAAGCAATGCTGAACCCGCCTTGATCAGCCATTTGGACCATTTCGAGCGTGTGCCGCGCAACTTCCCTCATATCAAGGCTTTCATCCATACGTTCAAGATTGATGGCGAGTTGGAACTTCATGTGGTCCTCCGCAGCAGGCTGTGATGAGGGGATGATGGGGCGAACCACGCGCAAGAATGCCGAATTTTCGACACGCCGTGGGAATTTCCGACACCTCCGATGCGAAGAGAAAACGAAAAGCCAGCCCGAGGGCTGGCTTTGATCGCGGGCTGGCGATGCCTGTTGCGCGTCAGCGCATAACGAAAGGATTCGCCATCGGCTCTGTCGAGGTGTTGACCCAGACGGTCTTCGGCCTGGTGTAGTCATACATTGCCTGGAACCCACTTTCGCGGCCATAGCCCGAGCCTTTCACGCCGCCAAACTCTGCAATCGGAGATACGACTCGGTAGGTGTTGATCCAGACGATACCCGATCGAATAGCCTTGGCCATCCGCATTTGTCGAGCGCCGTCCTTGGTGAAAACCCCAGCCGCAAGCCCATGCTGGGTGTCGTTGGCCAGCGCCACCACCTCGGCCTCGGTGCGAAACCTGAGCACGCACAAAACCGGACCGAAAAGCTCGGTGTCAACAATCCGCAGATCTTGGCGCGGACACTCCACAATCGTGGGTTCATAAAAAGTGCCGGCAAGTCCTTTTGGTTGCTTGCCACCACAAAGCACCCTGCCGCCCTCTGTTTGAGCGTGTGCCACTTCACGTTCTATAGTCTCCAACTGGCCTGCGGTGCAAAGAGGCCCCATCTGGGTATCCTCGGCCAAGGGATCGCCAATCCTGATGGTACGGGCCAGCCACACCAACTTTTCAAGGAAAGCGTCGGCAATATCTTCGTGCAGATAGAGCCGCGAACCCGCAACGCAGCTTTGCCCCGTCGCCCCGAAAATTCCTGCAATCGAGCCGTTTACCGCACTGTCGATATCGGCATCGTCGAACACGATGAAGGGCGACTTCCCACCAAGCTCCAGAGAGACTTGCGCAAAATTCTCTCGCGAGTTGGACAGCACGGCGCGTCCGGCCCCCGGCCCGCCGGTAAAGGAGATCCGCGCCACCAATGGGTGTGAAGTCAACACCCGCCCGCAAGGTTCGCCGTGACCCGACACGATATTGACAACGCCCGGCGGAAATCCAGCCGCTTCGATCAGCTCGCCAAACTCCAACATGGCCGCCGAAGCATGTTCGGACGCTTTCAACACGACAGTATTGCCAGCTGCAAGTGCCGGTCCGATCTTTACGGCCACAAGGAAAAGCTGCGAATTCCACGGGACGATTGCAGCTACCACGCCCAGTGGCTCTCGCCTTGTGAAAACAAAAAGGTCTGGCTTGTCGATAGGCAGCGTTTCACCAGCAATCTTGTCGGCGCAACCGGCGTAGAAGTGGAAGAATTCTGCGATATACTTCGCTTGCCAACGGGTCTCTTTCAGCATCTTGCCGGTGTCGATCGTTTCTGTGCGGCCCAGACTTTCGGACTTTTCGGCCAGCAAATCCCCCAGCTTGCGCAGGCAACGGCCACGGGCTGAAGGGCTCAGGTCGGCCCAAGGCCCAGTGGTAAACGCACGGTGTGCGGCCCGCACAGCGCGGTCTACGTCGTCGGCAGTCGCCTCGGGGACGCGGCACCAGACCTTGCCTGTTGTCGGGTCAATACTTTCGAACAATTTGCCGTCAGACGCTCCGACCCAAGCGCCATCAATCAGCATCTGATAGTCCTTGATTGCGGTCATCGCATCGCCCTCCCCTAAGCCAAACTGGCTTTGATTGTGCGACAGACAGGTGGTGGAATGTGCGAATTTTCGCCGTAGCCTGGCGAAAAAAGCGCAACTTGGGTTGGTCACGCGGTGTCTGCTGCATATAAACAGGGGGGGCTGCATGGCCATGGGCAAGAAAGTGATTGGCGAACCCTTGACGATTGGTGGGCGCAGACTTTCGCTTTCGCGCGCCATTCGTGCGGGCGATCACGTCTATCTGACGGGCCAGATTCCCATGCAGGACGGGGTGCCGATGACATTCGGCAGCATCGAAGATCAGACCCGCGCAGTTCTGGACGCAATTACGGAGACGCTTGCATTGGCCGGGTGCGACCGTGCTGACGTGGTCAAGACCATGGTCTGGCTGCGGGACCGTAGCGACTTTCCGGGCTTCAACATCGTCTATGGCGAGTATTTTCCCGAAGATCCCCCAGCAAGATCTGCGATTGTCAGTGATCTCCTTGTCGATTGTCGCGTTGAAATAGAGGTTGTGGCATGGCGACCGCTTCAGGGCACGTCAGGTCAATGATGCGCAGCGCGAATGGCACGGCATACGATGTCTTCGGCCCTCATGGTGCGCCGCTTGTGGTCCTGATCCACGGACTCGGCTTGAACCGGGGGATCTGGGATCAGGTGATACCAGCGCTTTCAGCTGATTTTCGTGTACTCAGCTATGATATCCAGGGACATGGCGAAACACCTCCACCCGCTGACCAACCTTCATTGAAATTGTTGGCAAAGCAAATCGCGGATTTGTTGGATTCTATCGGCGCCAAGACAGCAATCCTTGTAGGGTTTTCCCTTGGCGGCATGATCGCACGGCGCTTTGCGCAGGACTACCCCGCCCGCACCCTGGCTTTGGCGATTCTTCATTCGCCGCATCGCCGCACCGCTGACGCGCAGGCGGCGATTCTGGCGCGCGTGGAACAGGCAGGTGGCGAGGGGCCTGCTGCGACGGTCGAGGCCGCCTTGGTTCGATGGTTCACAGATGACTTCCGGCGCGATCACCCTGCAGTTATGCAAAAGGTTCGGGGATGGGTGGTGGCCAACAATCCTTCCACCTACCCGCAGTTTTACCGCATCCTCGCCGATGGGATTGACGAGATTGTCGCGCCGCGGCCGCCTATAACCTGCCCGACATTGGTGATGACCGCTGATCAGGACTTTGGCAACGGGCCGGAAATGGCCCGCGCGATTGCCGCCGAGATTGTTGGCGCCGAAACGGTCGTCCTGCCAGGTTTGCGTCACATGGCATTGATGGAAGATCCTCAATCAACAAATGCGGCCCTGCTGTCATTTCTGGGCAGGGTTGCTGCGCATGGCTGACGCGAAGGGCATCCTTTCTGGCCTGCGTGTGTTGGACCTCAGCCGCATGCTATCGGGTCCGTATTGCACAATGATGTTGGCCGATCACGGCGCGGAAGTCATCAAGATCGAGGATCCCGGCGGAGATACCAGCCGCAGCAATGGCCCTTTTCGTGAGGATGATCCGGACCACGATTGGGCGGGTTATTTTGTTAGCCTGAACCGATCCAAGAAAAGCATCGTTCTGGATCTGAAGTCCGCAGCCGGAAAGTCTGGTCTGCTGGCGCTGGTCGCCAGTGCCGATGTGCTGGTCGAGAACTATCGCCCCGGCGTGATGGAACGTCTGGGCCTGTCTTACGAGACGCTGGCTGCGATCAATCCCCGTTTGGTCTACGCTGCGATCAGGGGTTTTGGCGATCCTCGGTCGGGTAAGAGCCCGTACTCGGACTGGCCCTCCTACGATGTGGTAGCGCAGGCGATGGGCGGATTGATTGCGCTGACCGGGCCGGATGCCGCCACGCCGACGAAGGTCGGCCCTGGCATAGGCGATGTCTTTGCGGGGGCTCTGATGTCTTTTGGTATCCTTGCAGCGCTGCGTCAGGCCGAAGCCACTGGGCGCGGGCAGTTCATTGATATTGCGATGTACGATGCAATGATCAGCCTGTGCGAACGGGCAGTATATCAACATGATTACGACGGATCGATCCCCGGCCCCGAGGGCAATGGCCACCCGCTGCTGGCGCCATTTGGCGTGTTTCCCGCCAAGGACGGGCATGTGGCATTGGGTATTGTGGATGATGCATTCTGGCATGCGCTGGCGCGGGCGATGGGGCTGCCAGAATTGGCGGACGACCCACGCTTTGCCACCCGGGCCGCGCGACGCGCAAATGCCGCGGTATTGAACCCCATGGTGGCTGACTGGACGGCGCGCCATTCCAAAACGGAGCTTGCACGAGCACTGGGTGGCAAGGTTCCTTTTGGCCCGGTCAACACTGTGGCGGATATTTTTGCAGATCCGCATGTAGCGGCGCGAGGCATGGTTGCGGCGGTTAGACATGCCGAACCGGGTTTGCGCCCTTGGAAGGTGGCAGCAAATCCATTGCGCTTTTCCGCGAATAAGACCCCGCCACCGCAAACTCCCGCTCGTCTTGGCGCTCATACGGTGCAGGAATTTCTTCCCGCTTCGTCATCCATTGATCCGCGCCGCCTGCGCGAAGCGTTTGGCAGTTTCGCCACCGGCGTTACGGTACTGACTGTTCGGCAGGCTGACGGCACTCCACGCGGCTTTACTGCGAACTCGTTCACCTCTGTTTCTCTGGATCCGCCGCTGTTGTTGGTTTGCCTTGCAAAATCGGCACATAGTTGCACGACTTTCATGGAGTCCGACCATTTTGGGGTGAATGTTCTGGGCAAGGACCAGCAGGCGGTCTCTTCACTCTTCGCCTCCAGGGCTGCTGACAAGTTTGATCACTGTAGCTGGCATGCAGGTGCGGGCGACGTGCCGATGCTGAACGGAACGCTGGCTCGATTTGCCTGCCGACAAGAGCGTCTGGTTGATGCAGGCGATCATATCGTTTTGATTGGCAGAGTGATCGATCTTGCGACGGGCGAAGGCGCGCCTTTGGGCTATTTCCGTGGACGCTACTTCTCGGTCGATGCGGATGCGCAGCTGGTGGAAGCTGTCGCGGCAACGCATGGCGCACAGGTGGGCGCAATTCTGATGCAGGATGGCGCAGTTCTTATGGCGGTTGCTCAGGATGGCGCATTATCATTGCCGCGCTCGGCGCAACCCCATCCCAGTATCGACCGATTGCGTGACGCACTGCTGGCACACGGACTGAGGGCAGAGGTTGACTTCCTTTATGCCGTGTTCGAGGACCGTAGTGCTGCAACGCATGGTATCTATTACCATGGTCAGGTGCACGGCGCGGCACCGTCTGGGATGCTCTTCTATCCCCTGTCCGACATCCCTTGGGATTTGATGACAAATCCCGCCGAACGCAGCATGTTGCAACGCTACTGCGAAGAAACCCGTAACGGCGCGTTTGGCATCTATCAGGGCAATGAGACCGAAGGCAAAGTGCGCCAAATCAGTAGCACCTAAACGAGGAGAGCCGAATGTTTCCCGAACTACGCAAAGTCGTCACATATGACGAAGTGATCTACCGCGATGGCGAACGTGCGGCTGAACCGCCGTTACGGCTGATCGGTGTCGCAGCCGTGGTCAAGAACCCATGGCACGGGCGCGGCTATGTCGCTGACCTATCTCCCGAGATCAATCGCATCGCGCCGCTTTTGGGCAAGATGCTCACCGGCATGCTCGTGCATCTGGCCGGATCGGGCGATGCAATCGAAGCCTATGGCAAAGCCGCATTGGCCGGGACAGATTGCGAGCTGGAACATGGTTCGGCGCTGATCCACACCCTGCGGTTCGGAAATTTCTACCGCGAGGCGGTTGGGGCAAAGACATATCTTGGTTTTACCAACAGTCGCGGTCCTGCCAATACCCAGATCCAGATTCCGCTGATGGACAAGCATGACAGCGGGCGTCGCTCTCATTATCTTACCGTACAGTTCTCGATTCCGGATGCACCTGGTCATGACGAACTCGTTGCGGCACTTGGAGCCTCGACTGGTGGTCGTCCGCACCACAGGATCGGTGATCGATACGCTGATCTTGCGTCAATTGGCAGAGACGTCGAAAACCCTGCCGGCGTCTGACCAGTGAGAATACTATAGCCCCGAAGAACAAGGTAGGGGCCCCCAAATGATCGTCACTGCAGGCGGTCGTGAAGGCTGCCTGCGATATAGTCGCACGAAGGAAACGCCCATCTCTTCCCCGAGCAGGTGGGCGGCTGATCTGTTTTGTTGCGCGAATCGTTTTTCGATTTTACCGTTTGGTAAAATGCCAACCAACAGGGACAAAAAAAATGAAAGAACATGAATTCCGTCCGACCCGCCGCGGCCTTATTTTTGGCGCGGGCGTTGCCACTTTGGTGGTTGCTATGCCGACGGCTCCCCTTTGGGCGGCCGAGCCGATCAAGATGGCGGGCATCTACACCGTACCCGTCGAACAGCAATGGGTGAGCCGCATCCACCTAGCGGCCGAGGCGGCCAAGGCGGCAGGTGCGGTGGACTACGTCTATACCGAGAATGTGGCCAACACCGACTATGCCCGCGTGATGCGTGAATACTGCGAACAGGGCATGCAGTTGATCGTGGGAGAGATTTTCGGCGCAGAACAGGAAGCGCGCGAAGTCTGTTCCGAATACCCAAACGTGGCGTTCCTTTTGGGTTCCTCCTTCCCACCAGACGAAGCGGCGAACCCCAACCTTGCCGTTTTCGACAACTACGTTCAGGACGCATCCTATCTTTCCGGCATTATCGCCGGTGCCATGACCAAGTCGGGTAATATCGGCATGGTCGGCGGCTTTCCGATACCGGAAGTGAACCGCCTGATGAACGCCTTCATGGCGGGTGTGCGCGAAACGCGGCCGGATGCCAAGTTCCAGGTTTCGTTCATCGGTTCGTGGTTCGACCCACCCAAGGCCAAGGAAACCGCCTTTGCGATGATCGAGGCGGGTGTTGACCTGCTTTACGCAGAACGTTTCGGAGTTTCAGACGCAGCCAAGGAAAAGGGCATTCTTGCCATTGGAAACGTAATCGACAGCCAGGCTGACTACCCGGACACGGTTGTCGCTTCGGCACTTTGGCATTTCGAACCGACGCTGAATGCGGCCATCGAAGCAATCAATGGTGGCGCGTTCAAGGCCGCCGACTACGGTGTCTATTCCTTCATGAAGAACGGCGGCTGCTCTTTGGCGCCACTGGGGACCTTCGAGGGGAAAGTCCCGGCCGAGGTCATGGCCAAGATTGCTGAGAAGGAAGCCGCAATCAAGGACGGTTCCTTTACGGTCGCCATCGACGACGGCGAGCCGAAATCGTCGTGACAGACAAGAATGCGCAGGCGGAGGAGTTTGTCCTCCGCCTTGACGGCATCAGCAAGCGCTTTGGCGCCCTGACTGCCAATTCCGGGATTTCCCTTGGACTGAGACGTGGCGAAGTAATCGCCCTATTGGGAGAGAATGGCGCGGGCAAGACCACGCTGATGAACATCCTCTTTGGCCATTATGTGGCCGATGAGGGCACCGTCGAGGTCTTTGGCGAGCCACTTCCCCCCGGCAATCCCCGTGCGGCGTTGGCTGCAGGGGTCGGCATGGTACATCAGCATTTCACGCTGGCAGACAATCTGTCGGTCATCGACAACATCACCCTTGGCACCGAAAGCCTTTGGTCGCGCGGCAACGGTCGCGCAGCAGCACGCGCGCGGATCAAGGCGCTGTCGCGCGACTTTGGCCTTGCGGTCCACCCCGACGCTCGGGTGGGGAGCCTGTCAGTCGGCGAACGCCAGCGGGTCGAGATTCTCAAGGCGCTTTACCGCGATGCACGCATCCTCATTCTCGACGAGCCGACTGCCGTCCTGACCCCTCAGGAAACCGACGCGCTGTTCGATACCCTGCGCAGGGCCATCGCGGCGGGTCTTTCCATAATTTTTATCAGCCACAAGCTGCATGAGGTCATTGCAATTGCCGATCGCTGCATCGTGCTGCGCCACGGCAAGGTTGTGGGCGAGGTTGATACCCATTCGACTGACCGTGCCAAGCTGGCTTCGATGATGGTGGGAGGAGAGATTGCACTTCCCGAGGCCGAGGCTCGAGCCCCCGGCCCAGCGTTGCTGCGGCTCAATCATGTCTCGACGCGCGCCAAAGGAACAGCGACAGGCCTCAGACAGGTCACTCTGGACCTCTGCTCGGGTCAGATCATTGGCCTTGCGGGCGTGTCCGGCAACGGGCAAGCCGCGCTGGCTGATCTGGTCTCTGGGCTGGTGCGGCCCGACCAAGGGTCGATCGAGATCGGGGGACGGCAGCCCATTGTTTGGTCCCCCCGTGAGGCACTGCGGCACCGCATCGCCCGTATCCCGGAAGACCGGCACAAAACCGGTACCATCTCGGATTTCAATTTGACGGAAAACGCAGTTCTTGAAGGCTATTCATGCCCGCCCTTCAGCCGCAGGGGCTGGATGAACTGGCGCGCTGCCGAGAGCTTTGCCAAGGACATCATCGCTAAATACGATGTCCGCTGCCAGGGGCCTGCGCAGCGCATCCGGCTTTTGTCCGGCGGCAACATGCAGAAACTGATTCTGGGCCGCGTGCTTGAGCCCACCCCAAAGATCATCCTTGCCAATCAGCCGGTCCGCGGCCTTGACGTGGGTGCGATAGCCTACGTCCATTCCCGCCTAATAGCGGCGCGTGACGCGGGCGCGGCGGTTCTTTTGATTTCTGAGGACCTTGATGAGATCCAGAGTCTCTCTGATGTGATCCACGTCATGAGTGAAGGTCGTCTCTCGCCCGGTTTCGCACGCGGATCCATGACAGCAGCAGAGCTTGGCCTGTGGATGGCCGGGCAGGGTTTTGAGGGAGGCGAAGATGCGGCTTGAGCCGATTGCGAACGCTTCGCTTGCCCGCAGGTTGGGTCTGCCCCTTGCCGCCCTTGGCGCGACGGTCATTGTCGCTGGGGTTTTGGCGCTGATCGCCGGAGCCAATCCCTTTGCCGTTTTGGGTCAGATTGTCACAGGCGCGGTCGGGTCCAAATTTGCCCTTTTGGAAACACTGAACCGCGCGACCCCCCTGATCTTCACTGGGCTAGCCGTAGCCGTCGCTTTCAAGGCCAAGCTCTGGAACATCGGCGCCGAGGCGCAGCTTTATGCCGGCGCCATCATCGCTGTACTTATGGGCACCGGGGCGATGGAGTCGCCGATTGTCCTGCCCGTCTCGGCACTTCTGGCGATGGCGGCTGGTGCGCTGGTCTTGCTGGGTCCGGTGCTTCTTAAGACCCGACTGGGAGTGGATGAGGTGGTGACCACACTGCTTTTGAACTTCATCATGCTACTCTTCGTCAGCTACCTTCTCGAAGGGCCTATGAAGGACCCGATGGGCATGGGCTGGCCCAAATCCGAACCCCTGATCAAGGACGCCAGACTGCCCCGGATCGTCGAGGGGCTTCGGCTGCACTGGGGCTTTGCGCTGGCACTGATCGCTGCAGTTGTCGTGTACATCATCGAGCGCCGGACCACATTCGGGTTCGAAATGAGAGCCGTCGGATCAAACCTCGGCGCGGCGCGGTTTGCCGGCATTCCGGTGAACCGCGTGCTGGTCCAGACCGCGCTACTCTCCGGGGGGCTGGCCGCCCTCGCTGGCTGGTCCGAGGTCGCGGGCCTAAAAGGTCATCTCAGTCAGGACCTGTCGCCCGGCTTCGGTTATACGGGAATCATCGTCGCCATGCTGGCGCTTCTGAATCCGATTGGCGTGGTAGGGACCGCGATCTTTGTAGCCGGAATCTTTGTCGGCTCTGATGCGATGAGCCGCGCTGCGGTCGTGCCAACCTATATCGCCGACATGCTTCTGGCATCAGCGCTTCTTTTCATGGTGCTGGCCCTTCTTCTGACACGAGTGCGGGTGGTGCGGGGATGACCGATTTAATCGATATCCTGATCTCGGCGAGCTTCTGGGCAGCCGTTATCCGTATCGCCTCGCCGCTGATCCTGGCGACAATGGGGGAACTCATCTGCGAGCGCGCCGGCATTCTGAACCTCGGCATCGAAGGGATCATGGTAGTCGGTGCCTTCACCGGCTGGCTTGCGGTCTATCAAGGGATGCCACTATGGGGCGGGGTAGCAGTGGCTATGGCTGCGGGAATGTTGTTTGGGCTCCTCCATGCCACGCTGACGATACCTTTTGGTCTGTCGCAGCATGTCGTCGGGCTGGGGGTGACGCTACTTGCCACTTCCACCAGTTCTTTCGCCTATCGCCTTGCGTTGCCGGAAGTGACGAGCCCGCCTAAGATCGTGCCCTTCCAGCCACTTGACGTGCCAGTTTTTTCGGACATCCCCTTCCTGGGCGAAGTCCTTTTTACCCAGACCGCCTTTACCTGGTTCGCCTTTACGGTGGCGGTTCTGGTTTCTTTGGTCCTTTTCCGCACGCCACTTGGCTTGGCGATCCGGGCCGCTGGCGAGAACCCCTCTGCGGTCGAAGCACAGGGGCTTTCGGTAACCGGACTGCGCATGGGGGCAGTGATCGTCGGCTCGGGCCTGATGGCCATGGGTGGGGCATTTCTGACGCTTTCAGCCTTCTCCTCCTTCTTCTTCGAAATGGTGAACGGAAGGGGATGGATTTGCGTTGCGCTTGTGGTCTTCGGCGCGTGGATGCCGGGCAAGGCGGCTTTGGGCGCGATCCTTTTCGCAGCCTTCGATGCGCTGCAAATACGTCTGCAGCAGACACCCCTTGGCGCTGACCTGCCCTATCAGGTCTTCCTTATGGCGCCATACGTTCTGTCAATCCTTGCCCTGATCCTGATGTCGCGTCGGGCCGAAGTGCCTGCCGCCCTTATGACAGCCTACAACAAGGGGGAACGCTGATGTTTGACCTTCTCGTAAAGGGTGGCACGCTGCCCGATGGTAGGTCCGCCGATATCGCAATCAAAGGGGACCGCATCATTGCCGTCGGCAGTTTGGACGCCCCCGCCACCAGGGTGATCGACGCTACTGGTGACCTTGTTTCCCCACCATTCGTTGATCCGCACTTTCACATGGATGCGGTCCTGTCCTACGGTCTTCCGCGGGTAAATGCCTCGGGGACGCTTCTGGAAGGGATCGGACTTTGGGGCGAACTACGAGAGATTGCGACGGCAGAAGAAATGGTGGATCGCGCGATCCGCTACTGCGACTGGGCAGTGTCGATGGGGCTTCTGGCCATCCGCACCCATGTAGATACAACGCCGGACCACCTGAGCGGGGTCGAGGCGATGTTGGAGGTCAAGCGGCGGGTTGCCCCTTACCTCGACCTGCAAATTGTGGCCTTCCCGCAGGACGGGCTTTACCGGACCGCCACGGGGCGGCATAACGTGATACGAGCGCTTGATATGGGTGTCGATGTTGTAGGCGGCATCCCGCATTTCGAACGCACGATGGAGGAAGGGGCGGAGAGCTTGCGTGATCTGGCCCGGATGGCGGCCGAGCGGGGCCTGATGTGGGACGTGCATTGCGACGAGACCGATGATCCGCTTTCGCGCCATGTCGAAACCATGGCAAGAGAGGTAACGCGGCACGGCTTAGGGGGACGGGCAGCGGGAAGTCACCTGACATCCATGCACTCGATGGACAATTACTATGTATCGAAGCTTCTGCCGCTTATTGCCGAAAGCGGCATGACCGCGATCCCTAACCCATTGATAAATATCACTCTGCAGGGCCGGCACGATACGTACCCCAAGCGCCGGGGCCTGACACGGGTCAAGGAAATGCAGGCCCTTGGCATTACCGTCGGTTGGGGGCAGGATTGTGTGCTGGATCCTTGGTATTCATTGGGTACCGCTGACATGCTGGACGTGGCCTTCATGGGGCTTCATGTCGCGCAAATGACCCATCCCGCCGAGATGGCGCGCTGCTTCACCATGGTCACTGACTGCAATGCCGAGATCATGGGGCTGAAAGGGTACGGGTTAAAACCTGGCGACCAGGCCAGTCTCGTGATCCTTGATGCAGGTACGCCGACCGAAGCTGTTCGTCTGCGCCCCGACCGGATGTGTGTCATTTCCAAGGGCAAGGTCGTTTCGGAAAAAGTTCGCAACGACAGCAGTCTTTCCCTGCCTGGCCGCCCAGCCCATGTGCGCCGTCGACATGCGGTAAACTGATCGTCCCCGGCGGCAGTGTGTGGTTTTCCGCCAGAAAGGGCGTTGAATATCAGAGTTGATCAGACTCCGATGGTTTCAGCATCACCCGCAAACCATGTCGCATATGCTGGAGAAACGGCACGCTGACGGCACGTTTGGGGGATTCGCCACTCACCGCACAGCACTGCCGAATGCCGGTTTGCGCCCATTGAAAAGACCTGGAAATGACCATGGATCTGACCGCCGGCCCTAACCATTTCGTTTGGAAGGCACTCGCTGCACACACCTTTGGCCGCCAATCCCGGGAGCATACTTGAAAAACGCATGCACTATGCGAAGGTCATGAAGCTGCGTTCTGTTCCTTGGGGTCAGGTGTTTCATTCGGCATCCGCCCGTGTGGCCGGGTTCAAGCGCGGATGGGTTTCCTCGCCCCAGATGAGCAAGACTGTGCCAGAGGCCGCCATCGACAGCGCCACGAACCAGAAGGCCGCTTCCAGCGCGCCTGTCACATGCGCGGCCAGCCCAAGGCCGAACGCCCCGATCCCGTAGCCAAGGTCGCGCCAAAAACGGTAGACGCCGATGGCAGATCCGCGCCAGGCGGGCGGCGTGATGTCAGCAACTGCCGCGCCGAGGTTGGGATAAAGCAACGCCATGCCAAAGCCCGCGATGCCTGCCGACATGGACCACCAGACGGCGCTATCACCCAAAACGATCAACGCAACCCCTGCGCCGCAAATCCACATACCCAGCACATTGGGCCAAAAACGCCCGACGTGATCCGACAACCGCCCGGTAAAAAGCTGCGAGCCGCCCCAGACGAAGCCGTAGCTGCCAACGATCCAGCCCATCTCGGTCAGGCTCGCGCCGTGAGCAACAAGGAAGACGGGCAGGATCACCCAGACCAGCGCATCGACGAATTTCTCGACCAGTCCTGCCTGCGAAATCGCCACGAGGCGTTTGTCGCGCCAACTCATCACGGCAAAGATCTCGGCGGTGGAGGGGCGATCTGAAACGCCAGTCGGATAGCGCGGAGGATCTTTCGGGACGCTGATCTTGTGCGCCGCAGTCTCGGCTTTCGCCCATGGTAGCGTGTCCCTGACCCAAACCAGGGTCAGCACAAGGGCAAGCACGACAACCAGCATCCCGAAGGTCAGAAGCCCCAGGCGCGCGCCCATGGCTTCGGCGGCGTAAGCCGTCACCACCCCGGCAAGCGCCACGCCTACATAGCCCGAGAATTCGTTCAGCCCCATGGTCAGCCCGCGCTGGTCTGCCCGCGTTATATCCAGCTTGGCCGTTTGCGTCATCGACCAGCACAAACCCTGGTTGACGCCCAAAAGCACAGTCGCCGCGACAATCCAGCCCCAGTTAGGCGCGGCCCAGATCATTGCCGGTATCGGCAGGGCGATCACCCAGCCCAAAAGCAGTACCCGCTTGCGCCCGATCCGCTCGGACAGCCGGCCTGCGACAAAGTTCATTACCGACTTCACCAGTCCGAAAGCCATGACGAAGGCGGTCAGCAGCATGAATGACCCCGGGGCCACTCCGAACTCGCTCTCGGCAAGTGCCGGGATCACCGTACGCATCATGCCAATCGCAAAACCGACCAGCAGAACCTGGATCAGTTGGTGCACGAACTGTGTCAGGTTTTCACGGATGCCAAGTGGAAGGGCCGTGTCGGTCATTCGCGGAGGCTCCAGGATTGCAGATCACGCAGGTGAGGCGCCGCTTCTTGCCGGACGCCTGCCTTTTTCAGTCTCTGCTATCAGACTTCGAAGTCAACGGGCTAAAGCATACGGTGTTGATGGCAATCGGCAGCCCGGCAACGTCTGTCAGGTTGTGCGCGGCGTTCGCCAGCAGAGCGAACGATCCGGCAGTCCAGCCCGCTGCACCTTCCACGATGACGTAGGCAGTGTTCAGACCCCCGGCCCGGCGAAACGTAGCCGAGGTCTGCTCGCGGACGGTGATCATTAGCCATCGTGTCAGACCTTTCGGGTCAGCGTCCCTTCCAGCGGCACCGCCCCTGCAAGTGTGTTAGAGATAGTGCCATATTTCAGGATGTTGCGATGCAACAGGTCCAGTCGTTTATCCGTCTCGTTGCTATCCAAGGTGATCTGGTATCGGATCAGCGTCAGCTTGGGCGGCGCGTCCTGTCGGATGGCCTCCAGATGAACCTCGGCGCCCTCGAACCGGAACAACAGCATCGGCGTCAGCCGCTCGATGCCTTTCAGCATGCAAGCGGCCAGGGCCGACAACAGCAGTTCCACCGGGTTCATCGCATCCCGGCGCCCGGCCATGTCGGTGTCCAGCACCACCTCGGCGTCTTTGGCCAGCGCAAGGCCGCCGTGGCTGTCGATGCGGCGGGCGGAAACGCGATACTCGGTCACAGCAGGTGACCAATTTCTTCGGCAGTCAGCACCTTGCCTGCGGACAGCACCTTTTCATCCACGACGAGGCCAGGCGTCGACATCACGCCATAGGCTGCGATTTCGGCAAAATCGGTCACCTTCACGATCTGGGCCGCCTTGCCGGCCGCATCGGCCGCCGCCTTGGCATTCTCGCCAAGTGTCACGCATTTCTTGCAGCCCGAGCCGAGGATCTTGATGATCATGATGATTCCTTTCAGATGAACCAGTGTGTGATGGCGTTGAAGGTGAAGCCGATGGTAAGGATGCCGACGGTCACAACCCCGGTGAAAGTGGCCAGAAGCGGCAGTTTTACCACGCGCTTGAGCATGATCAGCGACGGCAGCGACAGTGCCGTCACAGCCATCATGAAGGCCAGCACGGTACCAAGACCCACGCCCTTGCCTACCAGTGCCTCGGCAATCGGCAACGTGCCAAAGATGTCGGCATACATCGGGATGCCCACCAGCGTGGCCACCAGGACGGCCCACCATTTGTCCTGCCCCAGCAGGGCAGAGATCGTCTCGGCAGGTACCCAATTGTGGATCGCCGCGCCGATACCAATCCCGATCAGTACATAGGGCCAGACCTTGTGGACGATATCGAGCACCTGATCGCGTGAAAAGGCCACGCGTTCTACACGCGTCAAACTCCCGTCGGTGTCGGTCACTGGCATGTTACGCACAAAACCCGCAACCTGATCCTCCATCCCCAGCTTGCCGATAATCGTGCCGCCGATGATCGCCACCAGCAACCCAACGCAGATATAGGCCAGCGCGATCGGCCAAGAAAAGATCGAGGCAAGAAGGATGACAGACGCCACATCGACGAGGGGGGACGAAATGAGGAAGGAAAACGTCACCCCAAGCGGCAGGCCGGCGGCAGTAAAGCCTATGAACAACGGGATAGATGAGCAGGAACAGAAAGGCGTGATGGTTCCCAGAAGCGCCCCAAGGATATTCGCGCCGATCCCGGACCGCCCCCCCAAAATGCGGCGCGTGCGCTCGGGCGGAAAATAACTTTGCGCGTATGATATCGCGAAGATCAGGACCGACAGCAGGATGAAGATTTTAATGACGTCATAGACGAAGAACTGAACCGATCCGCCGATACGCGATGCGGGGTCCAGCCCTATGGACACCACCCCTGTCGTCACCAGGTCTGATAGCCATTGCATCCGCAAAAGCTGATCGTTCATCCAAGCGAAAACGTTCACGCCATCACCTCTTCCACCAAGGCTGCTGCCAGCAGCACCCGCAGGTGCAGCGGAAGGTCAGGCTGGATCCGGTAACGCACCCATTGCGCATCCCGCCTGTCCACCACAAGACCCACCTGGTTCAGGACCAGCATGTGCCGCGAAATACGCTTAGGGTCGCATTGATGCGCCGCATCAGATCACAGACACAGCGCTCGTTCCCGTCGTGAAGTATCCCCATGGCGGAAAGTCGGGCCGGTTCGGCGAGCGCGGCCAGTACGTGCAGAACCATTGTGGCACCTCAGCTTTTGCGCATTTGCGCATGGGCCCCCGATCGGCGCGTTGATGTAGATCACTTGAGTCGGGGATCTTCAGTTGAGCTCCCCCCCCGAAAATCGGCTAGTTCCGACACCGGGCGTTCTCCCGTCAAAGTCGCCTCGTCCGCCGCGCCACGCCAGCACCGTAGTGTCCACTATCGCTGGTGGACACTATCCGGCACCATCACTAGGCGGCAGAGCGGTCAGACCGGACGCTTACGAGCGTCCAGCTTCCAGAACAATCAAAAGCTGTAGAGCTATCCCTACAGAGGGTGGTGTCAGACAAATGCGAACCAGTCTCAGTTTTTCAAGAACGAGTATCAGTCAGGCAGCAAAAAGACCACGCCACTCTGCGAGAGCAGCGGCGCGGTTCAGGTTGAATTTCTGCCGACTGTAGAGGGCGCGTTCCTGGTTGAAAT
>CANJQT010000059.1 GCA_947476475.1 Paracoccaceae bacterium | reverse complement strand
CCCCTGACCTTCACCACCGCCACCGCGCCCGCAGGCGTTTGCCTGACGGCATCTGGCCCCGGCAGGTCGCGCTTTGCGCCGGGCGTCCAGATCGGATCCTGCATGCCGTAGGACGGCCGGTTCCAGCGCACCGGGTCGTCGGGGGCAAGGCGGATCCAGGCCATGCCCCCGGCAAGGATCAGAAGAAGCGCGTAAAGCACCCGCTTCACCGCCGGGTCCGGGCCCAATGGTAAAGGCAGATCAGCTCATAGGCGACATGGGCGCCCGCAATCGCGGTGGCCCCGGTGGTGTCATGCGCTGGCGAAACCTCGACGATATCGCCGCCCACCATGTTGATCCCCGCCAGATCGCGCAAGCAGGCCGCCGCCTGCCAACTGGCCAGCCCACCCCAGACGGGAGTGCCGGTGCCGGGCGCGAAAGCCGGGTCCAAAGCGTCGATGTCGAAGGTCACATAGGTCGGATGGTCGCCAACGATCCTCTTGACCTCGGCCACCACCCACGCACTGCCTTTTTCGTGGACCGTGCGTGCATCGATCACCCGAACGCCCATATGGTCCTCTGTCACCGTCCGGATCCCGATCTGGACCGACCGCGCCACATCGACGATCCCCGCCTTAACCGCCTTGTAGAACATCGTCCCATGGTCGATCCGTTCGGGGTCGTCATCGGGCCACAGGTCGGAATGTGCATCAAAATGCACCATCGCCAGCGGCCCGAACTTTTCCGCATAGGCCCGCAGGATCGGGAAGGTGATGTAGTGATCGCCCCCCAGAACCACCGTGCCCGGCCCCGCCGCCAGGATCTTGGCGATATGCGCCGTCAGTGCATCCGGAAAATCCTGCAACCGACCGTAATCAAAGGCGATATCGCCGTAGTCGACGATGTTCATCTCTTCCAGCGGGTTGGTCGGCCAGCCATACGCCCGCTCATAACACATCATCGCCGAAGCCTCGCGGATCGCCCGCGGCCCGAACCGCGTGCCTGACCGGTGCGACACCGCCTGATCGAACGGCACCCCGGTGATCGCCAGATCAACCCCGGTCAGATCCTTGGTATAGGTCCGCCGCAGCAGGCTCGTCGCCCCCGCCCAAGCGTTTTCGAACGACAGCCCGCGATAGGCTTGCCGTGTGAACGCAGTATCGACCTGCGTGCTTGCATCTTCCATTGCCATGTCAGTCTCGTGGGAAATAGTCGCGCCGTCGTTGCCGATTGTGGGCCGGAGACGTCGCGGATCCGGGTGCGCAATGCAAGCCCAATGGTGGGGTGCGAGTCAAGAAGATTTTTGATCAAATCAACGGGCGACAGCCCTGCGGATCAATCCGCGATCATCATGCCGACAACAATCAAAACCTGATAATCCTGCTTCTTGCAGCCTTCAATTGCGGGCATCGAAATGCCGGGGCTCATCGGAAAAACACTGGTTGGCGTCTTGTCGGGGCTGCAGGACTGGCCAGCGGCCTCGGGTTTGTAAACAGCGGCGCGACAGCGCAGATGAGTCACGTCGTAGATCGTTGCGCCTTCAGACAGGCTCCAAGCCTGCCTGCCCGCCGCATCGGTAGGCTCGACAGTCAGAACCGCCGTAACCTCGCGTCCGCCGGTAACGACATACTGGCCGGGCGGCAGCGGAAAGCTGGGCGCTTCCATAATCAGACCATGCTCTTCAAGCCACCACGCATCCTTCTCGAACTGCCATCCCTCGGGTGCCACACCGCCGTTGGCAATCAGATCCTGATAATCGCTGGTCCAGACTCCGCGCGGGCCGGGATCGACAGGCCAGAACCCCCAGGTTTCTGCATCATTGCCGGTAGTGGCCCCTGTATCGCCCAGCGCCGCGATGTATTGCGTCGGACCTTTGACGAATTTTGTCTCGGCAAATGTCGGGAAGGCGGCGGACAGAGAAAAGGCGATGAGTGGCAACAAACCCCTGCCAACGCGGCGCAGCGGTGCTTTCGCAACTGCAGGAATCATCATCTTCTCCTGTGCGCCCAACGCCCGCGCCTCACCCTGTTCGCCAACAAGACAGCCCAAAAGGAAAGCATAGCGCCGCATCAAGGGTGAACGACCGCCGGCGATTTGGCAATCGGGTAAGATACCTTTAACCAGAATGCCCCGATCGGGCGGGAAACCACCACCCGCCGCTGGCAAAACCCCGAACTTTCAGCAACACCACAACCTTTCATCCCCCACGGCCAACGCTGGGCGGCGCGAAGTTCTGCCCAAAGACCAAAGGTAAGAATGCACAGGGAAGTAGAAACTAAACGCACAACTTCATGAGGTTACCGTTTAATCCTCACCCGATCCGCACGCCTTCGCGGACCAGATCATTCGTCACCCGCCGGATCGCCTTTTCCAGCACTTCGGCGACGAAATCCACCTGGGTTTCGGTGATCACCAGCGGCGGTGACATTACGTTCAGATGGCCGATCGGGCGCACCATCAGCCCCATTTCCTCGCAGGCGTCAGAAATGCGTTTCGATTCCCCCACCTCGTCCGCCAGCAGCGCCTTCGTGGCTTTGTCGGCAACGTTTTCGACGCACAGCATCAGCCCCCGGCCCCGCACCTGCCCGACCAGCGGCAACGCTTCCAGCTGCTTCAGCCGGTCCTGGAAGTAGCCGCCGACCTTGGAGGCATGGGCCAAAAGCCCCTCGCGTTCCATGATCTCGATGTTCTTCAGACCTGCGGCACAGGCGACCGGATGGCCGGAATAGGTGAAGCCGGTGGTGAACCAGCGCGCCCCGCCTTCCGCCATCACCTTCCAGATGCGGTCGGAAAAAATCATTGCCCCCAAAGGCACATAGCCCGAAGTCAACCCCTTGGCCGAACAGATGATATCGGGCTGGACCCCGAATTCCTCCAGCGACGCGAACCAATGCCCAAGCCGGCCAAAAGCGGTCACCACTTCGTCGGCGATAAACAGTATCTCGTGCTTCTGGCAAACCTCCCACATGCGCTTGAGGTAGCCTTCCGGCGGAATGATGATCCCGCCCGAAGCCTGAATCGGTTCGGCGATGAAACCGCCGATCTTCTCGGCGCCAACCCGCGCGATCAGCGCCTCGAACTCGGCAATCAGCTCATCGCAGAACTGCGCCTCGCTCAAATGCGCCGGGCGGCGGTAAGGGTTCGGACAGCTCAGGTGATGGATACCGTCGGTCTTGTATCTGAACTCCTCAACCCGGTCGCCGTTCCTTTTGCCGACCGATTGGCACAGATAGGTCGATCCGTGATAG
The DNA here is from genome assembly GCA_947476475.1 of Paracoccaceae bacterium. GTDB lineage: Bacteria > Pseudomonadota > Alphaproteobacteria > Rhodobacterales > Rhodobacteraceae > TMP-24. The sequence continues at coordinate 20,269 of CANJQT010000059.1, read as the reverse complement.
GAATTTTCCCGCGCCACGATGTCGGTCTTTTGCGGGTAGCCACGCGCATGCTGGTAATAGCTGACCATCCGCACCGCCGTATCCACCGCGGTCGAACCGCCGGTGGTGAAATGCACCCGGTTCAGGTCGCCCGGCGCCAGTTGGGCAAGTTTGCCCGCCAGCCGCGCGGTCGGGTCATTGGTCATGTCGACGAAGGTGTTGGAAAAGGCCAGCTTCATCGCCTGATCGGCAATCGCATCCGCCATCTCGCGGCGGCCAAGCCCGATGTTGGTGCACCAAAGCCCGCCGACCGCATCCAGGTATTGCCGCCCGTCGGCATCCCAAAGATGGCAGCCCTCGCCCCGGCTGATCACCAAAGCGCCCTTTTCCTCGAACGGGCCGAAGTTCGTCCAGGGATGCAAGCTGTGGGCGCGATCGAGTTCCCAAAGGGCTTCGTTGGCTTTGGAGTGCGTGGCGTGGCTCATTTTGAATCTCCAGTCAATATCGCGACTGAACATAGCGAGCCCGGAAAAAAAGGCAAGCCGTTTGATCAAACCACAGATTGCGACGCCAACCAAAACCGCGGTTCTGGTCGTGCAAAAAGTTGAAATATGGTTAATTTTTTTTCTTAGGCATTTGTTATAAAACACATTTCTTGTTTGTCCGAGTTCGGACAAACCCGCTGCCCCCGGTGATTTTCCGGGTTCACCTTGCCGCCCTGATCGGGCATATCAGGGGGCAGAACCAGAATGACAGGTAAGCCATGCATGATATCCGTGCCATCCGCGAAAACCCCGCCGCCTTTGACGCGCAGCTGACGCGCCGCCCCGGGGTTCCGGCGATGTCGTCCGAAATTCTGGCTTTGGACGAACGGCGGCGGGCCAAAATCCTCGCCGCCGAAACCGCGCAGGCCACGCAGAACGCCGCCTCGAAAGCGGTGGGTGCGGCGAAGGCCCGCGGGGACGATGCCGAATTCGAACGACTGCGTGCATTGGTGTCCGACACAAAGGCCGAAATCGCCCGGCTGACCGAAGAAGCGGCAACCGAGGATGAAAAGCTGCGCGACCTGCTGCTGCGCATCCCCAACCTGCCCCACCCCGACGCCCCCGACGGCAAGGACGAGGCCGACAATGTCGAACGGCACCGCTGGGGCCAGCCCGGCCACTTCACCTTCAAGCCCCGCGAACATTTCGACATTCCCGGCGTCAAAGCCGGCATGGATTTCGAAAGCGCCGCCAAACTGTCGGGTAGCCGCTTCGTGGTGCTGAAGGGCGCCGTGGCGCGGGTCCACAGGGCGCTTGCGCAGTTCATGCTCGACCTGCACACCACCGAACACGGCCTGACCGAAATGATCACCCCGGTCCTGGTCAAGGACGAGGCAATGTATGGCACCAACCAGCTACCAAAATTCGCCGAGGACAGCTATCAGACCACCAATGGCTGGTGGCTGATCCCCACCTCGGAAGTCACGCTGACCAATCTGGTCGCGGGCGATATCCTTGACGAGGCCGCCCTGCCGATCCGCATGACCGCCCATACCCAATGCTTCCGCTCCGAAGCCGGATCAGCGGGCAAGGATACTGCGGGAATGCTGCGCCAGCATCAGTTCGAAAAGGTCGAGATGGTGTCAATCACCACCCCCGAAACCAGCATGGCCGAACATGAGCGGATGACGAAATGCGCCGAAGCGGTGCTGGAACGGCTGGGCCTGCCCTACCGGACCATCGTTCTTTGCACCGGCGACATGGGCTTTGGCGCGCAAAAGACCCATGATCTGGAAGTCTGGCTGCCCGGACAGAACAGCTACCGCGAAATTTCGTCTGTCTCGGTCTGCGGCGACTTTCAGGGGCGGCGGATGAACGCGCGCTTCCGCCAGTCAGGCGGCAAGCCGGAGTTCGTTCATACGCTGAACGGGTCGGGTCTAGCCGTGGGGCGCTGCCTGATCGCGGTGCTGGAAAACGGGCAGACCGAAGACGGCGGCGTGCGCTTGCCACAGGCTTTGTCGCCTTGGCTGGGCGGCAAGACCCGCCTGACGCCTGACGGGCGGCTGGAGTGAGGAAGCGAGGGCGCTGCCCTCGCGCTCCCGGGATACTTGGGGACAGAAAATGGGGCGCCGCAAGGCGCCCTTATCTTTTGCGGTAGTCTTCGCGGGCCTTGCCTTCGGTGTGCTTGCGCAGGCGCGAAGGGGTGTGGAACTTCTGATCCTTGTAGGGGTTCTTTTCCGCATGGCTGCGGAAGGTCAGGCGGATCGGGGTGCCCGGCATGTCAAAGTCCGCGCGCAGGCCATTGACCAGATAGCGTGAATAGCTTTCCGGCAGAAGGTCGGCATGGTTGGTCATCACCACGAAGGCCGGGGGCCGGGTCTTGACCTGGGTCATGTAGCGCAGCTTGATCCGGCGACCGCCGGGGGCCGGTGGCGGGTGGGCTTCGGTCATCGCACCCAGCCACTGGTTCAGCCGCGCGGTCGAAATGCGGCGGTTCCATACGTCATAGGCCTTCATGATCGCGTCATGCAGCCGGTCAAGACCCTTGCCGGTCTTGGCCGAAACCGTGACCATCGGCGCGCCGCGCAACTGCGGCAAAAGCCGCTCAAACGCTTCGCGCAGGGCTTTCAGCTTTTCGGTCTTGTCTTCTTCTAGGTCCCATTTGTTGGCGGCCACAACCACCGCACGCCCTTCGGTTTCGGCAAAATCGGCGATGCGCAGATCCTGCTGTTCGAAGGGAACCTCGACGTCAAGCAAGACCACCACCACTTCGGCGAAGCGGACCGCGCGGATGCCGTCGGAAACCGAAAGTTTCTCCAACTTCTCAACAACACGCGCTTTTTTCCTCATCCCCGCCGTATCGAAGATGCGCATGGGCGTGCCCATGAAATTGGCGGGCACGGAGATGGCGTCGCGGGTGATCCCGGCTTCGGGGCCGGTCAGCAGCCGCTCTTCGCCGATGATCTTGTTGATCAGCGTCGATTTCCCGGCATTCGGGCGACCGATCACCGCGATTTGGAGTGGCCGTTCAAGGGTGGGCATGCGCGGGCCCCCCTCTTCGTCGCCATCGGTCACATCGACGTCGACTTCGGGCGCGTCCAGTGCGGCGCGTTCGGCGAATGCATCGGCATGCGGGCGCAGCAGGTGGTAAAGCTCGTCCATCCCTTCGCCATGTTCAGCCGAAAGCCGCACGGGTTCACCAAGGCCAAGCTCATAGGCTTCCATCACGCCCGCGTCGGCAAGCTTGCCTTCGGCCTTGTTCGCCGCAACGATGACATGGGCATTCTTGCGCCGCAGGATTTCGGCAAAGACCCGGTCGGTCGCGGTGATGCCCGCGCGGGCATCAACGACGAACAGGCAGATATCGGCCATTTCCACCGCGCGTTCAGTCAGGCGCCGCATCCGACCCTGAAGACTGTCGTCAGTGACATCCTCAAGCCCGGCGGAATCGATCACCGTAAAGCGCAGATCCCCAAGCTTGGCATCGCCTTCGCGCAAATCGCGCGTGACGCCGGGCGTATCATCGACGAGCGCCAGCTTGCGGCCGACGAGGCGGTTGAAAAGCGTCGATTTTCCCACATTGGGGCGACCGACGATGGCAAGGGTAAAGCTCATGGTCCGGGGAACTTTCAGAAACGGAAGCAGACCCCTTACACGGCTTTTGCGTCAACGGAAAGCGTGAAGCTGACCCGACTTCGACAGCACATAAAGTGTGCCGCCCGCGATGACCGGGGCGGAGGCAGCCCCCCCCTTGATCTCGGCGGAGCCGACAAGCGTGCCAGAGGCCGGATCAAACGCCCGGATCAGCCCGTCGGAAGAAGAAACTATCAGCCGACCGCCAGCCAGAACCGGGCCGTAATAGGCGTAGATGCCCTTGCGCTTCTTATCCTTGCGGACATTCTTGTAGTAAGGCAGATCGACGCGCCAGATTTCGGCACCGGTTGACGCGTCCAGCCGCATGAGCTGGTCTTCGTCATTGACGATGAACAGCGAACCGCCGGCCAGAACCGCCGGGCTGCTTGCCCCTTCGGGGGCCGACCACAGGATCGTGCCCTTTTCGCCATCAAGTGCGGCAAGACGGCCCGCCGAAGATCCTGCATAGATCATGCCCCCTGCGGCCACCGGCTCGCCGGTGAGATCAGAGAAGGAGGCATAGGCGCGGCCAAGCCGCTGGCCCGCCACGAACCCTTGCCAGACCGGGGTGCCGTCGGCGGCATTAAGTGCCAGCAACTCGCCGGACGCGAAGGGGAAAATCACCTTGTCGCCGCTGACGGTCGGGGCGGCCGCACCCGATATACCCGCGCGCCCGTTCAGGGCCGGGGCCGTCCAGGCCACGCGGCCATCGCTGGCCGTCACCGCCCAGGCGGTTCCATCGCGGGCCGCAACAAAGACCTTGCCCCCGGCCGCGGCCGGCGCGCCGCCGACCCCGGATTCAAGGTTCTGCCGCCAAAGGACTGCGCCCGTGGCCGGATCGAGGGCAACCAGTTCGCCATATCCCGTGGTGGCGAAAACCGCGCCATCGCCGTAAGCCAGCCCGCCACCCGACGCCTCGCCACTGCGGTCGGTTGCCGGCGTCAGATCGGCCTGCCAAAGTACGGCACCGTTGGCGCCGGTCGCGGTGACCCTTGCTGCGGCGTCAAGGGTAAAGACCCGTCCGCCCGCCACCACAGGGTCAGCACTGATGCGGTTCTTGCGGCTGTCACCCTGCCCGATGTTTGCTGTCCAGACCGGCGAAAGCGCGCCGGAATAGGCGACATGGCCCGCGGCGTGGGCGGCGTTGCCACCCTTTTGTGTCCAGTCGGCCAGCGCCTGCGCCCCGGGAAGCGCGATAGCGACGGCAACCGGTTGGGCGGCCAGCGGTGCTGCGGCTTCCGCTTCATTGCCGACAACCGTTTCGCGCGGGGTCAGCCGATCGCCTTCAAGGTGCAGCTCGCCCTTGTTGCAGCCCGCAATCAGCGCGGCAATCGCCAGCAATCCCAGATGTTTCGCAATCGTCACGGCCTTGCCTGCCTTTCTGTTATCCTGTCACGGATCCGCAGGAGCGGGCCCATGGAAAGCCCTGTCAGTCGCCTTGCGGCTGCACCGCCTGAGGGGTCGCCTCGGGCACCGGCTTGCCCAATACCATCAGAATTTGACCGACGCGGGACACCAGCGCCGGAGTAGCATCCGCATCTTCGGTCAGGGCGGTCAGCATCGCTGCGGCTTCGTCCGTCTTGCCAGCATCAAGCAAGACCAGTGCCTGCTGTTCAATCGCCAATGCGCGGAAGGGCGCGCCAGGGGTGGCCAGCAGCTGCAGCGTGCTGTCCCGTTCGGCCGGATCCATCGCGTCCCCGGCAACTGTTATTAACTTCAACTGCGCCAGTTGACGGTAAAGGTCGGGCAGGGAGGCGTCGGCAGCCACCGCTTGCAGGGCCGCGACGGCGCTTTCCTTGTCACCGGCCGCTTCCGCCTCGGCAGCAGTCAAGAACCCCAGAACCGCCGAACGGCCCGTGCCCGCATCCGTGGAAATCGCCTTCAAGCCGCTGACGCGCGCTGTGGCATCATCGCTGGCCAACGCGGCCAGAACCGCATCGCCAAAGGCTTCCGATGCCACCTGTGCCCGTGCCTTCTGCCATTCGTTGAAGGCAGTGCCGCCGACAATCAGCGCAACAACAAGGCCACCAATCCAGCCGTATTTGCGGAACATCGCGAAAAGCCGGTCACGGCGCACTTCTTCGGTCACTTCGTCGATGAAACTATCGGTCTCGCTCACGGCACACCCCGGTTTTGTCTTGCCCCGTCTTACACGCAAGCGCGCGTGCTTGCCAAGCCGCCCTGGGTCACGCGGATCGCCAAAAGCACTTGGGTGCACGCCCCCATGCCCTGCGGCAAGAATTCCCATTGCACCAGACGCGCGGGAATGCGAAATCCACGCTCCATGAGTGACCAGACCATCCCCCCCGCCCTGCCCACGCTGGCCCAGCGTCCCGTCGCCCTTGTCACGGGTGCCTCGCGCGGGCTTGGCTTTGCCATTGCCTCGGCGCTTGGGGCTTCGGGCTGGCATGTCATGGCCGTCGCGCGCACCGCCGGCGGGCTGGAAGAACTGGATGACAAGATCCAAAAGGCCGGTGGCACCGCCTCACTTGCGCCGATGGACATCACTGACGAAAAGGCGATGGACCATCTGGCCAGATCAGTCGCTGCCCGCTGGGGCGGCATAGGCCTTTGGGTTCACACCGCGATCCACGCGGCCCCGCTGGCCCCGGCGGGCCATCTGGACATGAAGGATTTCGACAAGTCGGCAGCCTGCAACCTGCGCGCTACGGCCTTTCTGATCCCGCTGATCGAACCCTTGTTGCGCGCCGGAAACGGCACTGCGCTTTTTCTGGACGACCCGCAGGGGGGCGAGAAATTCTTTGGTGCCTACGGGGCCACCAAGGCCGCGCAGATCGCGCTGGCCCGCAGTTGGCAGGCCGAATGTGCCAAGATCGGTCCGCGGGTGCTGATCGAAACGCCGCGTCCTTCCGCGACGGCGACGCGCGCCCGTTTCTACCCCGGCGAAGATCGCACCGCCTTGTGCGACATTCATGACGAGGCGCAGCGGCTGATAGGCCTGCTTTAGGGGCGAATAGTCCGGCCAAACCACAAGAGATGCTTTACCTGCGCCCCGCTTGCCCCTAAATCATGTGTAACGGAGGAAGAACGGATGCGCATTCTGATCACCAATGATGACGGGATCAACGCACCCGGGCTAGAGGTTCTGTCAGCCATCGCCGACGAGATCGCCGGTCCATCGGGCGAAGTATGGACCGTGGCCCCGGCCTTTGAACAGTCGGGCGTCGGCCACTGCATCAGCTACACCCATCCGATGATGATCATGAAGCTGGGCCCGCGCCGCTTTGCCGCCGAAGGAAGTCCTGCGGACTGTGTTCTGGCCGGCATCTACGACGTTCTTCAGGGGGCAAGGCCCGATCTGGTTCTGTCGGGCGTGAACCGCGGCAACAACGCGGGCGAGAACACGCTTTATTCCGGCACCATCGGCGGCGCGATGGAAGCTGCCCTTCAAGGCATTCCCGCCATCGCGCTATCGCAGTTCATGGGGCCGATGACCGAGGATCTGGACGATCATTTCGAAGGCGCGCGTGCGCATGGTACGGCGGTGGTGCGAAAGCTGCTGGATCAGGGCCTGTGGGACAAGGCGGATTATCGGGTGTTCTATAACGTCAATTTTCCGCCGGTTCCCGCAGCCACGGTCAAGGGCACGCGGGTTGCCCCGCAGGGGTTCCGTTCGGACACCTATTTCGGGGTTGAGCCGCATATCTCGCCCTCGGGGCGCAAATTCCTGTGGATCACCGGGGGGCCGCAACATACGGCCAGCGCCGCTGGCACTGATGTGGCCGTCAATCTGGACGGCTACATCTCGATCACGCCGATGCGGGCGGATCTGACCGCGCACGACGTTCTGGCCGACATAACTGAACGGTTGGGCTGATGGACAAAGCCGAACAGAAGATGCGTTTCCTTTATGCCCTGCGCTCAAAGGGCGTGACCGATACGCGTGTTCTGGCGGCGATGGAGTCGATAGATCGCGGCCTTTTCGTGCGCGGCATCTTCGCCGACCGTGCCTATGAGGATGTGCCGCTGCCCATCGCCTGCGGCCAGACGATCAGCCAGCCTTCGGTCGTAGCGCTGATGACTCAGGCGCTTGAGGTCAGCCCGCGCGACAAGGTGCTCGAAGTTGGCACCGGCTCGGGCTATCAGGCGGCAATCCTGAGCCAGCTGGCGCGCCGCGTCTATACGGTGGACCGCCACAAGCGGCTGGTACGAGAGGCCGATGCCGTCTTTAAGGCGCTTGATCTGGCCAATATCACTGCATTCGCCGCTGACGGATCGTTCGGCCTGCCTGATCAGGCGCCCTTCGACCGCATCATCCTGACCGCCGCCGCCGAGGATCCGCCGGGGCCGCTATTGGCGCAGCTGCGGATCGGCGGTATCATGGTTTTGCCGGTGGGGCAGTCTGACGCGGTGCAAAGCCTGATCAAGGTTACGCGCGGCGAAAGCGGTCTGGAATACGAGGAATTGCGCCCTGTGCGGTTCGTACCATTGGTCGAAGGTCTGGTGCAGGACTGAAGGCGGCACCTGATCGTCGGCAAACGTAGCAAAAGTATCAGTCATAGGATCCGGCCAACGGATCTCTGCGGTGAGGAAGAGCAATGACGGGCAAAAGCACCAAGACCATTCTGCGCGTGACCCTTGCGGGCGCATCGCTTCTGACGTTGTCGGCCTGTATAGGGGGCGGCCGTTTTGACCCCGATTTTCGCAAATTCGGCACCGCGGGGTTTGACACATCAAGCGCTGCCCTTCAGGCCACGGCAAGTCGCCCCGCCCCGGATCAGCGCGGCATCATCTCTTACCCCGGCTATCAGGTTGCCGTGGCCCGTCAGGGCGACACGGTCGCATCGGTTGCAGCGCGCGTCGGCATCAGCCCGGCGGAACTGGCCAGCTACAATGCCTTGACCGCCGACGCAGTTCTGCGTCAGGGGGAAGTGGTGGCACTGCCCCGCCGCGTCGCCGAAGCAGCCCCCGGCGCCTTCCCCGCCACAGGCACCGCGCCAGGAGCACTGCCGGCCACGGCCACCGGCAGCGCCGGCCGGATCGACGTGTCCAGCATCACCACCGGCAAGATCGCGGCGGCACCGGTCGCTGCAGCGCCCGCAGCCGCCCCCAAACCTGCGCCGGTCCAGACCGGGGCCGAGCCGATCCGCCACAAGGTCGAACGCGGCGAAAGCGCCTATTCGATCGCGCGGCTTTACAATGTTAACGTCAAGGCACTGGCGGACTGGAACGGTCTGGGCAGCGACCTTTCGGTTCGCGAAGGTCAGATCCTGATGATTCCCGTGGGTAAGGGTGCGGCCCCGGCCGCCGAACCGCTTACCGCGCCGGGCGAAGGTTCCCCCACCCCGCCACCGCCCTCGTCAAAAAAGCCGGTGCCGGCCGAAACCCCTGCGGCCGCGTCCGAACCAGTCGTCACCCCGCCTGCCCCCGATCTGGGCCAGACCGCCAGCGCCAAACTGTCGATGCCGGTTTCTGGAAAGATCATCCGCGGCTATCAGAAGAAGAAGAACGACGGGATTGATATCGGATCTTCCGCCGGCACGCCGGTTACCGCCGCCGGGTCTGGCACCGTGGCCGCCATTACCAAGGATACCGACGGCGTACCGATCCTGGTGATCCGGCACGAGGGCAACCTGCTGACGGTCTACGCCAATATTGACGGGATCGCCGTGAAGAAGGGTGAAAAGGTCAAGCGCGGCCAGACGATTGCCAAAGTCCGCGCATCAGATCCGGCGTTCCTGCATTTCGAAGTGCGGCAAGGGTTCGAAAGCGTCGATCCGATGCCTTACCTGCAATAACGCTTCTTGCGGGGTGCGCAAACCGGCTTCTGCCCTGTTGCCATCCGGTCGGCGCACGCTGCAACCCTGCCGCTGGTGCGGTTCCACGGATAGGCAGCGGACGGGTCCGCGCGAGCCCCAAAAAAGCGAAAGGCGCCGGGAGCTATTCGGCGCCTTTCTTCTTCCGAGGCTTACGTTTGGCCCTGAAGCCCCGGGAAGATTCCGTTTCGCCTTATCCGGTCCAGCCAAGCCCGGCGGCGATGCAGTTCATCGATTGTAAAAGCGGCACCATCGCCGCCTCGGTCCGTTTGCCGCGCCGCAGATCGGCAAGCAGCGCCACCTGCAAAGTGCCGATCCGGTCAAGATGGAGGCGTACCCGTTCGAACCTGTCGCGCAGCATTGGGAAGCGTTCACAAAGCGCTGTCTCGCCGGTAATCGTAAGGATGGCGTCACGGGCCAGCGCATGTTCGGCCCGCACCTTGGCAAAGACCGCCGCGCGGATGTCTTCGTCGGTCACCAGCCCGGCATAGCGGGCCGCCACGGACAGGTCGGTCTGGAACAAGGCCTTCTCAACCTCATCAACAATCAAGCGAAACAGTCTTGATTTTTCGAACATCTCCGAGAGCAAGACCCGGCCATCTTCGCCGCGGACTTTCAGAAATGAGGCAACGGCCGATCCGAAGCCATACCAGCCGGTCAGCATGTGGCGGTTCTGCGACCAGGCAAAAACCCAGGGGATTGCCCGCAGATCATCCAGTGTCTGCGCCCCGGTGCGCCGCGTCGGGCGCGAGCCAATCTTTAGCGCTGACAGTTCCTCGACCGGGCTGGACTGCTGGAAATAGCGCACGAAACCGGGGGTGGCGACCAGCCCGGCATAGGCGGCCTGCGACATGCCCGAGAGAGCCTCCAGAGCCTCGTCATGGTCGGGGCGCGCCACTGGCGCCCGCCCGGCGGTCAGATGCGCCAGCACCGACGAGGCCAGCAGTTCCAGATGGCTGAGCGCAGTGCCCCGGTTGGCATAGCGAGCCGAGACGACCTCGCCCTGTTCGGTCAGGCGCAGGGTGCCGTCTATGGTGCCCTGCGGCTGCGCGGCGATGGCGCGTTCGGTGGGGGCGCCACCCCGGCTGGCAGAGCCGCCGCGCCCGTGAAAGAAAGTCGCGGTCAGGCCGAGGTCTGCAAGCCGCGCAGTGATCCGTCGCTGGGCCCTGTCAAGTTCCCATGTTGAACAAAAGAAGCCACCGTCCTTGTTGCTGTCGGAATAGCCCAGCATCACCTCGACGCGGCCCTTGCGGTCGCGTCCGGCGGTGCGGGCGGCGGCGGTGGACAGATATCCCGCGAGTATTTCGGGAGCGGCGCGCAAATCGGCAATGGTTTCGAACAACGGCACAACATTCAGCGGCAGCGCCAGTTCCGGGGTTGTGCCGGTTCCAGCCAGTGCATGGCGCGCCAGACAGTGAACCGCAGCCAGATCGGCGGCCGAACGGGTCATCGAAACGATGAAGGGCCCGAATGCTTGCGCGTCCTGCCCGACGACGGGCGTTTGCATCAGCCGTAGCAACCGCAGAAGATCGGCAGACAAGGGCGATAGGCGGTCTAGGTCCACGGGGGGAAGGTTTACCGCCGCCAGATCGCCAGCCATTCGGTCGCCCCAGTCGGCTGCACCCGGTTCAGGCGCGCTCTGCTCTGGTGCGCTTTGGCCCCAGACTTCGGCTAGTGCCGCGTTGATCGCCGCCGAATTCTGCCGCACATCCAGCGCATAGGCGCGAAAGCCGAACACTTCGGCCCGCCAGATCAGCGGGCGCAGATAGTGTTCCCCAAGCCGCGCAGCACCGGTGTCGGTCAATGCCTGTTTCACCGCCTGAAGGTCGCGGATCAGCGCATAGGGTTCGCTGTAGCCGCCCTGCCCATCGGCGGTCGCCTGAACCTTGGCGGCAATCGCGGACAGGGATTGCCGGAATATCTCGCCGGGGTTGCGTTGTGCCAGACGTTCGTCTGAAAGCAACGGCTGCAACAGCGCCATCGCCTTGGTCGGCACATGGGCAATGCGGGCCGACACCGAAAGCCTTTGCGCCGCCAGCTGCAGCCCTTCCAGATGGCAGGTCAGGGCTGCTCGCCGTCCGGCTGCAAGCGCCCGCGCAGTGACATCAGAGGTGACGTTGGGGTTCCCGTCCCGATCACCGCCGATCCAGCTGTGAAAGCGCACACAGGGGCGCACATCCCCCGCGACATCCGGCAGGCACATGGCCCGCGCCTCGACAAACTGTTCGAAAAGCTGAGGGACCGCGTCAAAAAGTGAATCGCGGAAGAATTGCAGGCCCCAGGCGATTTCATCGTCCAGGCTGGGCCGCTCCAGCCTGAGTTCGCCGGTCAGCCAAAGAAGGTCAATCTCGTTGCGGATTTCGTCGATCAGGCGGGTACGTTCGCGCGGGGTCCAGCGCTGAGTTTCCAGATCGACCAGACGGCGGTAGATGCGGCGGTGAATTTCAAGGATGGTAACGCGCTTGGCCTCGGTCGGATGGGCGGTCATGGTGGGCACCACCGACAGGGATGCAAGAGCCGCTTCAATATCCTTCTTCGTCAGTTTGCTGCCCGCCAGCCGATCCAGCACCAGAGCGAAACTGCCAGGCACCGCCGAGGGGCCTGATTCCGCCTCGGTTCGGCGGCGGTTGCGCATTGCGCTGTTTTCTTCTGCAATCTTCTGAAGCTGGAACCAGATATTAAGCGCCTGAAGGTATGGCACCGCTGCCGCTCCGGCGGGAATTGGTTCCGACGCCCCGGTCCGCAGGTAACGCGCAACGTCGGGTGCCCGTTCGGCAGCCACCGACAGGAAAAGGCGGAACAAACCCGCGCGCAGATCCTCTGCACCGTCTTCGGGGCGCAAGGCGCCAAGACCGGCCTCGAACGGGGCCAGTGACTGCGCCATACGCGGCATCACCGGCGCCCCGTGGCTGCAGACATACAAAGGGTCGGGCGGCACATCGGCATGGGACCATTCTTTGCAATGGGCAGCCGGGCGGATATTCGCCCGGCCACAGCGGCCGTCAGGCGGCCTTCTTCTTCAGCACGCGGGCAATGGTTTCACCGATGACCGACGGATTTTCGGCCACGGTCACGCCAGCGGCGGTCAGGATTTCCACCTTTTCGGACGCGCTTTCACCGAAAGCCGAGATGATCGCGCCGGCATGGCCCATCGTGCGGCCTTTGGGTGCGGTCAGACCGGCGATATAGGCGATGACGGGCTTCGTCATATGGTTCTGGATATATTCGGCGGCTTCGGCTTCCTGCGGGCCGCCGATTTCGCCGATCATACAGATCACATGGGTTTCGGGATCCTTCTCGAACTCTTCGAGAATGTCACGGAAGCTTGACCCGTTGATCGGATCGCCGCCGATACCGACCGAGGTGGACACACCAAGCCCGAGATCCTTGAGTTGCTGGGCGGCTTCGTAGCCAAGTGTGCCCGAACGGCCGACGATACCCACGTTGCCTTGCAGATAGATATGGCCTGGCATGATCCCCAGAAGCGCCTTGCCGGGCGAGATGGTGCCCGCGCAGTTCGGCCCGGTTAGGACCATGCGCTTTTCCTTGGGGTAGCGCATCATGTAACGCTTTACCTGGATCATGTCCTGCGCGGGGATCCCATCAGTGATGCAGACGCAGTAACGGATGCCGCCATCGGCAGCTTCCATGATCGAATCTGCGGCAAAGGGCGGCGGCACGAACACGAGGCTGGCGTTCGCCCCGGTCGCTTCGACCGCCTCTTTCACCGTGTTGAAAACCGGCACGCCAAAGATCGACTCGCCGCCCTTGCCGGGAACGACGCCGCCGACGACGTTGGTGCCATAGTCCAGCATTTCCTTGGTATGGAACTGGGCCATGCGGCCAGTGATGCCCTGGACGATAACTTTGGTATCACGATCAAGGAAAATGCTCATTTCTGGGCCCTCAGCTTGGTATTTTGTGCAACGTCGTTTTTCCATGCAGTGACCGAGCGTTCCGCCGCTTCCATCAGACTGGTGGCGCGGATGATCGGCAGGCCGGACTGGGCGAGGATCTTCAGACCCTCTTCCACATTGTTCCCGGCAAGCCGGACGATGACCGGAACATCAACCGGATTCGCCCGCAGCGCCTGTACGACGCCTTCGGCCACCCAGTCGCAGCGATTGATGCCGGCGAAGATATTCACAAGGATCGCCTGCACATTGTCGTCCGACATCACAAGACGGAAGGCCTTGGCCACCCGTTCGGGCGTGGCTCCGCCGCCGATGTCCAGAAAGTTGGCCGGCTCTCCTCCGGCCAGTTTGATCGTGTCCATGGTGGCCATTGCCAGACCCGCACCATTGACGATGCAGCCGATGTTGCCCGACAGACCGATATAGGCCAGTCCACGGTCGGCCGCCCGGCTTTCGCGCGGATCTTCCTGGCTTTTGTCGCGCAGTTCAGAGATTTGCGGATGACGGAAAAGCGCGTTGCTGTCGAAGGTCATCTTGGCGTCAAGCGCCAGAATGCGGTTGTCGGCAGTGATGACCAGCGGGTTGATTTCCACCATCGTCGCGTCCAGTTCGCGGAAGGCGCGGTAGCAGCCTTGCAGGGTGCGGACCATCTGTTGGGTCAGGTCGGCGGGAATGCCAAGCTGAAAAGCGATCTCGCGCGCCTGGAAGTCGCGCAGGCCGACGGCCGGTTCGACCGTCGATCGGACGATCGATTCAGGCCGACTTTCCGAGATTTCTTCGATCTCCATGCCGCCTTCAGAGGACGCAACAATCATAACCCGCTGCGAGGTGCGGTCCAACACGAAACCCAGATAGATTTCGCGGTCGAAGGCCACGGCCGTTTCCACATAGACACGGTAGATGCCTTTGCCTTCCGGACCGGTTTGGTGAGTAACCAGCTTGCGGCCGAACATGTCGGCGGTCGCATCCTGAATCTCGTGATCCGAGGAGCAGAGCTTGACGCCGCCTGCCTTTCCTCGGCCCCCGGCATGGACCTGTGCCTTGACGATCCACTTGTTGCCACCCAGTTCGCGCGCCCGGTAGGCCGCCTGTTCTGGGCTATAGGCAAGCGCACCGTCCGGTACGGTTACACCAAACGATTTCAATATCTCTTTGGCCTGATATTCATGGATATCCATGCGTAAGCCCTCCTTGCTTCCCTGAAGTTATTCGGCAGCCAGCGCGGTCTGATAGTAGCGGTTCAGCTGATCCTGTATGGCAACCATGTCCACGTTTGCCCCCAACTCGGCCATCGCTGCTGCAAAGCGCGACACGATTTCGGTGATCGCCGTCTGGCTGAGCTGGTTAAGTATGCCAATGCGCACCTGAACCGGTTCTGAAAGCGTGGGCCAGATGCCAAAGCCGCGCGCACGGCAGTTCTGCACCAGTTCCTTTTCGCGCCCGGCGAGGGCTGCGGGCAGGTTCAGAACCACCAGCGAAGTCATGTTCGAAGTGACCGTGCAGCCCATGGCAGCGACAGCCTCGCGCAAGGCGTGTTCATGGAAGGCATAGTCACGGGCCTTTTGCGCGCGGCCATGTTGCAGCGTGATGCGCAGCGCTTCGTGAAAGGCCGCAACTGCATAACCTGAATGGGTGCGGTGATAAGCGCCCGCCGCAGCATCCTTTCCGTCGATGATGCCCCAATGGCGGGCTTCAAGGATCGGATGATGGACGTACGAGGGGCAACCGCTTGCCTTGACCTCTGCGATGTAGCGGTCGCTGAAACTGACGGGCGCATAGGTCAGCGGCAGGCAAAGCACGCCCTTTTGTGGGCAGGACGCCCAACCGACCACACCCGGATAATCGTCAATGGCGAAATCTTCGATCCCCAGCGAGGAGACCGCATCGACCAGCCCCAGCGCGCCATGTTTCAAGCAGGCGTCAGAAAACGCCCTAATATCATTGATCCGGCCCGATCCGGTTTCCCAATGCGCCATGAAGGCCCATTTCGGTTTCTTGTCCGCCAAAGCCTTATCGATCACCTCGGCCCCGACCGACTGGCCATGAGGCACCGTGACGACAGTGACGTTGGCGGGCTTGGGATCCAGCGGGCTGGCGGCCAGGTCAGCGCGGCTGGCGGCCTTCATGCGGATGGTCAGGCAATCGATGCCGCTGAAGGTGCCGTTGGCAAAGGCCACGACGGTATCGCCGGGCAAGATCGCGTTCAGCATGCAATCGAGCCCGGAAAAGCCGGTGCCGCCTACGCCGTAGGTATGAACATTTTCGGTGCCCCAGACAGCCCGCAGCATCTGTTTGCATTCCACCATGCCGCGCAGCACGTCGGCCTGCATGTGATCGGCCAGACCGGCGTTGGCAAATGCCGCAAGTACCCGCGCATCGGTGTTACCCGGCCCTGGCCCGGCGGCCAGAGTTTCAGGAATTTCAAGCGCGGGAAAGATCGTCTTGCTGGTCATGGTCATGTCCTGTCGCGTTTGCCTGCAATCCTGAAAGATTGTTGCGCCGAGGAAATAGCAGTTGGACATTGACCACAACCTGCCTTAATCCTGCTTTTGGGTAACCATGCTGGTAGTTTATTTACTACCCATTCAGGTCGGAATACGGATGTATACCGTTGAATGAGCAATCCCAATGGGTAGGTTTTGACGAAAGGCGAAACAAATGCAGAGACTTAACCCAACGGATCGTCCGATTGACCTGTCACTCGCAGACGGGAATCCGCTGGTCTTGTCCGCCCTGTCGGAGTTGTTCGACCGCGACCCCCGATTCTCGCTTGTGGCCACATCCTCAACTGCCGAAGGCTTTCTGGGGGCCGTCATGCGGGTGCCGGTCAAGGTGGCGGTGATCGACTGGAACCTGCCGGCGCTTGGCGGGCAGAAGCTGATCGAGGTGCTACGCGATCAGCCTGCCGCCCCGCGGATCGTCGTTTACGGCGATGACAGGCAGGGCGAAGTGGCACGGCTGGCGATGATCGCCGGCGCGGCAGGTTTCGTCGCACGCAACCTGCCGGTGGAAAAGTTGCTGGACACTTGCCTTGCCGTCGCCGGGGGGCAGATGGTCTTTCCATTTCTCGATGTGCGGGAACTGCAGACAGATCCGATTTCGCAGCTTACGCGCCGCGAACGGGCGCTGCTGGAATCCCTTTCGAAAGGACTGACCAATAAGGATCTAGCGCGCGACTTTGATATTTCCGCCAATACAGTTAAATTCCATCTTTCAAACCTGTTTGAAAAGCTGGTAGTCAAAAACCGCGCGCAGGCGATTGCGTTCTATTATTCATCACGCCTGCCGCAGGAAGCCGGGGGACGCGGCTGAAACGGGCCGGTCACGATCTTTCGCAGTCCAGAGCCATC
Organism: Paracoccaceae bacterium; assembly: GCA_947476475.1. Lineage (GTDB taxonomy): Bacteria > Pseudomonadota > Alphaproteobacteria > Rhodobacterales > Rhodobacteraceae > TMP-24. Next base: position 3,632 of record CANJQT010000059.1, on the reverse strand, counting down.
GCGAAATTTTGTTGCTTGACAGGCAGGAAATCTTCCCTCCTTTTCTGGCGCCCATCACGTCAACCCACCCCAAGAGGATTCGTCCCATGAGCTTTCACGTCATCGAACAGGCCCCCGCACGACTGAACCGCAGTGAACTTGCCGTTCCCGGCAGCGCGCCGCAAATGTTTGAAAAAGCTGCACAATCTGAAGCGGATGTGATCTTCCTCGACCTTGAAGATGCGGTGGCGCCGGACGACAAAGCGCAGGCGCGCAAGAACATCATCAAGGCCCTGAACGAGATGGACTGGGGCAAGAAAACCATGTCGGTCCGCATCAACGGGCTGGATACGCACTACATGTACCGCGACGTTGTCGACGTTGTCGAACAGGCGGGCGAGCGCCTTGACCTGATCATGATCCCGAAAGTCGGCACTGCGGCCGATGTTTATGCGGTTGATATGATGGTCACGCAAATTGAAGATGCCAAAGGTTATAAAAAGCGCATCGGGTTCGAGCATATTATTGAAACCGCGCTTGGCATGCAGAATGTAACCGAGATTGCCGGTGCATCGAAGCGCAATGAATCGCTGCATTTCGGTGTGGCAGATTATGCCGCCTCGACCCGCGCGCGTACCACGGTGATCGGCGGCGTGAACCCCGATTATGCAGTGCTGACCGACAAGCTGGAAGACGGTTCACGCGAGGTGCATTGGGGCGACATGTGGCATTATGCGCTGGCGCGCATGGTGGTGGCGGCCCGCGCCAATGGCCTGCGTCCGGTTGACGGCCCGTTTGGCGATTTCTCGGACCCGGATGGCTACCGCTACGCCGCGCGCCGGGCTGCCGTGTTGGGCTGTGAAGGCAAATGGGCGATCCACCCCAGTCAGGTCACACTTGCCAACGAGGTGATGACCCCGTCGGAAAAGGAAGTCACCCGTGCCCGGCGGATTCTGGAAGCGATGGCCGAAGCTGCGGCTGCGGGCAAAGGGGCAGTGTCTTTGGACGGGCGCCTCATTGACTATGCCTCGATCCGTCAGGCAGAAGTGCTTGTCCAGAAAGCCAAGCAAATCGCCGGAGCATAACAGCAATGACAGACCTGCGCGCAGAAGCATCCCGCCTGTTTCAGGCTGCCCTGAAGGCCGCCGATCCGGCGGGGGCGCTGCGCGCAGCCTGGGCGGAAAACCCGCCCGAAGTGCCTGTGAAGAACGGTCGCTATATCCTTGTTGCGGTTGGAAAAGCCGCCATCCCGATGGCCGAGGAGGCGCTTCGGTTGTTGCGGCCTGCTCCGGTCACGGCGTTGGTCGTGACCAACTATGAAAACGCCCGCCCGGTTGCCGGGGCGACAGTGATGGCATCCGGCCACCCGGTGCCGGACGAGAATGGTGAAAAGGCGGGTCTTGCCGTCGCTGATCTGTTGTCAGGCGCCACAGCGGATGACCGGGTGATTGCGCTGATTTCCGGCGGCGGATCGGCACTTTTGCCCGCCCCCGCGCCTGGGCTGACGCTGGCCGACAAGGCGGCAGTCAACCGGCTGTTGTTGGCGAATGGCTATGAGATTACCGAGATCAACCTGATCCGGCAGCAATTGTCGCGCCTGAAGGGCGGCGGCATGTTGCGGCTGGCCGCCCCAGCGCGGGTCAACGCCTTTATCCTGTCGGATGTGATCGGCGATGATCTGCGCACCATCGCTTCGGGCCCGACCGTTGCCCCGCTGGGCAGCCGCGCCGATGCACGCCGCCTGCTGGAACAGCGCGGGGTGTGGCCGCAGCTTCCTCAAGCCGTCCGCGCCCATCTTGGCGCACCAGAGGCTGATAAGGCCGCCCTGCCCGCTGCGCGCAATCTTTTGATTGGTAGCAACAGGAAAAGCCTGGAAGCTATTGAAAAAGCAGTGGAAGGCATGAATGCGACAATCATTTCCGACCGGTTGACGGGTGATGTCGGCGATGCGGCGAATGCGATCCTTCAGGCAGCAAAGGCCGCGCCCCAAGATGCGCCCCAATGTCTGATCTTTGGTGGCGAAACCACCGTGACGCTGCGCGGCAAGGGCCTTGGTGGGCGCAATCAGGAACTGGCGCTGCGGCTGGCGCTGGCCGCCCCCGGAGTATTGTCACGGCCTTGGGCGTTCCTTTCAGGCGGCACCGACGGGCGCGACGGCCCAACCGAAGCAGCCGGGGGACTGGTTGACAGTGGCAGCGCCGCGCGGATGCGCGCGGCTGGGGCCGACCCCGATGCGCTTCTGGCCGATAACGACAGCAACCGGGCACTGGCGGCATCGGGTGATCTGCTGGTGGTCGGGGCCACTGGCACCAATGTGGCCGATGTCCAGATCATGCTTTTGGGCTGAAAGTTATCATGGTGTGACGGCGCTTCTTCCGTCACCATTGCAATTCCGCGTTTGCACATTGATGCCATCGGGGGCGCACATCGTCAGTATCATCCGTGATGTTTGACCAAGCCAAGAACATAGCGAACAGATGCATGACCGAGGCGGGTCTGGCCCACGGATTAATCGCCGGGGTTGATCCGCGTCACAAGGCCGACTAATTTGCTCAAAATATTGAGGGACAATCAGACCATGGACATGGGCAATGGTGGCGCTTCCGACCGCAAGGTGCCAACCCACGAGACGACCTATGTGCAGCTGCGCGACATGGTCTTGACCGGCGGGCTTGCCCCCGGACAGGCGGTCACCATCCAGGGGCTGATCCGCGATCTTGGTGCGGGCATGACCCCGGTCCGCGAAGCTATCCGAAGGCTGACCGCAGAAGGCGCGTTACAACTTCACGGAAATCGGCGGGTTTCGGTGCCCAATCTGACGGCGGAACTGCTTGATCAGATCGCCTTTGCGCGTCTGACAATCGAGCCTAAAATCGCTGAACTGGCAGCGCCGCGCCTGACCGAACAGACGATCAACCGACTGGTTCAGATCGACCAGGCAATCAACGAGGCGATGCAGAAGAACGACATCCACGGCTATCTGTCGGGGAACCATTGCTTCCATTTCACGCTTTACGAAGCTTCGGGCGCGCAGATCCTGACCGACATGGCGCAGTCACTGTGGCTGCGCTTCGGCCCATCGCTGCGCGTGGTCTCGGCCCGGTATAGCCAGGGCCGCCTGCCGGATCGCCACAGCGATGCAATTGGCGCAATGCGTGCCGGTGATGGCAGGGCGCTGGCCCGCGCGGTAGAGGCGGACATCGCGCAAGGTGTGGAATTCGTGCGGCAGGCACTTCAGGCTGGCGAAATCTGACCGCGTCGGCGCGCTGGCAATTTGATCAAATTATGTTGACAAGCGCAGCGTGCGGCCTATTCTGAACGGCGATGGCACCTTGTCGGGCAGCGGGATGATTCCTTGAGCAGCCCCGCGCAAAAGGGCCTAATATCCCTGACCTGAGAGGGCAAGATGACGACGATCACCAACCACATGTCGACTGCGGAATTGCAGCGCCTGGATGCTGCACACCACATGCACCCGTTCACCGACAATTCGGCCCTTGCGAAAAAAGGCGCGCGGATCATGAAATCCGCGAAGGGTGTCTGGCTGACCGATACCGAGGGTAACAAGATCATCGATGGGATGGCGGGTCTGTGGTGCGTGAATATCGGATACGGCCGCACGGAACTAGGCGAGGTTGCCAAACGCCAGATGG
>CANJQT010000058.1 GCA_947476475.1 Paracoccaceae bacterium | reverse complement strand
CGATGAAGGTCTCGGTCGCGATGATGCTGGCGGCAAGGCCGCCCTTCATGTCGCATGCGCCACGGCCATAGATGCGGTCGCCTTCGATGGCACCGCCGAACGGGTCGCGGGTCCAGCCGTGGCCCACTTCGACCACATCATGGTGGCTGTTGAAATGCACGCAGTCGCCGGGGCGGGCGCCGGTGCGTCGGGCGATCAGGTTCCAGCGCGGGTAACTGTCGCTGTCGCCGGGGGCGCCGTGGGCGCGGATCAGCGTGCAGGCAAAGCCGCGCGGTTCAAGCCGGGCGCACAGATAATCGCAGATCTGCCGGTAGCACGCGCCGGGTGGGTTCAGGGTGGGTATGCGGATCAGATCCCGGGTCAGGTTGACCAGATCGTCGCGGCGGGCGGCGATGGCGTCGGCTAGAAGCTGGTTGAAGGGATCTGACATTGCGGTGGACATGGCGGCAGGCTAGCCGGGCGCATCCTGTCAGGCAATGGTCAGGGTGACGGGGGCAAGCCCGTCGATGTGGCCTTCGATCCGGTCGCCGGGCAGGACTGCGCCGACACCCGCCGGAGTGCCTGTCAGGATCAGGTCGCCGGGGCCGAGGTGATAGAGGGTGGAAAGATGGGCGATGATGTCGGCCACCGGCCAGATCATGTCCGCGAGGTGGGCCTGCTGGCGGGTCTGGCCGTTGACCGACAGGGTGATGGCCTGCGTGCCGGGCGGGCCGAAGCGGGCAGCGGGGGTGAGCGGGGCGAGGATGGCCGAGCCTTCGAAGTCCTTGCCGGTATCCCAGGGGCGTCGCTTGTCCTTGGCGGCGGCTTGAAGATCGCGGCGGGTCATGTCGAGGGCGCAGGCATAGCCGAAGACTGTGGCCATTGCCTGATTGGCGGGGATGCGGAAGGCGGGCGCGCCGATGGCGACGGCAAGTTCCATTTCGTGGTGGAAGTCCGCCGTGCCGGGCGGGTAGGGCAGCGTCTGGCCTGACGGCGCCAGATGCAGGGCGGATTTGGTGAAATAGAAGGGGGCTTCGCGGTCCGGTTCGTGGCCCATTTCGCGGGCGTGATCGGCGTAGTTGCGCCCCACGCAGAAGATGCGCGCGACCGGGTAAAGCCCGCCGCCTTCGACGGGCAGGGTGACTGGGGCCGGGGCGGGGAACAAAAACTGGGTCATTCGCCGTAGGGAACCCAGATGTTCTTGATCTGGGTGGCGCGGGTCAGGAAGGCGCGGCCCTGACCGTCCGGTCCTTGCCAATCGCGGTTGGGCAGGCACCAGGTGACCTTGAGGTTTCCGGCGCTTTCGGCCTCGACCATCCGGTCACCGCCGGTTGAACCGCAATACCAGAGGGCGGCGACATCGTCATGGCCCGCAAGGGTCTTGGCGAGTTCGTCGCGTGCGCCGGTGACGATATTGACCACACCCGCAGGCAGGTCCGAGGTGTCGAACACCTGATAGAGATCGGTCGCGGCCAAGGGCATGTTCTGCGAGGGGATTGCCACAACGCGGTTGCCCATGGCAATGGCGGGCAGCACAAGGCTGAGGAAGCCAAGAAGCGGCGCATCGGTGGGGCAGGCGATGCCCATCACGCCGTAAGGTTCGTTCATCGCCAGCGTCACATGGGCGGATTTGGTCGAATGGACGGATCCGTCGAACTTGTCGGCCTGAGCGGCATACCAGAAGGCGCGGCGGATCGCGGCTTCCACCTCGGCTTCGGGTTTGAGGGTGCCAGCGGATTTCAGGCGTTCGGTGAATTCGGCGGCGCGGGCGGACAGGTTTTCGGCCAGATAGTAAAGCACCTGGGCGCGGTTGTGGCCGGTGGCCTTGCCCCAGCCTTTGGCGGCATGCGCCGCCTCGACCGCGTTCCTGATGTCCTTGCGGTTGCCAAGGCCGACAAGACCCAAGGTGCGGCCCTTGTGGGTGACGGCGAAGCTGTAGCCGCTGTCGGGGCGTTTCTGCGCGCCGCCGATGTAAAGTTTCGCGGTGCGGTCGATGGTGGCAACTATCGCGGGGGCGTCGGGTGTGGGGGCTGTGTCGGGGGTGATGGGCGGCGCTTCGCTGCGGGCCTTGATCGGCAGGTCGGTCAGATATGCCGCCATGCCTTCGCGCCCGCCTTCACGGCCAAAGCCGCTTTCACGATAGCCGCCGAAGCCTGCGGCGGCGTCGAAGATGTTGGTGGCGTTGACCCAGACCACGCCCGCCTTGACCTGTGACGCCATGTCGAGGGCGAGGTTGATGTTTTCCGACCAGACCGAGGCCGCAAGCCCGTAGCGGGTGTTATTGGCAAGCTCCACCGCCTCGTCGGGGGTGCGGAAGGTGGTGAGCGTGGCGACGGGGCCAAAGATTTCCACTTCGGAAATCACGTTGGCGGGGGCGACGCCGGTGAAGAAGCCGGGGGCGAAGAAGCTGCCCTTGGCGGGCAGGGCGCAGGCGGCCTGATGCAAGGTGGCACCCTGAGCCTGGCCTTCGCGAACCAGCGATGTGACGCGGTCCAACTGAACCGGATCGACAAGCGCGCCCATGTCGCTGGATTTGTCCAAGGGATCGCCGACGCGCAGTTTGGCCATGCGTTCCTTGAGGCGTTCGGTGAAGGCGTCGGCAATGGTTTCCTGCACAAGGATGCGGGAGCCCGCGCAGCAGACCTGGCCCTGATTGAACCAGATGGCATCAACCACCCCTTCGACGGCACCGTCGATATCCGCATCGGCGAAGACGATGAAGGGGGACTTGCCGCCGAGTTCCAGCGTCAGTTTCTTGGCGGTTCCGGCTGTGGCCTTGCGGATCGCGCGGCCCACTTCGGTTGATCCGGTGAAGGCGATCTTGTCCACATCGGCAGCGACCAGTGCCGCCCCGGTTTCCCCGTCGCCGGTGACGATGTTCACGACACCTTTGGGCAGGCCGACCTCGGCACAGATTTCCGCAAAGGCGAGCGCGGTGAGCGGGGTGTATTCGGCGGGTTTCAGGACCACGGTATTGCCGGCGGCCAGCGCGGGGGCGATCTTCCACGACAGCATCAGAAGCGGGAAGTTCCACGGGATGATCTGGCCGCAGACACCCACCGGACCCTGGCCGGGGAAGTCGTCGGCCAGCATTTCGGCCCATCCGGCGTGGTGGTAGAAATGGCGGGCGACGAGCGGCACGTCGATGTCGCGGGTTTCGCGGATCGGTTTGCCGTTATCGAGCGTTTCAAGGACCGCAAGGAAGCGTTCGCGTTTCTGGATGGTGCGGGCCAGCGCGTAAAGCCACTTGGCGCGGGCATGGCCGGGTAGGCGCGACCAGCCGGGAAATGCTGCACGGGCGGCTTTTACGGCAGCGTCGATGTCGGTCTGCGATCCTTGCGCGACATGGGCAAGGGTTTCGCCGGTGGCGGGATTGTTGACCGCGAAGCTTTCAGCCGGGGTGGTGAAGCTGCCGTTGATGTAATGGCCGAAGCTGCCGCGCGCCTTGAGCCATTTTGTCACCTCGCCGGTGGCCTCGGGAGCGGGGCCATAGTCCATGGTGGCGAGGATTTCGGTTACGTTCGGCATGTGGGTTCCCCGTTTTCCGGTCGGATCTTGTCGGTTTTTGCTTTTGTCCGCGCGTCACCGGGCGCGGGATCAGGCGAGCGCGTGGCGGCTGGAGGAGGCATAGCGCCCGGTCAGGTGATGTTCCAACTGGCGTTCGATATCGGCCAGCATGGACGAGGCGCCGAGGCGGAACAGGTCGGGGGCGAGCCAGTGGTTGCCCAGTTCTTCCTTCATCAGGATCTGCCAGGCGATGGCGTCCTTGGCGTATTTCATGCCCCCCGCCGGTTTGAAGCCGATCTTGTGGCCGGTGCGCGCGCCGTAGTCGCGCAGGGCACGCGCCATGATCAGGGATACCGGCAAAGTGGCGTTCACGCCTTCCTTGCCGGTCGAGGTCTTGATGAAGTCCGATCCGGCCTGCATCGCCACCATACTGGCCTTGTAGACATTGCGCAGGGTCTTCAGTTCGCCGGTGGCAAGGATTGCCTTCATGTGGGCCGATCCGCAGGCTTCGCGCATCGCGGCCACCTCGTTATAAAGCGCTGTCCAGTCGCCGTTCAGCACCTGGGCGCGGTGGATGACGATGTCGATTTCTTCGGCGCCTTGATCGACGGCATAGCGGATTTCGGCCAGGCGGATCGGTAGCGGCGTCAGGCCTGCCGGAAAGCCAGTGGCGACGGAAGCCACGGGAATGCCGGATCCTTGCAGGGCCTTGACGGCGGCGGGGACCATCAAGGGATAAACGCAGACGGCGGCGGTGGTCAGATGATCAAGCCCAAGACCGGTCATCAGGTCGTCCGACAGGGGCCGCCGTGCCTTTGCGCAAAGCCGGGCCACCCGGTCGGGGGTGTCATCGCCGGAAAGGGTGGTCAGGTCGATGCAGCGGATGGCGTTGACCAGCCAGGCGGCCTGCCATTCCTTCTTTACCGTCCGGCGGGTGGTCAGCGTCGCCGCGCGCCGTTCGGCAGCCTGAGTGTTGACCGCGATATGATCGAACCAGTCGGTTTGCAGGGCCACGCCGGGATTTCGGGGATGATTGGGCAACGAGGCTGCCACGCTGTGGGACATGTCGGAATCCTGAAGGCCGCCAGAGTTTACCGGGCGAAGTCTAGCTGAGACGGCGCGGGCAGGCAACAAATCAGTTTGACCATATGGTCAAACTTTTCCATCCTGCTGTACGCCGCTGTCAGGGCTTCTTGCGCCAGGTTTTCAGCCAAGCCCCGATCCGGCCCCAGAAACTGCGGACATTGGCGCGGGCAGCGTCGGCGCGGGCGTCGATGCCTTCGATCATGTCGGACGCGTCGTCGACCATGGGTTCGATGGCCCGTTCGCGGAACTGCAACCAGACCCTGCGGATCATCAGCAAGATCAGTGCCAGCACGACAAGGATGACGATGTTGAGCCATGGAAACGGTTTGGCATCGGGCCCGGCGACCGGAACCATGCGCACGGCATTGGGGTAGATCGACAGCACCGCCTGTCGCCATCCGTAATGAGTGACCATCACCCATTTGGGGTTTTCCTGGCTTGAGACGAAGTTTGATGCCTCTGCCTGCAGGTCGGAACTGTCATATTTGAAGTAGGGCGGCCATATCCAGCCGGTATCTTCGTTGCGATAGACGTAACTCTCGCCATCGGGGAAGACGGCATAGATCAGCCGGATCTGGCGCGACGAAGTGGATTCAGCCGTTCCAGAGTCGGGCGAGGCATAGAACAGCCAGTTCGACCAGCCGATGGTGGTCAGGCGGCTGTCGGTGCCGGTGATGCGCACGATGTCATGGCTTGGCATTGTGTAGTTGAGGAACAGGAAGGCAAACAGCAGGCAAAGCCCGCGGACGCTCCAGCGGATTGTGGTGCGACCGCGGCTGCCCGCAGGGTAACGGTAATGCAGGAACAGCCAGCCCCCGCCGATCAGGACCGCAAGTATAACCCAGTAAAGATAGCCAGACATCGCGGCCCCCTAGTTGATGTAATAGATGATCAGCCCGAAGGCGATCAGCGGCAGGATATAGACCAGCCACAGAAGTTTCATGCCAAGCCCGCGTTCATAAGACTTCATGCCCGCGTCAATGAAAACCCGACGCTCGGTTTCGCCTTGCCCCTCGGGCGGGTCGGCATCCCATTGCTTCTCGAGCTTCTCGCGGTGGGTCGAGCGCAGATAGGCGGCGGTCACGAAATAGACCAGCGTCAGAACGACAAGGGCCACGACGAACAAACGAAGAATCGCGATCATTGTCTTTCCTTTCTGACGGCACCCCAGGGGCCGACCATGTCGATGATATCACGGCTGCCTTGCCGCGTATCCGTCATGTCAGGCTCCGGGCCGAAGATTGCTTCGCGGGTTCCGTTGCGGTCCATCTGATATTCGCTGGCCAGAAAGTTGGCGACATAGGTCTGCTTGGCATCGGACCAGCTGGCATAAAGCCGGTAGAACAGGTCCTTGTGGCAAATGAAGCATTGGCGGATATCCAGCGGCGAAAGTTCGGCCAGCAGCATGTTCACCAGATCGCGGTCGGGGCCTGGCCTGCCGCGCAGGGTGTAGAAATAGGCCGGGTGCTGCGAGGTAAGGCGCGGCCAGGGGCCACCCGCCTCGGCCCAACGCAGCATGGCGGCAAGGCCGGCGAATTCGGGGGGCAGCCGGTCGGTGAACGTATTGGCGATGATCCGCAGGTCGCGCCTTGTGCTGGTACCGGTGTCGATGCCAAGGCGGCTGGCCAGATCAACCAGGATGAAATCCATTTTCTGGCGCAGGATCGCAGCCGCATCTGCCCCGCGCGCCCGCACGATCGGTTCGGCCAGATCGTTGATTTCCAGAAATTTCGCAATCTGGTCGCGGTCGCCAAGATCGAAGACATGCGGCACGGGCAGGCGGCCCAGCACTTCCCTCGGGCCAACCGAGATTGCGGCGGGATATTCGACCTTGGGAAACACATAGACCCCGCCGAAATGACTGGTCCAGAAATTGCCCTGATCGAAGGTTTGTTCCTTCAGGGTGATCGGGTTGCGGGTGATGTCGCCGGTGGTCTTCGCAAGCCCGATCATCTCGGTGATCAGCTGGTCATCGAACCAGGCGTCCTCTTCGGTGCGAAAGCGGGTGATCAGGCCCGCCATCCGTTCGGCGCCCTTCACTACCTGCCCGGTGGTATCGGCGCTGACGGTGACGCGGCGCATGTCGAAAAGCTGGGCCGCCGAGGTGAGTTTGAAGATGGTGTTTTCCAAGACCCCGGCCACCGCATCCCGCGCGGTCAGGGCGAAAAGCTGTGCCTCGTTCTGGGTGATGAACCGCTGCAATATATCGCGCGAGGTCGAGAATTTGGCGTTCAGAAGTGGGGCGTCTTTCTGTTCGGTGGTCAGCAGGATGAACTGGCGGTTCATGCCGTTGGGGTTGAGGTAGAGGGGGTCGTTCAATTCGTCGCCGACCTCCGGGCTGTAGCCCGAAAGGTCGATGTGGAAGTCGGTGAGTTTGGTCTGCTTGCCGGTCAGGTGTTTGAGCGCACGGTTGTAGCGTTCGACCAAGGCGGGGCTGTCGACCGGGATCAGGTTGCCGAACATCAGGCCCTTTTGGATGAGGCGGTTCATGGGGTGCAACCTTTCTTGCGGAATCGCGTGTGGCGCCCCCCACCCCCGACCCCTCCCCACGAGGGGGAGGGGAGGCGCGCTGCGGCTTTCGTTCTCAAACGACAACAGATGAAAGACTTCATCACCGGCGCCCCTCTGGCATGTTGGTGTCGGCCACCCTGTTCTCGATGCGCCCTCTTATGCCCAGTGTGACGAAAAATGAGAGCAGAAATAACGGCCCAGAGATTTTCATTCCGTTGAGCCCGCGCATAAACAGGCGCGTTGGCCAATGCGGTCCCACTTCGTGATAGAATGGGGTTGTCGGGAAATAGGTTCTCCACATGTAGATGTCGAACTGCGCCCCAACGATGTAGTTCACCGCAAACAAAATAAGCAGACCCTGCGCAACCAATGCGCTCTTGCTACGTAGCCCGGCAGCATGTTTGACGGCTATCAACCAGCCTAAAACGGGTGAACAAACCATCGGAACGAACAGGACAAGAGCGATCACCCCTTCCCCCCCAGATACCTTCTCTTCGCCTCTTCCATCCGCCGCATATCCCGCACTGCCCCCTCGATCGCCGCCTCGTCCGACTTGTCGGCATAGCGGAATTCGCTGTCGGCATAGCGGTTGATTTCCTGCACCACCATATCGACGGTGATCGGCACCCGGAGGTCGGTGATCATCGCAAGCTTGGTGTCATAATCCTTGAACAGGAACAGATCGGGCTTTTCCATCCATTCATCGGGCAGTTCGAAATCCATTGCCCGCACCTTGACCGCATCGGTGATGTTCTTGATCGCGCGGCCGGTGAAGCGACCATCGGCCTCCTGAATGGCCTTGAGATAGGTGCCAAGCTTGGTCAGCGTATCGAGCGGGCCGATCTTTGCCGCGACCTTTTCCCAAACCACCTGCAACCCGGCTTCGTGCGGCAGGGCATGGCCTTCGAAACTGGCGGCGACGGCCTTCTTGATTTCCTGGCCTGCGTAAAGGTCGTGATCGCCGACCGGGATCTTGTGGTTCTTGCCCAGCAAAAGCGCGAGGATGTCGATATAATCATCCTGCGTCTGCGGGCCGTCGACAAGGAAGCGCGCGCCAGCGCGCTGGCGGAGCGCATCATCGACCATCTCGGGGTAGTTCGAGAACATGCCGAAGGTCGCGTTGCCGCGCACCACAGTGTTGGCCCCGGCAAACGCCTCCATCAGCACCGCGGTGATTTCCTGTTGACCTGCGGAACTGCCGCGTTCGCCGCGCTTGCCCGCCACCTGGTCGATATCGTCGATGGTACCAAAGCCGATCACGGCGGGGTCCATCACGCTGGTTATGAAGCTTTTGGCGTTCTGGCCGGACTTGCCCTGATAGCTGTCGACATTGTCGATGCCAAGGTTCTGGTAGCGGAACGGATAGCCCGCCACCTTGCAATAGCCGTCGATCATTCCGGCCATCATCTGGATCAGGGTGGTCTTGCCGGTGCCAGGTTTGCCGTCGCCCATGAAGGTGAAGATGAAGCCGCCCAGTTCGGCGAACGGGTTCAGGCGGCGTTCGAAATCATAGGCCATCAGCATCTTGGCCAGCCGCATCGCCTGATACTTGGCGATATGGTTGCCGATCACTTCTTCGGGCTTCTTGAAGGCCATGGTCAACTGGGTGCCGCGCGCTTTGCGGGCGGCCTCAAACCCGGTGATCGGGAAATCGTCGGCCTTGAGGCGGTAGGCGCGCGCCTTGAACCCGTCCAGTCGCGGGGCGCTTTCGGCGCGGGCGCGGGCCTTGGCCATCAGGGCTTCGGCAAAGGCGAGAGTCGTGGCGACAAGGCGCGGCTCGTCGGTTGCGAACAGGGCAATATCCTGATCCAGCTCCCACAGGGCACCGTGAAGGGCGAGGATGGCGTTGTCGGTCAGCACCTCTTCCACCGCGCCGATTTCGATGGTCTGGGGGGTGGCGTGGGGGGCAAGCAGGAAGGCGGTGGCATTGGCGAAGGTGAACAGCACCGCCAACGCCTCGGCGCTCAGCAGTTCGGAAAACTCGGCTGCGCGCGGGGTGGGCAGGCGGCCTTCCAGATTGGCCTTTTTCAGTTCAACCAGCCCGCTGGCCGCCGAAAAATCCTCGCCTACCACAAGGGCAATCGCCAAAGCCCGGCGCAGGGCCTGCAGCACCATCGCCTCTTGCGGGGCAACAATCGGGTCATCGCCGCCAACCGATTCAATCCGCGCGATGAGCCGCACATCGCTGGGCCGCGCGGTTGACTGGGTCAGAAGCCCGGGCGTGGTCGACCGGAAACGCGGGCGCGTCCCGATGCCGGGCGAACGTTCCTCGGCCGGTTCAGCGGCGCGCGGTCTGGCCAGCCGGGGCGTATGGTCAAGCCCGGCCAGAAGTGCCGCCGCCGCCGGATAAAGGGCGCGCACCACCTCTTCCTTCAGTTCCATCTCGTCACGCGGCGCACTCATTCCCGATCCTCATTCGTTGTGGTTCAAATATCCCACGGGGGTCCGGGGTGTGAAACCCCCGGCCCGGCGTTCAGGTCTGCACCGCGACCCGGCCATCCTTCCCCACCACATATTTCCGCACCTTGCGAAATCCTTCCGGGTCTCGTTCCGCCAGCGCCTGAAAGACGCGCTGCGGCAGGATCAGATTGCGCTGGATCCGGCTGGCACCGCTTTCGGTTCCACCGGCCAGAGGGTCCAGGCGGAACACCTCGGTTTCGGTGCTGGAAAACCAGCCCTTTTCCACATGGGTCCGTTCGCTCTCCAGGTCTTCCAGCGTCCAAGCCAGCGCCCAGTCCTCGCCTTCGCCCGACCGCGCATCCTGCAACACGTCGCGGATCGGGCCGGTCTGCAACGTATAGGCCGACGAATACATCGGCCCCAAGAACAGCCGCCGCAGCCGCTTGGGGTGCAAGTCAGGAAAGTCGGTATCCAAGCCCTTGGCGATGGTCAGCAGTTTCAGCCCGCTGACCGACTGGGCCAGAAGATGGGACTGGGCGGCGGGCCAGCGACTGCTGTCCTTGGGCAGGGTGGTGCCACCGGCATCGTCAAGGTCCAGAAAATAGACTACGGGCACGTTCATCTGGCTGTCGTAGACCGCCCAATGGATCAGGAATTTCCGCCGGCCGTTCGGCAGATCCTCTAGCCAGCGGGCCTGGGGGTGCATCTGGGCGAAGAAGAGCCCGCCCTTGGCCAACCGCTGGAAGTAAAGCCGCTGCGAGATGGCATATTGCAGTTCCACGGGCGCGCGTCGTTCGGTCAGGATGATCTTGACCATGTCATCCTTCAACTTTGCCGCAACAGGAAGATTGGCAAGATGCGTGCCCGCCTGAGCGGTATCATTTGCCAGTGTCACGATTTCCTGAAAGACCGGAAAACCGCTTTCGTGAAAGTCGATGGTCAGGTGCGCGGCCCCGGCGCCCTTGAGCCGCCCGGCGATCAGGTATTTCATGCTGAGGGCGCCGAAGGTCGAGGAGATGGCGCGCACATAGGTTTCGAGCAGTTCGCTTTCCAGCGTGGTCAGAGATCCTTCGACGGCCATTTCGGTGGTTACACCGCTCATCATCCGGGTGATGCGGTCAAACTTCTTGAAATAGCGCCGCGCGGCGAGGTCATCGTCGAGCGCCTTGTGGTCGGTCGTCAGGTCAAGGTCGGGCATCCGGGTCGTTGCCTTCCGCGTCAATTTGAAGCCTGCTCCGCTACAGCCGCAACTGTCTGCGAAACGTCATCACCCGCCATACAGGTTCTTGTCGTGCTTTTCGACAATCGCCGCGAAGCGCCGTGCAAACCGCTCATCCGCCTTCGCCTTATCCTCGAGCACCTTGCGGGCGAACACCATGTCGCCTTCGTGGCGTTCCATCATGTCGGCCATCCGGTCGTTGGTGGCCACACCAATGGCGGCCATCGCGGCTTGGGCTTCCTTGTCGGTTTCCACCCCGATTTCGTTGATCCGGTGGGCGACATCCTGCTGCTGGGCGGTTTTCAGCGATTTGGTCAGCGCGTCATACAGCACCACGCGCTGCTTGGTGTCGGTCTGCAGCTTGTTGATCAGCACCATCTGGGTTGCCGCCTGATTTTGCAGGCTGTCGACCCAAGTCTTGCCGGTTTCGATGTAACGTTCCAGGGTCTGGGACTTGGCCAGTTTGACCTGTTCGTCCTGCACCAGCGCATTGTGCTGCTTGTTCAGTTCGGCCAGTTCGCTTTCCAGTTTGGTGCGGGCGGCGGCGTCCTGTTCGACGGAAATCTTGTTTTCCAGTTCGATGATCTTGGGGTCCATCGCGGTGATCGCGGCGCGCACCGATTCCAGTTCGCCCACCGTCACTTCGCGGTCGGTCAGGGTTTCGGTCAGGTTGGCTTCCACCCGCGCCTTGTGGTCGTTCAGCGTGGCCAGCTGATTTTGCAGAAGCTTCACGATCGTGTCGGATTTGGCGATCAGATCCTGCAACTTGTCATCAACCGAGGCGGTGCGCAGCCGTTCCTGGCGCATGGCCTCAGACTTCGCGCCGGAAAAGACCCCGACAAAACTTTCCCAGCCGGTTTTCGAACGCATCTCGTCGAAGTCCCTGGAAAAACCGGCGGTCACATCGTCAAGCCCCATGATCAGTTCGGCGATGTTGGCGTTCATCACGTCCACATGCTTGTTCACCGCATCAAGGGTCGCATTTTCGATGTCGATCCCCTGGCCTGCCATCAGATCGCCGCGGGCAGCGTCGATCCGGGCCGACAGGTCCGAGATTTTGGACTGCGCCTCTGCGACCTGCTTCTGGCTTTCAAGGATCTGGGTGTCGAAGTCGGCCATCGGTCTCTCCTGATGTTAATCGTCTTTACAATAGGTGCGACCGGGGTCGAATTCCAGAACCGGTCGAAAAATCTTCTGCAACAGTCGCCTGTGCGTCACGCCGAATCTTCCGGGTCAGATCAGGCGGGTAAGAAGGCCCAGAAGGGCGGCCTGATCTTCGGGGGAAAGGGGGGCAAGGGTTCGGGCGGTGACCTCGTGCGCATTGGGCAGGGCGGCTTTGATCATTGCGCGGCCGGCATCGGTAAGGGCCACGGTCAGGCGACGGCGGTCGTCGGGGTCGTCGGTGGTTTCGATCAGGCCGATGCGGCGGAGCCGGTCAACCACGCCCTTGATCGTGGCTGCATCCATCGCCGTTTCGCGCCCGAGGTGGTTTTGCGACAGGGGGCCGAGTTCGGCCAGCTTGGCGAGGGCGGCAAACTGGGTGGTGGTGACTTCGGGAATGAGGCCGGAAAAGATGGCAAGGTGGCGCTGGGTCACGCGGCGCAGCACGAAACCGATCTGGTCATCAAGGACATAGGGTTTGCCTGAGATGCTCACGCAACTGCGATACCGCGCGGGCTGACCTTGCGCAAGCACTGCGTTAGGCTGGGCGCAGGCAGGCGTTGACAGACTCGTCATACGGGGGGCAAACTAATTTGCATACATACGATCTTGTGGCGAGGGGGTCGTGTATGGGGGAGGCCGGATCGAATGGCTGAGGCGGGGGCATATGAACGTCCGGGCGGGCTGACATCCGCCTTGGCCTTGCTGACGGCGCGGCCCTGGCGGATGCTCGCCGGCGGGACAGACCTTTATCCGATGACTGGCGCGCGGGCGCTTGTGGGCGATATTCTTGATCTGACGGGTCTGGAGGAGTTGCGGGGCATTACCCTGTCGCGCGAGGGCCTGCGGATCGGGGCCTGCGTGCGCTGGGCAGAAATAGCGGGGGCATCATTGCCGCCCGCACTGGCCGCCTTGCAGCAGGCCGCGCGCGAGGTGGGTGGGCGGCAGATCCAGAACGCTGGCACGATAGGCGGCAACCTTTGTAATGCTTCGCCTGCGGCAGATGGCGTACCGCCCCTTCTGGCGCTGGGCGCAGAGGTGCAACTGGCTTCGGCCGACGCGGCGCGGCGGATGGCGTTGGCCGATTTCGTGACGGGGCCGCGCCAGACGGCGTTGCGGCCGGGGGAAATGCTGGCGGCGGTGGTGATCCCGCGTGCGGGGTTGATGGGGCGGTCGCGGTTCGTGAAACTGGGGGCGCGCAAGTATCTGGTGATCTCGATCGCCTCGGTTGCCGTGCGGCTGGTGGAACGCGAAGGCCGTGTGGCTGATCTCGCGGTGGCGGTTGGGGCCTGTTCGGCGGTGGCGCGGCGGATCGCAGCGGTCGAGTCGGCGCTGCGGGATGCGCCGTTGGCCGAGGCGGCGGCGCGCGTGCGCGATCAGGATGTGGCGGCGGCTTTGGCGCCGCTGGATGATATTCGCGCAACGGCCGTTTATCGGGCCGGGGCGGCAGCGGAACTGATCCGGCGGGCGGTGGCCGACCTCGCGGTCGCCAAACCTGCGGGGGACAGCGATGGCTGAGGTCCGCTTCACCCTTAACGGCACGTCAAAGCGGGTCGCGGTGCCGCCGACCCGGCGGCTGAGCGAGGTTTTGCGCGAAGACTGCGGGCTGACCGGCACCAAGGTGGGCTGTGATGCGGGTGACTGCGGGGCATGCACGGTGCTTCTTGACGGGCGGGCGGTCTGCGCCTGCCTGACTCCGGCAGCGCAAGCGCAGGGGGTCGATGTTCTTACGGTGGAGGGGGAAAGCCCGGTTCTGACCCGTCTGCGGGCGGCATTTCTTGCCCATGGCGCCGCGCAGTGCGGTATCTGCACACCGGGAATGCTGATGGCGGCGACGGCCTTGCTTCTGGCCGAACCTGCCCCTGACGCGAACCAGGTCGAGGAGGCGCTTGGCGGCGTGCTTTGCCGTTGCACCGGTTATGCCAAGATCATCGCCGCCGTGGTGGCGGCAGGGGCCGGACCGGCGCTGGCGCCTGTGGTCCGGGGCGGAGTCGGCGTGCGCATCGAACGGCTGGATGGTGCCGCCAAGGTCGAGGGGCGCGATCTATTTGGTGCGGACCTGTGGCCCGAGGGGGCGCTGATGCTGAAGGCGGTGCGCTCGACGCACGCCCATGCCGCCTTTACCTTCGGCGACATGGCTGGATGGCACGCGGCCCGGCCCGGTGTGGCCGCGATTTTCACCGCCGCTGATATTCCCGGCCGCAATGCCTTTGGCGTGATCCCTGCCTTTGCCGATCAGCCCGCCTTGGCCGAGGGGCGCGCGCGCTTTCGCGGCGAAGCGGTGGCGCTGGTGGCGTTCGAGCCGGGCGCAGAGCCTGACCTGAGCGATTTCCCGGTCAACTGGCAGCCCTTGCCCGCCCTGACCGATCCGACGGCGGCGATGGCAGCGACGGATCTTTTGCACGAGAACCGCCCCGGCAATCAACTGACCCAGGGCTTCGTGCGCTGCGGC
The DNA here is from genome assembly GCA_947476475.1 of Paracoccaceae bacterium. Classification (GTDB taxonomy): domain Bacteria; phylum Pseudomonadota; class Alphaproteobacteria; order Rhodobacterales; family Rhodobacteraceae; genus TMP-24. Next base: position 9,480 of record CANJQT010000058.1, on the reverse strand, counting down.
GATGCCGATGCGGCGCTGGCCACTTCGGCGCATGTGGCGGAAGGCGAGGTCGATACCGCCTTGGTCGAACATGCCTATATCGAACCCGAGGCGGGTGCTGCCTGGATGGAGGGTGAGGTGCTTGTGATCCGCGCCTGCACCCAGGCCCCGGTGATGGACCGCGATGATATGGCGGCGCTTCTGGCGCTGCCTTCTGAGCGTGTGCGGATCATCCCTTCGGCGGTGGGGGGTGGGTTCGGATCAAAGCTTGATCTGTCGCTGCAGCCCTTTCTGGGGTTGGTGACGTTGAAGACCGGGCGGCCCTGCCGGATGGTCTATAGCCGCAGTGAAAGCATGGCCTCGACCACCAAGCGGCATCCGGCGCGGATCCGGGCGCGGATCGGTTGCGACGGGGATGGGCGGATCACGGCGATGGAGTTCGACGGGATCTTCAACACCGGGGCCTATTCCAGCTGGGGACCGACGGTGGCAAACCGGGTGCCGGTTCATGCGACTGGTCCTTATCGCACCCCCCATGTGCGTGCGCGGGCGCGGGCCATCCATACGCATGGGCCGGTGGCCGGGGCCTTTCGTGGCTTTGGCGTGCCGCAGGCGGCGGTGATGCAGGAAACCCTTTATGACCGGCTGGCCGATCAGGCCGGGATCGACCGGCTGGAGTTCCGGCTGCTGAACGCATACCGCGACGGCGACCGGACCGCGACCGGGCAGGTGCTGGACGCGGTCGGGATCCGCGACTGTCTGATGGCGCTGCACCCACACTGGCGGCGCGCCCTGTCCGATGCGCGCGCGGCAGGCGGGTCGCTTTTGCGCGGGGTCGGCGTCGCCTCCTGCTGGTATGGCTGCGGCAATACCTCGCTGCCCAACCCTTCGACCATCCGCATCGGGATCACCCGCGACGGGCGATTGATGCTGCATCAGGGGGCGACCGACATAGGCCAGGGGTCGAACACGGTCATCTCCCAGATTGCAGCCGAGGCCCTGGGCCTGCCGGTCGGCGCCTTCACCCTGATCGGCCCCGACACCTTCCTGACCCCGGATGCGGGCAAGACCTCGGCCTCGCGCCAGACCTATGTCACCGGGCGGGCGGCGCTGGCGGCGGGGGCCGGCCTGCGCGCTGCCATCCTGCGGCTGGGCAACTGGGGCAGCGATGCGCGCCTGACGCTGGACGGCCCGTTCATCCGTGCCAACGGCGGTGCGATCGACCTTTCCGCCCTGCCCGCAGACGATATGGGGTATGTCCTGCGGGCCGAGGAAAGCTATGACCCGCCCACGATGCCACTGGATGCCGAAGGGCAGGGCAAGCCCTATGCGGTCTACGGCTATGGCGCGCAGCTGGTGGAACTGGCGGTGGACCCCGGGCTGGGCACCGTCCGGTTGTTAAAGATCACCGCCGCCCATGACGTCGGCCGCGCCATCAACCCGATGCTGATCGAGGGCCAGATCGAAGGCGGCATCGCGCAGGGCATCGGCATGGCGCTGATGGAGGATTACATCCCCGGCCGCACCGATAACCTGCACGATTACCTGATCCCCACCACGGGCGATGTGCCGCCGATCGAAAGTCTGATCATCGAGGTGCCGCACCCCGAAGGGCCTTACGGCGCCAAGGGGCTTGGCGAACATGTGCTGATCCCCACCGCGCCTGCGATCCTCAATGCAATCCGCCATGCCACAGGTGTCACCCTTTCCCGCCTGCCGGTCCTGCCGCACCGTCTGTTGGCGGCCCTCAAAAGTGACACCCGATGAGCTTTCTTCTTTTCATAAATATCCTCGGGGGGTGCGGGGGGCAGACAGCCCCCCGGCCCGGCCACCACAAGAGAGGGGCCTGATCATGCAAAACCCCGACAAGATCCGCTGCGATGCCTGCCCGGTCATGTGCTATGTCGCGCCCGGCCAGACCGGGGCCTGCGACCGCTATGCCAACGACGGAGGCCGAATCGTGCGCTGCGATCCGGTGACGATCCTCACGAAAACCCTTGAACAGGGTGGCCGCGTCGTTCCCTTCGTCCAGCCCGCCTGGGACGGCGAGATGCTGCGCCCCGCCGATGCTTTCGTGACCGGGATCGGCGCGGGCACGACATATCCCGATTACAAGCCCGCGCCTTTCATCGTCTCCTCACAGATCGAGGGGGCGGACATGGTCACCGTGGTGACCGAGGCGATCTTTTCCTATTGCGGCGTCAAGGTGAAGGTCGATACCGACCGGTTCCTTGGCCCCGAAGGGGCAATCGTGCGGGCCGACGGCGAAGCTGTGGGCCATGTCACCACCGCAGAATATGGCAGCCAGATGCTGTCGTTGGGCGGTGTTCACCACCTGACCGGCGGCAGCAAGGCCGAGGGCCGCGTGACCTGCGCCACCCTGCTGGCGCTTTGCAATGGTGCGGCGGCAAGCCTGACCATCGACGAAGGATCCTCGGTCGTCGTGCAGGCGGGGCACGCGCCTGTCGTCGATGGCAAGGCCGAGATGCGGATGCGCGTCGGCTGCGGATCGGCGACCATCGGCATGTTCGCAGCCCAATGGCGGGGGCTGGTCGACGAGGTGGTGGTGGTCGATGACCATATCACCGGCGTCGTGTCGGAACATCAGGCAGGAAAGGTGCTGGGCTGGGCCGAAACCGGCATCCGCATCAAGGGCCAGCGTTCGACACCCGGCCGCTATTTCCGCGTCTCTGACCCCGGGCTTGGCTGGGGCGGCACCCGCCTGACCGATCCGCTGGAAATCCTTGGCCCCTGGAACGAAAAAAAGGGTGCCCGCCCCGGTCTGACCCTGTTGATGGTCTCTACAACCGGCGAGGATCATGCCTATTATGTGCTGAACGCGGCGCTGGAGCCGGTCCGCCAGGATCTGCCCGAAGCCTTGCGCGCCACTGTGCGGCTGATCGACGAAAACTGCGAACCGTCGCTGTGCACCGTGCTGTTCATGGCCGGGGCGGGGGGCAGCCTGCGTGCAGGCGTCACGAAAAACCCGGTGCGGCTGACCCGGTCGGTGCAGGGCCGCGAAACCCGCCTCACCGCCGGTGGCGCGCCCTGCTATATTTGGCCCGGGGGCGGCATCACCTTCATGGTCGATGTCACGCGCCTGCCGCCCGGCGCCTTCGGCTATGTCCCGACCCCGGCGCTGGTGGCGCCGCTGGAATTCACCTTGCCGCGTGATGCCTATGTGGCGCTTGGCGGCCACGAAGGCGCGATCCGTTCGCTTGCCGACATCACCGCCACCGGCGGCGAATATGCCACCGCCGGCAAGCTCGACCCTTGGCCAGGGGCAAAGGAATGAGCGCCTTGGCCCATCTTCTGCCGGACGGTCGGCTGCATCTGAACCACGGGCCGATGGACCTGATCCTTCAGGCCTGGGGTGCGCCTGATGCCGTTCAGGCGGCCTACGCCCGCGCCACCCGCCGTTTCGCGGGTCTGCTTGATGAACTTGTCGCCGAACTGCCTGCCCTGCGGTCCCCCGACGCGCTGCCTCTGGGTGGCCCGGTGGCCCGCGCCATGGGGCAGGCCGTCGCCCCCTTTCGCCCCGCCTTCATCACGCCGATGGCGGCAGTCGCCGGTGCGGTCGCGGACGAAATTGTCAGCCATCTTGCGGGCGAGGAAGTCGTGAAGGCTTACGCCAACAACGGTGGCGACATCGCCCTTTACCTCACCCCCGGCCACAGCCTGACCGCGGCCATCGCCGCCCGCACCGGCCTGCCCGACCGGGTGACCATCCGCCATGAAGACCCGGTCCGCGGCATCGCCACCTCGGGCTGGCGCGGCCGCTCCTTTTCCCTCGGCATTGCGGACGCGGCCACCGTTCTTGCCGCCACGGCCGCCAGGGCCGATGCCGCCGCCACCATCATTGCCAATGCCGTCAACCTGCCCGGTCACCCCGCCATCACCCGCCGCCCGGCGCATGAGATCAGGTCCGACAGCGACCTTGGCCGGATTTGCGTCACCACCGGCGTTGGTCCGCTTACCCCAGCCGACATCGGGCAGGCACTGGCCGGGGGCCAAACGGCCGCCAAGAACGCCCGGTCACGGGGTCTGATCGACAGTGCCGCCCTTTTCCTGCAAGGCCATTGCCGCCTTCTCGACAAACCCCGCCCGCTCTTTCATCTTGGTCCAAATACTCCGGGGGGTGCGGGGGGCAGCGCCCCCCGCCGGATCGCCGCGGCAAGCGGCGAATTCCCCCAAGCAAAGGATTCTGCCCATGTCTGATTTCCGCCTGCGCAAACTGACCCTCCAGCTCGAGGAGATTCACCATGACACTGGCCCGGATGCCGACCATCCGCGCCAGCGCGCCGCGATCCTCGCCTTGGTCGCCAACCCGTTTGCCGGCCGCTTCACGCCCGATCTGCAGCCGGCGATGGAAGTGCTGAAGCCCCTTGGTCTGATGATGTCATGGCGCCTGATCGCGGCCCTTGGCGGGCGCGAGGGCATCGACGCTTACGGCAAGGGCGCCCTCGTCGGCGCCGACGGCGAGGCGGAACATGGCGCGCTTTGGCATGTGCCGGGCGGCTATGCGATGCGCGAGCATCTGGGTGAAAGCCGGGCCATCGTGCCGTCGGCGATGAAGGTGGGTGCCATGGGGGCCACGCTTGACGTGCCCTTGGGCCATATTAATGCCGCCTATGTGCGCAGCCACTTTGATGCGATCACGGTTTCAATGCCCGACGGGCCGCGCGCCGACGAAATTCTGTTCGTGCTGGCGATGGCCAAAGGCGGGCGCATTCACAGCCGGATGGGCGGGCTGGAGCTTCATCAGGTCAAGGGCGAGGATGGGCTGAGGTAATGCAGAAGGGGGCGATAACCGCGATATTGGCGGCCGCGCCCGGGGCGGCTCTGGCGCATGCGTCCGAACGCGCGGTGATCCTGACCCTGCCTACCGGGGGTTTCGTCTGGGGTGCGGGTCTGGCCGTTGGCCTGACGGCGCTGGCCGCGAGCCTTGGCGCGGCTTTGCCCGCCTTTACCGCCCGACGCCTGTTCAGCCGCCCGGCATTGCTGCCTGCGGGGCTGGCAAGCTGGCTGAGCGCTGCCCTTTTCCTGGCGCTGATCTTCGCAGGTCAGCTTGGCACCCATGACCCCTACGAGAACCCGCTGCCGTTGATGATCTGGACGGTGCTTTGGGTTGGCCTGACGTTGGTGCAGGCGGTTTTGGGCGATCTGTGGCGCCATCTGAACCCCTGGGCCGGGCCGGTGCGCAGCCTTCGGGCCCTTCTGGGCCGCACGGGCGGGATTGGCCTTGCCGGGCTGGGACAATGGCCAGCGGTTCTGGGCCTTCTCGGATTTGCCTGGTTGGAAATCGTTTCGCTTTCGCCCGACGATCCGGCCCAGCTTGCAGCGGTCGCCGGGGGTTACGCACTGATCGTCTTTGTGCTGGCGGTTCTGGAGGGCGAGGATTGGCTGGAGCAAGGAGAGTTCCTGACGGCCTTCTTCAGCCTGATCGCCCGCATTGCCCCCTTCTGGACCAGTGATGAAGGGCGGCGCGTCACTCATTGGGCGGGCTTGCCGGGCACGCAGGTGCTGGCGTTGCCGCCGCTGTCGTCATCACAAATCGCCTATGTCACCTTGGCACTCGCTTCGGTCAGTTTCGACGGGCTGCACGAGACATTTGCCTGGGTCGCGGCCATCGGCCTTAATCCGCTGGATTATCCGGGCCGTTCTGCGGTGGTGGCTGTGAATACGGCGGGGCTTCTGGCCATGTGGGCGGTAATGGCGGGTTTGATCCTTGCCGCCTCGGTTGGGGTTCGCGCGCCAGTGGGCCTGCTCTGCCTGTCGGTTCTGCCGATCGCGGCGGGCTATCACATTGCGCATTACCTGACCGCGCTGCTGACACAGGGGCAATATGCGATCGCGGCCCTGTCGGACCCGCTGGCGCGCGGCGATGATCTGCTGGGGCTTGGGCAGCACTGGGTCAGTTTCGGATTTATGAGCCAGTCGCAGACAGTCTGGCGCATCTGGATGGCGCAGTTTGCGCTAATCCTCGGCGCGCATCTGATTGCGGTGCTGTTAGCAGAACAAGGTCTGCGCCGGGCCGGTCTGCGGCCCGGTCTGTGGGCGCAACTGCCGATGATTCTGTTGATGGTTCTTTACACCTGTTTTGGCCTGTGGCTACTGGCGTCGCCATCAATAGGCTGATTCTAAATGATTTTTTGTATGTGTACACGCAATTACCAGAAGATGGCGCGGCAAGAAATGGAACCGCGTCCCACACCAGAGAGGAGACGGACATGACGAACGAACTTTCCCTCACACCATCGCGCCGCAGGGTGCTTCAGGGCATCATGGGGACTGGTGCCCTTACGGCCACCGGGTTCTTCCCCGGATTTGCCCATGCGCAAAGTGCTGCCCCGATCCGGCTGGGGTTCCAGCTGCACCGCACCGGCATCGGCGCGTCCTACGGGCGCTGGTATGAACGCACCGCGACCGCGGCGCTGGCGCGGATCAATGCCGCGGGCGGCATCAGTGGCCGTCCGGTCGAGATCCAGTTCGAGGACGACGGCACCGATCCCGCCCGCGGCGCGGAAGTGTTCGGCAAACTTGCGACCGAGGCCGGTTGCGATCTGGTCTTTGGCGCGCTGTTCAGCCACGTCGTGATCGGCACCGCGCCGCGTGCGGCGGAACTGAAGGTGCCCTATCTGGTCTGCTCCGAGGGCCACCATGTCGCCAGCGGCATGCTGAACCGCTGGACCATGCAGCCCGGCATCACCGATGTAAAAAGCCAGGTGCAGGCGATGGCGCCCTTTGTCACCGCCAATCTGGGCAAGAAGGTCACGATGGTCTTCCCGGACTTTGCGTTTGGCCATGACCACCGCGACTATTTCACCGCCGCGGTCGCAGCCCAGGGCGGCGAGGTGATTGCCCAGATCGCGATTCCGCCGACGGAAACCAGCTTTACCCGCTATTTCCCGCAAATCCCCGCAGAGACCGAAGTGCTGTATCATGTGATGGTGGGCCCTGCGGTTCTGACCTTTGTGAAGGAAATCGGTGAATTCTACGGAACGGGGGCCAAGCCACAGCTGTTTGGTTTCATGGATTCGCTGGAAGCAGTGGATATCGCCTCGCCGGGGCTGGAATTCCTGGAAGGGTCGCATTTCTGGGAAGCCCATCCGCGTTACAAGCAGGCCGACGCATCCGCCGCTGAAACCGCTTACCGCGCGGCGGTCGGGGTGGACGACAATGGCGCATCGGTCACGGATGCGACCGACATCGCCACCTATTCGCACATGTTCTCGGTCTGGGAGACGCTTTCGGTGATCAAGGCGGGGATGGAGGCATCGGGCTATCAGGGCCCCGACGACCGCGCCAAGTTCATCGAGGCGGTCGAGGCGATGACCGCGTTCGACGAAGGCGAGGATCATCCGCAAGGTGCCAAGACCTTCAACGGCAAGACCCATCAGGCGTTCGGGATTCAGAATATCTCGAAGGTCGAAGGCGGCAAGCTGACGGTGGTGCACAAGACCGCGATCGAAGACGGGATGTACCCGGACGAGGTGGACTACACCACGCAGGCGCTGTGATCTGACGGGCAAAATCAAAGGCGGGGGCGATCTAGCCCCCGCCCGGATCGGGGGGACAGGGTGGATTTCGGGCCATTTCTACTGTTGGCGCTGATGGAGGGGACGGTGACGGCGGCGGTGCTGGCGCTGACTGCCGTGGGGCTAAGCCTGACCTTCGGGATCATGCGCGTCGTCAATGTCGCGCATGGTGAGTTTTTCATGCTGGGCGCGGTGCTGGCCTGGTTCGTGACGCACTGGATGGCGGGGCCACCTTGGCTGGCCTTTTCGGTCGCGCTGCTGGTCTGTCCGCTGATCGTGGCCTCGGTGGCGGTGCTGGCGGACTTACTGGTGCTGAAGCGGCTGAACTATCAGCCAGAGGCGACGATCGTGGCCACGATTGGCCTGCTTTACATCCTGCAACAGGCGGCGCTGAGCTTTTTCGGCCCCGATGCCCGGCCGGTGGCGGCGCCCTTCAGTTTCCGGGTGCAGCTGCCGTGGTTCGGCTATTCCGGTTACAAGCTGTGCGTGGTTCTGGCTGCCCTGGCGGTGCTGGCGCTGGTCTGGCTGCTGATCAGCCGCACCAAGATCGGGCTGGTCATGCGCGCCACCCAGATCGACCGGGACATGGCGCGGGCCTTCGGCGTCAATGTCGACAATGTCTATGCAGGGGTGTTTGGCCTTGGCGCGGCGCTTGCCGCCGTGGCGGCGGTGCTGGTGGTGCCGATCCAGCAAGCCCATTATCTGATGGGGGGCGATCCCTTGCTACTGTCCTTCATCGTGGTGATCATCGGGGGGCTTGGCAGTTTGCGCGGCACGCTGGTGGCAGCGGTGCTGATCGGCCTGTCAGACGGGGTGATTTCAACATTTTTCGCGCCGACCCTTGCCAAGATCATCGCGACATTGCTGGTGGCGCTGGTTCTTGTCTTTCGCCCGCAGGGTCTGTTCGGAAAGGCCGCTGCATGAAGGGCCGGGTCTGGGGCGCGCATCTGGGGCTGCTGGCGCTGCTGGTTTTGGCGCATTTTCTGCTGCCGGACTATCATCATAACAATGTGGCGAAGGTGATGGTGCTGGCCTGCTATGCGATGGGTTACAATATCGCCTTTGGCTATACTGGGCTTCTGAGCCTTGGTCATGCGCTGTTCTTTGCGTCGGGCCTTTACGCCACCGCCCTGTCGATCAACCTGCTGGGCTGGTCCGCTGGGCCGGCGCTGGCGCTGGGGCTTGTGGCCGGGGCGGTGATGGCGGTGGCAGTGGGGCTGCTGGCGCTGCGCACCGCAGGCGTGGCGTTCATGATCGTGACCTTGATGTTCGCGCAGGCGGGTTATCTGACGATCCTTTACCTTGGCCAATGGACGCGCGGCGATGAGGGTATCGTGATTGCCCAGGGTCTGCGGGTGGTCGCGGGATTTGATCTGTCGGCCGAGGGGCCGCGCTATCTGGCGGCGTTTGCCCTGTTCGGCGCGGGGCTTCTGGCCAACCTGTGGCTGGTGCGCAGCCCTTTCGGCCGTGTCATGGTGGCGATGCGCGAAAACGAGGCGCGGGCGCGGATGCTGGGGTATAATCCGTTCCGGGTGAAGCTGGCTTCACTGGTGATTTCCGGTCTTTACGCGGGAGCGGCCGGGGCGGCCTATGCGGTGATGTTCGGCTATGCCGGGGCGTCGCTGGCCGGTGTGCAATATTCGATCCTGCCGATGCTTTGGGTGCTTTTGGGTGGGGCCGGCACGGTGATGGGGCCATTCATCGGATGCCTGCTGATGTTTTATCTGGTGGCTTATTCGGCCAATGTCACTTCTGCCAGCCTGTTGGTGGTGGGGCTGGTGTTGGTGGCGTTGGTGTTGTTTGCCCCGAAGGGTCTCTTGGGCAGTTTGCGTGCGCGGGGGGTGACATGGCTGCCATGACCTTGCTTGAGGCGCGTGGGCTGACCCGGCATTTCGGCGGGCTTAGGGCCGTGGATGGCGTGGATTTCGATCTGGAAAAGGGTGAGATCCATGCTTTGATCGGG
>CANJQT010000057.1 GCA_947476475.1 Paracoccaceae bacterium | reverse complement strand
GGGATGCGGATGGTGCGGGCCTGATCGGCGATCGAGCGGGTGATCGCCTGACGGATCCACCATGTTGCGTAGGTGCTGAACTTATAGCCGCGGCGATATTCGAATTTATCGACGGCCTTCATCAGGCCGATGTTGCCTTCCTGAATAAGATCAAGGAATTGCAGCCCGCGGTTCGTGTACTTCTTGGCGATGGAAATCACCAGACGCAGGTTGGCCTCGACCATTTCCTTCTTGGCCTGCCGCGCTTCCTTCTCGCCTTTCTGGACCTGATTGACGATCCGGCGGAATTCGGTGATGTCGACGCCGACATACTGGCCGATCTTGGCCATATCGTTGCGCAGTTCTTCGACCTTGTCGCGCGACTTTTCGATCAGCGCCTGCCAGCCACGCCCGGCTTTCGCCGCCATCCGGTCCAGCCACTGGGGGTCAAGTTCATAGCCGCGGTATTCGTCGATGAATTCACGCCGGTTGATGCGGGCAGCGTCGGCCAGTTTCACCATGCCGCTGTCAAGCTGCATGATTTTGCGGTTGATGCCGTAAAGCTGGTCGATAAGCGCTTCGATGCGGTTGTTGTGCAGGTGAAGTTCATTCACCAGCAGCACGATTTCAGAACGCAGCTTTTGATAGGCCGCCTCGTCCGCCTTTGAGAAAGTGCCATCCTCGTTCAGGGTCGCCGACATGCGCAGATCCTGCATTTCGGCCAGCGTGGTATAGTCGCGTGCAATGATTTCCAGCGTTTCCAGAACCTTGGGCTTCAGAGCGGCTTCCATCGCCGCCAGCGACATGGCGGTGGCCTCGTCATCCTCGTCGTCGTCCTCGGCGCGCAGGATCGGGTTGCCGTCGGCATCAAGTTCGGGTTCGTCCGCGCCGTTGCGCAGGGGCGCGGCGTCGGTGGGCAGTTCTACGCCTTCGAGCACCGTGCCTTCAATATCGCCCTCGCCGTCCAGCGAGCGGCCGAAGGTGGCTTCAAGGTCGATCACGTCGCGCAGAAGGATGTCTTCGTTCAGAAGTTCGTCGCGCCAGATGGTAATGGCCTGAAAGGTCAGCGGGCTTTCGCAAAGGCCAGCGATCATCGTATTGCGACCGGCCTCGATCCGTTTGGCGATGGCGATCTCGCCCTCGCGGCTCAAAAGTTCGACCGAGCCCATTTCGCGCAGATACATGCGCACCGGGTCATCGGTGCGGTCAAGCGCCTCGCCCGAGGCGGTGGCCACGGCCACTTCGCGCGAGGTCGAAGCCTCGACCACGGCGCCGCCTTCGCTGTCTTCGGTCTCTTCTTCTTCGATGACGTTGATGCCCATTTCGGACAGCATCGACATCACATCCTCGATCTGTTCCGAGGACACCTGTTCGGGCGGCAGCGCCTGATTGAGCTGGTCGTAGGTGATATAACCGCGTTCGCGCGCGTCAGCGATCATGCGCTTGACGGCGGCTTGGCTCATGTCCAGCGAATGTTCGTTTTCCTCGACTTCCGGCTTCTGATCGTCGCTGTCCTTGGCGGCCATGTGCGCTCCATGCTCTGAATGTCTGTCGAGGTGATTCGCGCGAATCGAATCATTCCCCCGGGTTCTATCGAATCGCGGCGCCGAATCGAAGGGGCCGCCGTGCGGTTCGTTCAATGCCGCTTCTTTTCCCAGACCGCGCCATCGATCAGCCGCTGAAGCCCGGCCGACAAAGCGGCACGATCCTCGCCCATGTCGCTGGTGTCATCAAGCTTCGAGCGGTCAGCAAGATGGCTGGCCGCCGCCGCCTGTGACAGGCGCCAGGTGACGCCCTCGTCAGCCAGTCCGCTCAGATCTTCCATCGCATCCTCTATCTCGGCCCGGACCCCACGGCGCGCCTCAAGCTTGGCCAGTTCCTCGGCCAAGCACATGCGCGCCAGATCATGATCCTGATGATTGCGGACCGGCGGGGCTATCTGGATGTGGGTCAGAGCCATCAGCCTTTCAAGGGCCTCTCCTGCCCTAGGCTCGACCATGCGGCGAAAGACGGCGGGCGGGCAATCGGCGGGCATGCCGTCGTGGGCGGCCCACAGCAGCGCGTCGCGCAACCCCTGATGGCCGGGGCCGGTCGGATGCATCCGTTCAAGCTGGCTCTCAAACGGGGCGATCAGGTTCGGATGGGTCAGGCAGATCGCCAGGATCATCGCCTCGCGCAGCTCTTCCTCGGCGCCGGCGCCCGTTGCATTGGCCAGAAGCGAACTGCGGGTGGCGGGCGTTGGCGGCAGATTGGCGGGTGGCCCGAATTTGCCACGCGCGCCCTGACGGCGCGGTTCGAACCCGCCGCCGCCTACATAGGCGCGCGCAGGCGGGCGGGTGCCAAACAGGCCCTCGCGCAGGCGCTTGATTTCGTCGCCATAATGGGCGCGGATCGAGGGATCGGTGATGCGCTTCAGGACCGAGCGCAGGTTCTTGTCCAGCGCGGCCTTGCGTTCCGGACTATCAAGCACCTTTCCGTCGGTTTCGCGGCGCCACAGCAGGTTGACCATCGGTTCGGCCGCATCAAGGGCCGCCTGCATCGCGGCGGCCCCGCGGGTGCGGATCAGATCGTCGGGATCCATGCCTTCGGGCAGGATGACGAAGCGCAGCGCCTGACCGGCCTCCACCATCGGCAGGGCAAGGTCAATCAGCCGCAGCGCCGCGCGAATCCCAGCCGTATCGCCATCGAGCATGATCAGAGGTTCCGGCGAAAGACGCCACATCAGCCTGAGTTGGTCTTCGGTGATGGCGGTGCCAAGGGGGGCCACCGCCCCGGTAAAACCCGCCTCGGCCAAGGCGATGACGTCCATGTAACCTTCAGCGACGATCAGGGGCTTGCCCTTGGCGCAGGCTTCCCGCGCAGGGCCGTGGTTGTAAAGGCTGCGGCCCTTGTCGAACAGGTCGGTTTCTGGGCTGTTGAGGTATTTTGCATTGTCGGCTGGGTCCATCGCCCGACCGCCAAAGGCGGTGCAACGGCCGCGCGCATCACGGATGGGAAACATGATCCGGTTGCGAAAGACGTCATAGGGGGCCTTGCCCTTGGTGCTGGCTTTTGCAAGCCCGGCGCCAAGGATCAGATCATCGGCGATCCCCTTGGCCTTGAGGTGATCCCACAGCCCCTGCCATCCATCGGTGGCAAAGCCAATCTCGAAACGGTCGCAGCCCGCCTCGGTCAGCTTGCGCCCGGCAAGATAGGTCCGCGCCGCAGCGCCGGCGGCCGTCTTCAGCTGCAGGCGGTAGAATTTCACCGCCTCTTCCATCACCTTTGCCAGTTCTGTCCGGTGATCGGAGCGTTCCGCAGCGCGCGGGTCGGCGGCGGGCATCTGCAGGCCTGCCTCGCGCGCCAGAAGCTCGACCGCCTCCATGAAGGACATGTTTTCGCTTTCGCGCAGGAAGGTGACGGCATCGCCCTTCGCGTGACACCCAAAGCAGTAATAATACCCCTTGCGGTCATCGACATGGAACGAGGCGCTTTTTTCCTGATGGAAGGGGCATGGCGCCCAAAGATCGCCCTTGGCCTGATTGGACTTGCGCTGATCCCACGCGACCTTTCGCCCGACGATCCGTGACAGGGTCACGCGGGTGCGCAGTTCATCAAGGAATCCGGTTGGCAGGCTCATGGTTCCCTTATCGGCCCTTGATCCGAAGCGAGCAAGGGGGGGCAGCGCACCCAGCCGGCCTCAGATCACGGCGCGCGCCGCGAGCGATTTCATCGCGCCTTCGATTTCATGCACCGCTGACGCCGCCATCGAGCGGAAGAGGTACAGCGTGAAAGAGCGGTTGGATGAGCGGTGAAGCAAGACCGACATATGACCCAGACCCGTGCGGGCGCTGGCCCCATCCGGGAAGGCGCCGGGCGACAGGTCGATGGGGATGAGGCGGGCAAGGGTAGCGGCGGCATCTGGCCCGGTCAGTTTCAGCGCGACCCAGCCATCGCTGAGGTCGGTCAGGGCGGCATGCCCGGCCAGCCCTGCGGGTGGGGGAAGATCGGTCAGGAAGGCCTGATCGCGGCCTGACCAGAGGCAGGTGCCTTTCGCCCCTTTCACGGCCCGGTCGGGCATCGGCCAGTCCAGACCTGCGGCGCGCAGAGCTTCGGCCACAGCGGCGCGGGCGCCGGAAAATGGCGCGATGGCGGTCAGCCGTTTCGGGCTGGCGTCCGACAGGGTCAGCGTGCCGATCGTCAGGGGAAGCAGCCCTTCGGTGGCGGGTTTGGCGATGAGTTTAGCCACGGGCGCGCCCTCCTTCCGGGTCAAAGAAGACCGGGTTGGTCACTTCGCACAAAAAATCGGTGCCGCGCATGTGGTCAACCAGCCGCACTGACTGACCAAGCCGCGCACGGCCGTTCCTGAGGAAGGCCAGCCCAAGGTGGGTCGAGAGCGTGGGCGACCAGCAGACCGACGTGACGTAGCCCTGATCATTCTGCCGGATCGGGGCGGCACCGGGGTCGAAAAGATGCGCGCCAGCGCCGATCGGTTTTTCTGGGGCCAGCGGCTTCAGGCCCACCAATTGCTCGCGCGCCTCGCCCAGCAGGCCGGGGCGCTGGCTGGCGGCTTTGCCGATGAAGTCCTTCTTCTGGCTCATCATTCCCTGCAGACCGACGTCGAAAGCCGTCACCCGGCCGTGGATTTCGGCATGGGTGATGAACCCCTTTTCGATGCGCAACACATTCAGCGCCTCCATCCCGTAGGCGCAGCCACCGAAGCTTTCGGCCCGCGCCACCAGATCGCGGTAAAGCGCTTCGCCGTAGCGGGCGGGAACGGCGATTTCATAGCCGAGCTCGCCCGAAAAGGAGATGCGGAAAAGCCGCGCCTCGCCCCCGCCCAGACGGACGCTGCCGCATGACAGGAAGGGAAAGGCCTTATCGTCAAGGGGCGCGTCGAGAAGCGAGTTCAGAAGTTCGTGCGCCAAGGGGCCGGCGATGGCGAATTGCGCCCATTGTTCAGTGACCGAAACCGCCCGCACTTTCCAATCCGGGCAAAAGGCCTGCTGGACGAAATCCAGATGGCGCATCACCTGACCAGCGGCGGCTGTGGTGGTGGTCATCAGGTAATGGTCAGAGGCAAGGCGCGCGGTCGTTCCGTCATCCATCACCAGCCCGTCTTCGCGCAGCATCAGCCCATAGCGGACGCGGCCCGGCTGCAGGGTCGAAAAGGTGTTGGTATAGAGAAAATCAAGGAAACGCCCGGCGTCCGGGCCCTGAATGTCGATCTTGCCCAAGGTCGAGACATCGCAGATGCCGACACGGTTGCGCACCAACGCCACCTCGCGGTCGCAGGACTGGCGCCAGGTCGCCTCGCCGGGGCGCGGGAAGTAGGAGGGGCGATACCAGAGGCCTGCCTCGATCATCGGGGCGCCGCGTTCACAGGCCGCCTTGTGCGAGGTGGTGAAGCGTTGCGGGGCAAAGCCCATGCCCTGCCCGCCCGCGCCAAGGGCCGCGATCGAGACGGGGACATAGGGGGGGCGGAAGGTGGTGAGGCCAGTTTCGGGAATGCCGCGCCCGGTGGCGTCGGCCAGCACCGCAAGGGCGGCGACGTTGGAGTTCTTGCCCTGATCGGGGGCCATGCCTTGGGTGGTGTAGCGCTTCATATGTTCGACAGAACGGAAGCCTTCCTGGGCGGCCAACCGCACATCCTTGGTCGTGACGTCATTGGCCAGATCAAGCCAGGCGCGGCCTTTCGCATCCGGCACTTGCCAGTAAGCCTGAAGCCGTGCGCCGCCGTTTTCGGCCTGCGGAAGATCCAACTTCGCGCCCTTCAGGCCCAGTGACTGCAGGGCTGCACCTGCCCCGGCCAGACCTTCGGCGAGGGCTGCGGCGGTCGACATGGTGCCATTCGCCGCGCCAACAGCTTCCAGCCCCGGCACCATGCCGGGGACCGGTACGAAGGCGGCGATATCGTCGCGCCAGGTCGGGCGGCCGTTCAGGTGGCAGGTCAGGTGCAGCGTCGGATTCCAGCCGCCGGACACCGCCA
The DNA here is from genome assembly GCA_947476475.1 of Paracoccaceae bacterium. Classification (GTDB taxonomy): domain Bacteria; phylum Pseudomonadota; class Alphaproteobacteria; order Rhodobacterales; family Rhodobacteraceae; genus TMP-24. The sequence continues at coordinate 18,058 of CANJQT010000057.1, read as the reverse complement.
GACAATCGGTGGCAATCTTTTCCTCGGCCCCGGCGGCGGTGCGGATGGTGATTTCGCGCAAGGCCAGGCGGCCGGAGGTTCCGACAACCTGCGCGCCTGCATAGGTCTTCCAGTCGCCGGCCACCGGCGCATCTTCGCGCACGTCGATCACGGCGGCCACCTTGACCCCCGCCGCCGCAAGATCGCGGGCGGTTCGGTGGGCGTCGTCGTTGTTGGCGAAGATCGTCACCGACTGCCCGGCGGCCACACCCCAGCGGTTCAGATAGGCGCGCACCGCACCTGCGGTCATCACCCCCGGCCGGTCGTTCATTGGAAAAGCGATCTGGCGTTCCTGCGCGCCCGAGGCAAGAATTGCCCGTTTCGCCACGATCCGCCAGAAACATTCGCGCGGCAGATCCTTGGGCGGGCGCGCGACATGCAGGCCCACCCGTTCCAGTGCGCCGTACGTGCCGCCGTCATATGCGCCGGTGATTGTCGTGCGGGTCATCAGCCGCACATTGGGCAGGCCTTTCAGTTCGGCCAGAACATCGGCCACCCAAAGATGTCCGGGCTTGCCGCCGACCTCTTCGCATTCGGCCAGAAGGCGGCCACCCATCGCCTGATCTTCCTCGGCCAGAATCACGCTGGCCCCGGCCCGCCCGGCGGCCAGTGCGGCGATCAGCCCGGCGGGGCCGGAGCCAACCACCAGCAGATCACAAAAGGCCCACGCCTTTTCATAAACCTCTTCGTTCGACTTGCCGGACAAGGCCCCCAGACCCGCCGCGCGGCGGATCATCGGTTCGTAGAGCTTTTCCCAAAAGCTGCGCGGCCACATGAAGGTCTTGTAATAGAACCCGGCACTGAAGAAGGGCGCGAGCAGGTCGTTCACTTCCATCACGTCCAGCGACAGGCTGGGCCAGCGGTTCTGGCTGCGCGCCTCGAGGTTGGCATAGATTTCCTGCACGGTGGCGCGAACGTTGGGCACCTGTGCTGCCCCCTGCCCGACGGTGACCAATGCCGAAGGTTCTTCGGACCCCGCCGTCACCACGCCGCGCGGGCGATGGTATTTGAAGCTGCGGCCAAACAGCCTGACACCGCCAGCCAGCAGCGCAGAGGCCAGCGTATCGCCGTCGAACCCGGTATAATCGCGCCCGTCGAAGCGGAAGCCCACCGTCTGGCCGCGATCAATGATCCCTTTGCCCGCGATCCTCATGCCTTTGTCCCCTTGGCCGGTGCGGCCGCCTTTTTGCGAGACGTCCCGGTGGACGCGCCATTCGCGCCCGCGGCCCCGGCCCGTTCGGCCACCAGCCGTGCCGACAGGATTTCATGGGTGACGGTATTGCGGTGCAGTTCGATCCAGGCTGCACATCCCTGTTCGTGATACCAAAGATCACGGGTTAGCCCGGCAGGGTTGTCGCGCAGGTGCAGATGGTCATCCCACGCCTCGGGAGGAGCGTCTTCACCAGGGCGGTTCAGGTAGTCATCCGACCCATAGTAATAGAATTCGCGCCGGTCGCGAGGGCCACAGAGGGGACAGGGGATGCGCATCTTTGCCCTTCTCAGTGCAGGTTGTGCTGTGAACCGGTGCCTTCTTCATCCAGAAGATGGCCGGTGCGGAAGCGGTCTAGCCGGAAGCGGCGGGCAACCTCGTGCGGCTGGTCGGTGGCCATCAGATGGGCCATGCACCAGCCCGAGGCCGGGGTTGCCTTGAACCCCCCGTAGTTCCAGCCTGCATCGATATAAAGCCCCTCGATATGGGTCTTGTCGATGATCGGGCTGCCGTCGGGGGTCATGTCCATGATGCCGCCCCATCCGCGCAGGATCTTCGCCTTGCCGATCATCGGCATCAGGGTCATGCCCGCTTCCATCACATGTTCAAGCATCGGCAGGTTGCCGCGCGAAGCATAGCTTGCGTAAAAATCCAGATCGCCGCCAAAGACAAGGCCGCCCTTGTCGGACTGGCTGATGTAGAAATGGCCCATGCCAAAGCTGATCACACTGTCGATGACGGGCTTCAGCCCCTCGGTGACGAAGGCCTGCAGCACATGGCTTTCGATCGGCAGGCGCATACCGGCCATCGCCGCAACCTGGCCAGACCGGCCCGCGGCGACCATCGCCACCTTCTTGGCGCGGATCGGGCCGCGCGTGGTCTGCACCCCGCGGACATGGCCGTTTTCGATGTCGATGCCGGTGACTTCGCAGTTCTGGATCAGATCGACCCCGCGCGCATCGGCGCCGCGCGCATAGCCCCAGGCCACCGCATCATGGCGCGCGGTTCCGGCGCGGCGCTGGATCAGGCCGCCGTAGATCGGAAAGCGGGTTTGTTCGTAATCAAGATAGGGAACCATCCGCTTGAGCTGGTCGCGCGACAGAAGTTCGGCGTCATCGCCCTGATTGGCGATGGAATTGCCCCGGCGCACTGCCGCGTCGCGCTGGCCATCCGAATGGAACAGGACGATCTGGCCACGCTGCGAATGCATGACGTTGTAGTTCAATTCGGCTTCGAGCTTTTCCCAGAGTTTCAGCGAATGGCTGTAGAATTCGGAATTGCCGGGAAGGAAATAGTTGGCGCGCACGATCGTGGTGTTGCGCCCGACATTGCCGCCGCCCAGATAGCCCTTTTCCAACACCGCGACATTGGTGATCCCGTGGTTCTTGGCCAGATAATAGGCGGTCGCCAGCCCGTGCCCGCCGCCGCCGATGATCACCACATCATATTCTGACTTGGGCTGGGGTTCGCGCCAAGCAGGCTGCCATCCCTTGTTTCCGAACAAGCCTTCGGTAAACACCTTGAAGCCGGAGTAACGCATGGCCTGCCTTCCTGTGCCGACGCCTTAGGCGCTTTGTTTTTTTTCATTCTGGCTTGTCGGCACCCCTTTGGCCAAGCGGTTTTGCGACAAAAACACGTCGCCTTCGACTGGTCTTGCAAAAAGCAAAAAGGCCCGGGGCATAACCCCGGGCCAATGGTCATGTGAAAGGTTCAGTATGCAAGGCGGTAGTAGTCCACCTCGAAATTGTCTTCCATGCCGGACTTGCACAGGCCCATTGTCATGTTCGACGTGCCCGACACCGTATCGCCAGAGATGAAGGACGCGCCTTCGATGCCGTCAGCGTTGGCGGTGAAATTGATGATTTTCTTCGCCAGCAGCTGCGCCCCGAAAGCCATGAGCGCCGCAGCGGACTTCATCCCGCCCATCGTCAGAAGTTGCGCGCCGCCGCCAGTCGCACAGTGGTCGTTCTTGCCCACCTGAAAGTTCGATGCCCACTTGATCGAATCGTCAGCAGTATTGGTGGTGCCCATCACCACATCTTCCAGAATGTTGTCCGATCCGAAATCGATGGCGCAGTTGGTCATCACCGTGACCTTTTTCAGGGTAACGTTGCCGGCCACTTTCAGCGTCTTGTTGCCGCTGCATGACACATAATACATATGCCCTTGCACGAAGTCCGCCGTTGAGAAGGTTTTGCTGTTTGACGTGACACTGATGGTTTCAACCGTCGTCGTCGTGATGTAGTCGGGCTTGTAGGTCGCGGCGCCCGAAGCAAGGCTGGCAATGATTTCAGGGATCCGGTCAACGATGCGGATCTGATAGAAATTCTCGCGCAGCGCTTCCAGAAGGCCGGCGTTCTTGGTGAAGCCCGATGCCGGAAGTTCCAGATTGTCCGTATTCGGCAGAGAGACGACCGTACCCGAATCGAAGACGTTGTTCTGGTTGACCTGAATCTTATCATTCGAATGCAGACAGAAGCCGTTATAAAAGCCGTTGTTGCTTTGAAGATCGATCAGATTGTCTGCGACAAACCCTTCGCGCAGACAGTCCGGACGGTAGGTTTCGGTCACTGACGCCGTGGTGACATTCCAGGCCTTGAGGCCGACAAAACCCAGCAGGAAGGTGCCAACGCCATTTGCGCGGGCGTTGTTGCGTTGGGCGGTCACCATGACTGCGCTGGTCGAGTTCGGGTCCGGGGTGAAGACCTTTGCGGTCGCATCCCAAGTGCCAAACACGATATCCGCAGCAGTGATAGCGCCACTGGCCTTGCTTTCTTCCAGGTTCTTGTTGCCAATAGTGACCGCATTGGCGATCGCCTGATCCTTGCCGTCCCGCAGCCGTGTCAGCAGCGCAGTATGCCCGGCCGTATCGGCAGCCACCTGCATTTCGCTTCGCACCTTGTAGGCGTTGGCCACGTCCATTGACAGACCGACAATCACGCAGATGGTCAGAACCATGATCAGGCCCCAGATCGCGAGCCCGCCATCGGTTTCGCGCACAAAGCGCCATTGGGAGAAAGACTTCACCTCAGAACTCCTTGTATTGCTGCGTTGAGATGACGATGTATTTGCTCATCATTGATGATGCCGCACCAATGAAGGCCAGGCTCTTGACCGGTACCGAGACATCGGTGACCACCACGCCGTCGATGATGGATATGTTGGCTTCGACATCGGAATAGGTGGACAGCGCCGCCTTGATCTTGGTCTTGCCTTCATCAACGGTGGCAATCCTGCCAACGGAAATGCCGCGGTTGACGTCTTCGACAACCCGGATCACCCTGCTGTAGCCATGAAAGATCATCGTCACATCGACGGAGAGTGCTAAAATATAAAAAAAGACCGGCAGCCAGATGACAGCTTCAATTGTCGCTGCACCTTCTTCTTCCCGCAAGAATCTCCTGCGAGCACGACGCAAGGTCGAAAACATGGCGAGACCCTCCACGGAACATCTCAAAAATCGAGTTCGGCCCCCGCCTGACGCCTTTCTAAAAGGTGAATCTGGCAAAAGTTTGGCAAGTTCTCTGAGGGAAACAATCGACGGTCAAATTCCGCTTGCCTGACCAGCACCGCCCAGAGGCCGGACAGGCCCGGCGTTCAGCGTGCCATGCGAAAATAGTCGAATTCAAAGATGCGGCCCATTGCTTTTCCGTCACAGGACCCGACCGCCCCTTTCAGGCCAAGAGTCATGCGCCCGCCAGCCTGAACAGAAGCACCAAGAATACTGTCCTCCTCGGCCGACAGGGACAGATCGCCGCCAGCCACGATCTGGCCGCCGAATATGCGCACGTTGGAGGCGAAGTTCACGCCCCCCGCAGAAAGGATCTGAACATCGCCGCCATCTTCGCAAGCGTCCATCCTGCCGATAATGATGTCAGATGCGGCTGCAAGCGCCTTGGGGCTGCGGTTGGTGGTGATGATCGTCGCGTCCTCGATCGTGGTGCCAGCCGAAATCGCAAGTCGGCAATTCGTGACCAGAACAGTCTCGAGCAAGACCGTGTCATTGTTCAGATCGAACCGCTGATCGGGATTGGTGCAGGTGACGGTATACATGTTGCCGGCCATGAAGGTTTCCGGCCCCAACTCGGTATCGGGGTTGAGGGAAAGGGGGTCTTTCGCGGTGATGTAGTCGCGCCAGAAGGGTGAGTCCCTGTCCATCACCCCCGTGGCGATTGCGTCAATGTGGTTGACAACGCGCATCCGGTAAGAGGCATCGCGCAAAGCGTCGCCCAGCCCCGGCGTCGCCTCGACCGAACCAGACGCGGTTGCGACGTCGCGCATGTCAGGCATCGACAGGATTGTGCCCGGTTCGAAGAAATTGTTCGCACCGAGCGAGATGAATGCGTTCGAGTGGATGCAGATCCCCGCCCGATAAAGCCCCCCCGACTGCAGTATCACCCGGCCGCGGGCAACGAACCCTTCGTGCAAGCAGGCGGGCCGATAGGTTTCAAAGACGGCGCCCGCCGCCAGATCCCAGCTGTCCAGCCCGATCAGGCGCAAGAAGAAGGTTCCCAGACCGTTCTTCTGGTCACTGTAGCGCCGGGTTGACACGAAAACCGCCTTGCGCGACGCCGTCTCGATGCGAAAGATGTCGCCGGCACGGTCCCATTGGCCAAACTGGATGTCGTCGGGGGTAAGGACCTGGCCATAGCGGTCGCGGGGCATCATGGCTTCTGTCAGCGCGAGAGCCGCTTCGCGCGCCTGATCCTCGCTGCCGAATTCACGGGCGTAAAGGGCTGCATGGGCTGCGGAATCTGCGGCATTTTGCAGCTGCGCCCGGCCCGCCAGCGCGTTGGCCAGATCCACCGCAAGGCCGCCCAGCAGCAGGGCAATGACAAAAATCTGCAAGCTCAGCAGCGAAATCGCACCGGACTGGTCGCCCCGGAAATGCAGTGCTGCCGCCCAGAGACGGTCCGGCATCCGGCGCCGCATGCTAGTATTCCACCAGATGATCAGAGCGGATCGTTAGGACTGACCCGCGCAAAGCCGAGGCGACGCCAATCACGTCAAGGTCCGCCACCGGAACGCGGACAATCGTGGTCACGCGACCGGCGTGAACCTGAGTTTCGACGATGACTTTGGGCGACAGGGTCGCAAGCTGATCCTGCAGGAATGCCTGCTCAGCCTCTGGGCTGTCGAGCCGCCCGACCGCAAGCGCGCGATTGGCATCCTGAACCATCCGCTGAATGCGGCTTTGGTTGGTGAAAATCATCGAAAGATCGGCAAACAGCGCCAGCAGCAGCATGAAGAACGGCAACCACAACACCGCCTCGATGGTCGCACCACCGCCGGTGCCTGCCATCCCGGCGGCAGTCTTGCGGAAAATCACCATTCTGAGGGCCACCTCTTGGTCCTGCGGGTTTCTGTTGTGCCGCCCCTTGGGTTGGATCCTTGGAGGGCATCTGCCAACGCCCTACCATAGAGTCGGCACTGGTCGCACAGCAAGCCCGCCCGATCACGGCCTGAACAGAAAACCGCGCATTCCCTAAATTCTTCTGAACAGCGTCATGCGCGCCATAAGCGCGCAGGCGCGGCGGGCCTGCGGGACAGACGCCGGCGCACCCGCCTTCAGGGATTTGCGAAAAACCTGCGCCAAGTCGCAAGTAATGTTGTCGTCGCGGGCCCGTTGAAGTGGATCAGAGCGCGGATAACGCCAGCTTGCGCGCCGGCGGCGGAGAGTATCCGCCTAGCCGAGAGGTAAGCAGGCGCAACCTGACCATTGTTTCGGCCAAGCCGACCGCGCAGGTCACCCCGTCAAGCACCGGCAGCCCATGCGCCTGCGCCAGAGCGTCTGCCAGATCCGCCATGCCGGCGCAGCCAAGCACGATTGCCTCGGCACGGTCTTCGGCCACCGCGCGACCAATTTCGGCACTGATACGGTTGCGCGCGTCCGATCCCGGTTCTTCCAGTTCCAACACCGCGACCTCGGACGAGCGCACCCGCGCGCAACGGGCCATCAGACCGTAACGGTGCAGGTTATGTTCCAACGCAGGGACCGAACGCGCAAGCGTCGTGACCACCGAGAACTTGTTCGATATCATCGAGGCCATGTGATAGGCAGCTTCGCCGATGCCGATGACTGGTTTTTCGGTCATGCACCGCGCGGCGTCCAGACCGGTGTCATCAAAGCAGGCGATCACCACAGCGTCGTAGCCTTCGGTTTTTCGGATCGCCTCCAGCATCCCTGCAAGCGACATCGCCTCGTCATAGTAGCCCTCGATTGACGCGGGCCCGAAGGCTGAATTCACGGCGACTATCTCGGTTCCGGCTGAAGCCACCCGGCGGGCCGCCGCCCCGATCTTGTCCGTCATCGAGGCTGTCGTGTTGGGGTTCACCACCAGAATACGCATTTACACTTCACCCCCGAGGTAGGCGGCCTTGATCCGGTCGTCGTTCATCAGTTCTTTGGAAGCGCCGGTCAAAACGACGGATCCGGTGGACATCGCGTAAGCCCGGCTGGAAATGGACAGTGCCATGCGGCTGTTCTGCTCTACCAGAAGCACGGTCACTTTTTCATCGCGTGAAATCGCCACGATCGCGCGGGCGATATCCTGAACCAGCTTGGGCGCAATGCCCAATGAGGGTTCGTCCAGCAGCAGCAGCTTCGGCTTTGCCATCAGTGCGCGGCCGATCACCATCATCTGCTGCTCGCCTCCTGAAAGCGTGCTTGCCTGTTGATGAAAGCGTTCTTTCAGCCGCGGAAAGCGGGTCAGGATACTGTCCAGCGTGGCGGCGATCCCGGCGTTGTCAGTGCGGGTGAAGGCACCCATCAAGAGGTTGTCCTTCACCGACATGAAGGGAAACACCCGGCGGCCTTCAGGCACCATCGCGATACCCTTGCGGACGATGTCGGCGGCGGGCGTGCCATCAAGCCGTTCACCCATGAAGGTGATTGACCCCGACTTGATTTTCCTCAGGCCCGTAATCGCCCGCAGAATGGACGACTTTCCGGCGCCATTGGCCCCGATCAGTGCCACGGTTTCGCCCTGCTGCAGGTTCAGCGACACGCCTTTCAGAGCATAGACGTGGTCATAGTAAAGCTCGACGTCCTTGAAGTTCAGCATCTCTGTCATGGATCACATCCCAATCGCTGCGTCTTCGGAGCCGAGGTATGCCTCGATCACCTTTGGATTAGCCTGAATTTCGGCAGGCGTGCCTTCGGCGATCTTTTCGCCGAAGTTGATCACAACGATGCGGTCAGAAATCTTCATCACCGCCGGCATGTCGTGTTCCACCAGCAAAACAGTCACGCCGCGTTCATCGCGAAGGCGGCGGACAAGGGCCACCATCTTCATCGTCTCGTCGTGGTTCATGCCGGCAAAGGGTTCGTCCAAAAGCAGGACGGTCGGGTGAGTGGCCAGGCCGATGGCCATGCCTAGCGCCCGCAAATGCCCCTGTGGAAGGTTCGAAGCAAGTTCATCCCGGATGGACTGAAGGCCAAGGAAATCGACGATGTCATCGGCAGATTTGGCAAAACCTGCCTCATCGGCGCGGGCCTGTTTGCTGCCCAGAAAGAACCCAAGCAGGCTGGCCTTTGACCGCAGATGATGCGCGACGATGATGTTTTCGCGCACCGTCATCGACTTGAAGATGGTGGTTTCCTGAAAGGTCCGCACCACGCCCATCCGCGCCACCTTGTGCGGGGCTAGGTCACTAATCTTCTGACCACGGAAAAGCACTTCGCCGGAAGTCGCATGGACAAAGGACGCGATCAGCTTGAACAGCGTCGATTTTCCCGCCCCGTTCGGGCCGATAACCGAAAGGATTTCGCCCTCTTTCACGTCAAAGCTGATGTTGTTGTTAGCGGTCAGCCCACCATAGCGTTTCGTGATGCCCTTGATTTGCAGAATCGGACTCATTTCTGGCCGCCTTTCTTGTCAAACAGGCTGAGCACACCGTTGGGCAGCACCAGCATCAGCGCGATCATGGCGCTGGAGTAGATGAGGAGCTGGTATTCGCTTGCGACCGACAGAAGATCCCATCCGAAGTAGAGCAGGAACGTGCCGAGCATCGGACCAGCGACAAAGCCGAGGCCGCCAACGAAGCAGTAGAGCATGAAGTTAACACTGTCGGTCACCGCGAAAGAGGAAGGGTAGATCGACTGGGAGATTGCCACGAACACCGCCCCCGAGAGGCCGCCGAAGAAAGAGGAAATCGCGTAGGCCAGCACCCGCAGATAGGCGGTGTTGACACCGATCGAGGCGGCGAGTTCCTCATTCTGTTGCAAGCTGCGACACAGATGGCCAAGGCGGGAATTCACGATCCTCCACAAGGCCGCATAGGACAGGACCATCAGAGTGACCGCCAGCAGGTAGAAGGCCAGCTTCGGATTCGCCATGGTGGCAAAATCCGGGATAATGGTGATTCCGAAGATCTTAAGCGCGCCGGGCAACGGGATCGAGGTGATGCCCTTTGCGCCATTCGTAACGGACAGGGCCAGGGCGGAAAGCCGGGTCACTTCGGTCAGAACCAGTGTGATCATCGCGAAATAGACGCCGCGCAGGCGCAAGATCGGCAGCCCGATCAGCACTGATATCATCGCACAGAAAAGACCCGCTGCGGGCAAGGTCAGCCAGAAAGACACGCCGACTTGCGTCATCAGCACGGCAGAGACATAGCCCCCCATGAGCGCATAGGCGCCCTGCCCGATGTTGATGCGGCCGATGTAGAAGGTCAGCCAGACCCCGGCGGATCCGATGGCTAGAAGCGCCACCGAGGTCAGCGTGTAGTAAAGATCCCAGCGCCCGCTGGCCGCGATCAGAACCGGCACCAGCACGAAGACTGCCAGCAGAAAGGCCCCGAGGCCCAAGAATTGCTTGTTCATGCTTTTCAACCCCAAGGCTTGCCCATCAGCCCTTGCGGACGGAAGGCGAGGAACACCATCAGCGAGGCGAAGATGGCAAGGTATGTGATGTCGCCGTAGACGGCCAACACGGTCAGGCCGATGCTTTCCATCATGCCAAGGATGAACCCGCCGGCGATGGCCCCGGAAATCACCCCTGCCCCGCCAATCATGATCATCATGAAGGCCTTGACCGAAGTTGGCCCGCCCATGCCCAGGTTGACGCCGGTGATTGTCACCAGCAGCCCGCCGACAAGGCCTGCCAGCATCGCGCCCAGCGCAAAGCCGATCATCGAATAACGGTCGACATCGACACCCATCAATTGCGCGGCAACCCGGTCCTGGGCGAGCGCCCGCATGGCCCGGCCGGTCTTGGAATATTGCATCAGTGCTATGAACCCTGCGATGATCGCAATCGCCAGAACGCCGATCAGGATGCGGTCATAGGGCATGATCAGCCGCATGTCCCAATTGAACACGCCGTTCACAATCTTGGGTACGCCGCGCTGTTTTTCACCAAAGAGCAGCAAGATGACGGCATCCAGGAAGAACGCGATCCCCGCCGCCAGAAGCATCGTGCTTTCGTCACGCTTGGACTTTCGGATCACCGGGCGAAACAGGAAAACCTCGATCAGCGCCCCCATGACGGCCAGCATCACTGCCGACGCGATCAGGCCGACGATGAACGGCATGCCCCATTGCGCGACGATGGTGTAAGTGACAAATCCACCAAAGACATACATCTGTCCATGTGCGAAATTCAGCACGTTCATCAGCGAGAAGATTAGCGTCAGCCCCAGCGCAATAAGGGCGTACTGGGCTCCGAGATAGAGCCCATTGGCGAGGATTTGTTCCATGGGGAACCCTTTCTGGTGAGGGTGGGGTCCGACTGCCTGGCAGCCGGACCCGTTCAGGTTCTATTCCCGGATGTCGTCAGTCAACCTGCGCGACGAAAAGCGTCTCGAACTTGCCGTCCTTGAAGGTGTTCACCACCAGCGGCACCGACACCTGACGCTTCTGTCCGAACGAGGTCATGCCCACGTACTTCAGTTTGGCGTCGCCAACCATGTAGGGGTTCGGCGCCTCGAACGTGTCCATGGTCGCCTTGAACTCGTCCACATTGTCCAATGCGGCCGGGTTGGCGGCAATGGTCGCGAGGATGTATTCAAGCGCGTAGACCTTGGTGTTTGACTCGTCGTTATATTCGCCGAACATCTTGGTGTAGCGGTCAACGAATTCCTTCATCATGTCGCTGGCCAGTTCGGGCGTCGAAGCGCCACCAACCGAGATGAAGCCATTTGCCAGTTCGCCCGCGCCCTCTTGCAGCACTGCGGCATCCTGCGCGGTTTCGGTCGAAATCAACCCGGCGAAGCCGAGTTCGCGCGCCGAACGGATCAACTGCGGTGCGTTTGCAGGCGACACGCCTGAAAGGACAAGAAGATCAGGCGCAGCCTGAATGACCGGAAGAAGCACGGGGGTGAAGTCGGTGGTGTCGACCTGATAGGTCACCGAATCCGATACAACTTCCAGCCCAAGGGCCTTGGCAGCAGCCGAACCGGAATCGCGCTGTGAAAGCGGATCGGATTCATTGGCGGCGACGAAGGCAACTTTCTTCACGCCGTTATTGTCCATCAGGTATTTGTAGATTGCCGGACCCGATTGATAGTTGGCAACCATGCCCAGCACGGCATTTGACGCTGGGGCGGTGTAGAGTTCTTTCGGGAATGCGTAGGGGAAGTACATGATGGCGTTCTGTTCAGCCACGGGACGCACGGCTGCAGCGCCGTCGTCTACGTTCGGGCCGACGACATAGTGGATGCCTTCTTGCGCCATCTGTTCCATGCCTGCGATTGCACGCTTGGGGTCTTTCTGATCGTCGAAGGAGATGATCTGCACATCGTACTTGGTGCCGGCGATGTCATATCCGCCGGTCTCGTTGATCCATGCGGCGCGCGTTTCCATCGAACGCTGGTTTGATGTGCCCCAAGCGGCGGCGGGGCCTGAAGTGACACCGACGAAACCGATCTTCAGAACGGGGTTTTCGGCGAAGGCGGTGCCAAGCATGGCAAAGCTTGCAACAGCGGCAAGCGCGGTGGTCTTGAGCAAAGTGCGACGAAGCATGTGGCAAACTCCCTGTAAGCCAGAAGGGTGATCGGTTTGCGCCCCTGTCCGGGGTTCTGTCAGTGATCACATCAAACAAATTGTTAACAATCCTGTCAACACATTTTATTTGATCGTCGACAATAGTGATGGCTTGCCGTCAACTCAGTTGGCCTCTATCTCCTTAACAGGTTACGCCAACAGATTGGTTTTCCCTTAAATGCCCGCGGCCCAGAAAGAGATCAGTCCAAATCCCTCCGCCGAAGAAATCGCCGAGGAAGACATCGTCGAGCGGATTTTTGAGGCGGTTGTCGAGCAGAGGCTCCCGCCCGGAACCAAACTTTCCGAATCGGCGCTGTGCGATGCTTTCGGCGTGGGCCGCATGCGCATCCGCCGGTCGCTGCTTTTGCTGTCTAGCCGCGAAGTGGTGGAATTGCACGCGAACCGGGGGGCTTTTGTCGCATCACCGACAGCCAAGTAGGCCCGCGAGGTTTTCGAGGCGCGCCTGACACTGGAACCGACGATCGCCCGTCTGGCCGTGGAGCGAGCGACCGAGGCAGATGTGGCCGAGCTGTCAGACCATCTGAAAAAGGAACATGACGCCCATCACGATGACCGGCGTCATGAGGCCATTCGCCTGTCGGGCCAGTTTCACGTTCTGCTTGCGCAAATTGCTTCGAATGCGGTGATGTTGCGGATCATGAAGGAACTGGTGACGCGCACTTCGCTGATCATCGGGATATTTGGCGCGCCCAGCGTTGCCAACTGCCGCGACGACGACCACGAACGTATCTTGCATGCCTTCAAGGCGCGCGATGGACAAGCGGCTGCCGGATTGATGGCTGAACACCTTCGCGTAATTGAAAGCAGCCTCAACCTTGGCCACAAGAACAGCGGCAGCGTGGATCTGGTGAGCCTTTTTTCCAAGAAGTAGGTCTGCGCAGCACGCGAAGTGGCTTCCTGCAAAGGGAATCACGGCGTGCACGCATGGGCATAGGAAAGTGCGCCGGATTCGCGCCGCAATGGGCGGGTGTCATCGGCGATAGCTTTGTCCCACCGTCAGAGGGTGATGCACGGCAATGACCGGGTATGCCCCCACATTTCCGGCACTGAGCCAGACGAAACCAGCAACAGACTTCCTCTGACGTTGCGCCATGGGTTAGTGTCGGGTGTGAACGGACATCAGGAGGACCGCATGCAGATCTTTCTTATCACTGTTGCCGTGGCAATCGGCATCATCGTGGCCTACGTCATCCTGACCTATAATGGTCTTGTCCGGCTTCGTCAGATGGTGCGGGAAGCATGGAGCGGGATCGACGTTCAGCTTAAGCGGCGCGCGGACCTTATTCCGAACCTGATCGAAACCGTGAAGGGCTATGCCGCCCATGAAAAGGATGCGCTGCGCGAGGTGACCGAGATGCGCACCCGTGCCCAGACCATACCCGCCGACCACGTTGCGGACCGCGCTGCCGCCGAGGGGCTTCTGGGTCAGGCGCTGGGCAGGCTGATGGCAGTGGCGGAGGCCTATCCCGATCTGAAGGCAAACGAGAATTTCCAAGAGCTGCAAACGACACTGGCAACCATCGAAAGCGAAATTCAGATGTCGCGGCGCTACTATAACGGCTCGACGCGTGACCTGAACGTCATGGTTGAAAGCTTTCCATCAAACCTCATCGCCCGTCAGTTCGGTTTCAGCCAGTCCGAATATTTCGAACTGGACGATCCCAAAGACCGCGAGTTGCCCAAAGTGGCGTTCTGAGGTGATCCTTAGGGGGCCTGCCCTTGGGCTGCTGGCGGCCCTTTTCGCGGTTCTGGCGGCATTTCCGCTTGCCGCAGCCGAAGAGATTCTTGATTTCCGCAGCGCGGTCGAGGTCAGATCTGACGGTGATTTCATTGTCACCGAAACAATCAGGGTGCGCGCGCAAGGCCAAGAGATAAGACGCGGAATCTACCGCGATTTTCCGACAGCCTTCGAGGACGCGGAAGGCGGGATCGCTGCGACAGGGTTCGAACTGATCGCGGCCCGTCGTGACGGGCTGACCGAGACGGCGCGGGTCGAGGATGGCGGAAATTTCGTGCGCATCTACCTTGGACAGGCAGATGTGTATCTTGACCCCGGCGTCTACACCTATGAACTGACCTACAGAACCGACCGTCAGGTTCGCTTCTTTCCCGACCATGACGAGGTTTACTGGAATGCGACCGGAACCGCGTGGATCTTTCCGATACGCAGCGCGACGGCTGTCATTCATCTTCCCGATGGCGCGCGGGCCGGCCAGACTGCAGCCTATACCGGGCCGTTAGGGTCGCGCACACAAGATGCCGTGACCCATTCGTCTTCGGATGGCAGCGTGGTCCGTTTTGTCACGACGCGGCCGCTTGGGCCCTACGAGGGTCTGAGTGTGGTGGTCAGCCTTGAGAAGGGCGTGATTCATCCGCCCACCAACGGCCAAAAGCTGTCCTGGTTCGTGCGCGATCATGTGGCGTCACTTATTGCAGGCGCGGGGGCGCTGCTGGTACTTCTCTATTATGTCGTGGCCTGGGCCCGCATCGGACGTGACCCGCCAAAGGGCGTCATTGTCCCACGTTGGGATGCCCCGGCGGGGGTCTCGCCAGCGCTTGCACATTACATCTGGAACCGCGGCCTGCGTCATCAGGGCTTTCCTGCCATCTCTGCTTCGGCGCTGAACCTTGCCGTCGGCGGCTATATCGAATTCGAGGATATTGCCGAAACGGTCACCCTGCGCGCCACGGCCAAGCGGTCAGAGGGTGTGACGTTGCCGGTCGGCGAGGCGACCGTTCTGAACGGGGTGAAGTCGCGCGCCGATGGCCTGACGATTTCGGAAGCGAACGGCGAGGCGGTCGCTGGACTTGGGCGGTCCTTCCGGCAAGCGATGGAGCGTGAGCACCGGGAGGTTTATTATCGGCACAACCGCGGCTGGATATTTCTTGGCATGGCGCTTTCGGTCGCCGCTTTCGTCTTGACCGTGGCGCTTGGAAAGCCGGGCGGACAGTGGCTTGCCGCACTCGCACCGGCGCTGATCGCTGGGGGCATACTGACCGTTGCTGCCGTGCAGATGGCACAGCGATGGGGGACCGGTCTTGCCAGCAAGATCAGGTTCGCGTTCTTCGGATTTGCCATGCTTGTGATGACCATGAACGCAGGACTGATGTCGGCCCAGCGGTTTTTCGCATCATTGGAAGACCCGCTGCTGATTGGTGCGCTGGCATCGCTTTTACTGCTTAACTTGCTGTTCTTCTTCATTCTTGGTGCGCCAACGACGTTTGGCCGCAAACGCACAGACGAGATCGAAGGTCTGCGGCATTACCTTTCGGTCGCGGAAGAGGATCGCCTGAACATGGCGGGCGCGCCGCAGATGTCGCCCCAGCATTTCGAGACGCTTCTGCCTTATGCCGTAGCACTGGATGTCGAAAAGCCCTGGGCGCGCGCATTCGAGACGTGGCTTGCGTCTGCGGTGGCTGCGGGAACGGTTGCGGCGGGGTCATACGCGCCCGGCTGGTATCGCGGGCTGAACAGCGGCAACCAGAGTTTCGGCGACAAGATCACGGGTCTTGGCCATTCTCTGTCAGACAGTCTTACCCGTTCGCTGCCAGCGCCGAAGAGTTCTTCTTCGGGGTTTTCCAGCGGCGGAGGTTCTTCGGGTGGCGGCGGTGGCGGTGGCGGCGGCGGGGGGTGGTAGCGCCCGGATCGATGCGAACTGCGGGCAGTTTCACAGACCCGGGTCGTGCGCCGGAACCCGCTGGCCGTCAGATTGCAACCGGCCGTCGCACCTGAACGCAGGTCACGGCAATTGCGGCGACAAAGTTCAGGATCGAGCGGCTGGAGTGGCTTGACAGCAGCGTGTTTGCGATGCGGCTTCGTTCGGCGGGCGTTCTTATCGAACCGGGGTACGCGTTCTTTGTCAAAATGCCAGAGCACTGCCACTTCTTTCGGATGAGATATTCGTCGATCGCGGAAGGCGAGATCCGCAAGGGTGTTGCCGCCATGTCCGAAGTGCTTGCGCTGTGTCGGCAGGAGTCGGTTCGCCAGCTCCGGTCACCATCAAGCCCAACCGACTTGCCTTGGATCCTTGGTCGCGCCAAGAACGGCACGCTATTGGCGCTTGAGCGCGAAAAAATCCTTAAGCAGCGCCGCCGCCGGGCCTGCGCCAATTCCGTCATAGACCTCAGGTGCATGGTGGCATTGCGGATGGGCAAAAACCCTTGCCCCCAGCGCCACGCCACCTGATTTGGGGTCAGCAGCGCCATAATAAAGCCTGCGGATCCGCGCGAAGGAAATCGCGCCTGCGCACATCGGGCAAGGTTCAAGCGTTACGTAAAGGTCATGCCCCTCCAGCCGTTCTGATCCCGATGCCGCGCAGGCGGCGCGGATGGCAAGCATTTCGGCATGCGCCGTCGGGTCCGACAATTCGCGCGTGCGGTTTCCGGCGGCGGCCAGGATCCGCCCGTCAGGGGTTATGACGACCGCCCCAACCGGCACTTCGCCGCGCCGCCCTGCCGCCTCGGCCTCGGCAAGCGCCACGTCCATATGGCTGACAAATCCGCTCATGCCCCCTGATGCCCTGCCATCTGATCACAATCAAGCCTTCACGGGGGGGCAAAAGCCCTGTAAGGGGGCGCTTTCCCGACAGCCCAGCAGCGGATAGAATAAAGCCATGACCGAAAAAGACCAGACCGGCGATCGGATCGCCAAAGTCATGGCCCGCGCCGGCGTCGCCTCGCGCCGCGACGCGGAACGGCTGATCGTCGAAGGCCGCGTGGCGGTGAACGGCAAGGTCATCACCTCGCCTGCGCTGGATGTCCTGCCAACCGATCGGGTGACGCTGAACGGCAAGCCGATTGATGCCCCGCAACCTGCCCGCCTCTGGCTTTATTATAAGCCGCTTGGGCTGGTCACATCGGAAAAAGATGAAAAGGGTCGTCAGACCGTGTTCGACACGCTACCGCAAGACATGCCGCGCGTGATGTCGATCGGTCGACTGGACCTGAATTCCGAAGGGCTTTTGCTGTTGACCAACGACGGCGAACTGAAGCGGCGGCTGGAACTGCCGTCGACCGGCTGGCTGCGCAAGTATCGGGTGCGCGTGAACGGGCGGCCGAATGACGCCACCTTTGATCCACTGCGCCGCGGCGTCACGATCGAGGGCGAAGAGTTCCTGCCGATGGAAATATCGCTTGACCGCCAGCAGGGGGCGAATGCCTGGCTGACCGTCGGCCTGCGCGAAGGAAAGAACCGCGAGATCCGCCGTGCAATGACGGAAGTCGGAATGGTTGTGAACCGGTTGATCCGGGTCAGCTATGGCCCCTTCCGGCTGAACACGATGAAGCCAGGCGATGTGATCGAAGTGAAGCAGCGGATCTTGAAAGAGCAACTGGGTGCAAGCGGCAAGGAACAGTTGGGCGAGGACGCGCCCGCGCGCGGGTGGGCCCCTGCCCGCGGCGACAAGCCCGCCTTCGACCGCAAACCCCGGCCCGCAGGCGGTGCCGACCGTAAGCCCCGCCCTGCGCGGGGCGATGGCGAAGGCTTCGACCGCAAGCCTCGGGCGCCACGTCCGGAGGGTGCGGGCGGATATGAGCGCAAGCCACGTCCCGAAGGCGCAGGTGGATATGAGCGCAAGCCGCGTCCGGAAGGTGCGGGTGGATACGAGCGCAAGCCACGTCCCGAAGGTGCGGGCGGATATGACCGCAAGCCACGTCCCGAAGGTGCGGGCGGATATGACCGCAAGCCGCGTCCCGAAGGTGCGGGTGGATACGAGCGCAAGCCGCGTCCCGAAGGTGCGGGTGGATAAGAGCGCAAGCCGCGTCCCGAAGGTGCCGGCGGATACGAGCGCAAGCCACGTCCGGAG
>CANJQT010000056.1 GCA_947476475.1 Paracoccaceae bacterium | reverse complement strand
TGCCGAGCCCGTTGAAGCAGGTGATGCGGTGCCATTCGGTGTCCATCACGCGGTAGCCGTGCTCGTCGCGGACCGCGCGGCCTTCCGAGAGGCGGGGACGCGAGGTGGCCAGGGTGAAGTGGGTGATCTTCGCGCCGCCTTGGGTGGTGCGAGCCTCCGGGGCCTGACCGATGTTGCCGGCGAGGATGACGATGTTCTGCATGGTGGTTCTCCTGAGATTTCGCTGAAGGGGCCATCCCTTCGACAAGACCCGGCAGAAGCCTGTCGGTAGACGTCCGCACGGG
Source organism: Paracoccaceae bacterium (assembly GCA_947476475.1). Taxonomy (GTDB): domain Bacteria; phylum Pseudomonadota; class Alphaproteobacteria; order Rhodobacterales; family Rhodobacteraceae; genus TMP-24. The sequence continues at coordinate 24,339 of CANJQT010000056.1, read as the reverse complement.
AGACGCGAGGCGACCGGAAACCCCCGAGGGTCCGGGGTGGCGCGGGCAGCCCTGGCACAGGGCAACACGGCCCGGGCAGGAGTTGGGGTTGCGGGCAGGAGACCGAACAGGCTTAGGGGATTGTCCGTCGAAGGGAAGGTGCTTCAGCCGGATCTCTGGGGGGAAACCCAAGCAGACACGCTCAGACCGATTTTATCCGGCAATGTCAGGCCCAGGGGGAAAGAACCCGGCAAGGGAGAAAGGGATCACCACGCCCCCCACCTGAGCCCCCTGCCCCGCTGATCTCTTGCCGCGCGACCTTGGCACGAGTACGCCAGATGCATTGGATCAACCGGAGCACCCGATGCCTGATTTCAACCTTGCGGCTATGTCGCTCGCTGAACTGCGGGATTTGCTGAAGTCCGTGACCAAGGCAATTTCCACCTTCGAAGCCCGGCAAAAGGCGGAGGCCCGTGAAAAGGTCGAGATGCTCGCCAAGGAACTCGGCTTCACCCTCGCCGAACTGGCGGAACTCGAGGAGCCGAAGCGCAAACGGGCGCCCTCGACCAAAATCTACCGGCATCCTGAGAACCCGACCCTCACCTGGTCCGGACGCGGTCGCAAGCCGAGTTGGTTTGCTGCCCATGTCGATGCAGGCAAGAACCCCGATGACCTGCTCGGCTGACAATAACCAGCTGGGACAGCTGACAAACGACGAGAACTGAGTTCCTTCAAGCTGCGGGAAAACAGCATGATCCCCGCCGACCAGCCGTGGAGATTAGTCCGGAAGGTTGAAGGCTGCATCCTCGCGGCGGGGGCCCATTACGCGCGTGGGAAGCAATGGCCTGTCGCCGCTCCCGCGTTCATGCCCTTTGACGATGACGATCTTCCCACTCCGATAGTGCCGCTCGTGCTCCGAGACCCAATGGCGCACCGGACCGCTTCGATCGGTATTCGCCTGCTTTTCGAATGCCAGCCGCTCCGCACGCTCGCGCATGTGTGCTGCTGCTTGCGGGCCAATCCGGATGGTAAGATGTGACTTCTGGGCACCAAGAACCCACGACTTGCCAAACTTGCGTGCCGTCTTGGTCTCTTTCGCCGTGTAAGTCTCGCTCTCACTGGGGATGATCCCTCCCAGATCTGGCGAGACCAGCATCGCGAATAGCGCACAGGGGATGAAAAGTTCACTCCCGGTGTTGACCAAGTGAATTGTCCGCCGGGCCTCGATCGCCTCTTCGGAGTCACCGCAGATCGCCCGGTAGCGCATCATGGACGGGTTGAACTCGAACTTGACGTCTTCATAGTCCAGCAACCCTTGACCCGTTCGATTGAGCCGCATGAAGCTCATCGGATCCATCGCCCTTACGCCGTCGGGCCGCGCGAACATGGTAATCCTCAGATGGTCGACCTCTCGATCATCAATCAGGAAACCGTGCACGCCAGACCCGATGGGCCGATCATCGTGGGCGGTCGAGGGTGCGCCCCGCTCGAAGCGTGCGACAGCGAGTTCTCTATAGTCGAACTCCACCCAGGTGACCTTTGCAGGAAATTGTATCTCACCCAGGTAGGACATGGCCTGCGATCTAACGGCCTGCGCCCGCTCTTGCAGGGCGTCATGCAAGGTGTCGGCGTAATTCGCAGCATTATGATCAAGCAGGTAAACTTTGGCCTGCTGGAGGGCTTCGAGCGCATAGCGCCGAAATCTGGTCAGCTCATCCGATGGGACCAGATGCCAGACCATGTCGTCCTCCAAGGAAGACCGGCCACTGAGGGACGAGCCATAGGTTGCGATCAAATCCTTGTAGAGCAAGTCGGGCATTCCTTTTCAGCTGAAGACAATATCGGAGTTCGAACGAAAACGATCAATCGCGCTCCTTGCGGGTGGCTCAGAAGCAGGCAGGCCGACCACATCCATGGCCGAAAATCCTAAGCCTAGCGTTGGTGCACCGCGGCCCCTTTCTAAATGGCGATGCTGGGATGCCGACCTCGCGTCGGCACCATGGTCCCATCTGTCGGAGCGACAGATGGCGAAGGGCCGGGGAGGCGCGAAACCGCGCCACCCGAGCCTTTGCGACGTGAGGCTGAGGCCTCACTGAAAGGGATCGATCTCTCCCACAATGACCACTTCGTCGCCGTCGATTTCATCGGCGGGGACAGCGCCAAAGGATCCATCCCCTGCCTGGAAGACGACGATCGAGACCATGAGCGTGGCGGCGAGGGAGGCGGCGAAGGCGTGCGCATCTTTGCGGGACATCTGTTTGGCTCCTGTCTTGGAGGCGGGGGACCATCCCCCGCACGACAGGACCCCGCAGGCCCGAAGACTGGCTGACATCACCGGGTGCGTTCGGCTTGCCCGAATCCACCCGGCGGCACGGGCTCGCCCGTAGTCCGACCCCTCGCGGGTTGATCTCGAAGACGGGATTCGGGGCAAGGAAGGGAATGGCGAGCGGGGGATGGTCCCCCAACGTCAGGAGCCGGTTGTCCCGCTGATGCTTCGAACGCCGCCGGCCTCCCGGGCAGGCTCTTGGTTGACGATCATCCGTCCCGAAGGATGGAGCCTTGGCGCCCGCGCAATATCGCGGGCAGAGGGAGTGGTCGGTGAGAGGCCCGTCCCCTGGGCAGGCCCCTCACGCATTGTCAGGCCTCAGGCGGCGAGGTCCGCGCCCCCTGCCCTATCGGCCTCCTCGGAACCGACGATTTCCAGCCGCGCGTTGCGATAGCCCTCCCGCGCAATCCAGAGCTCCGCCGCGGTGACGGACTCCGCCAGATGCAGCAGCTCGGTGTTGCCCCCGAAGTCCAGAAGCACGCGGACCTGCCCGGCCTTCGGTTCCTCCGCCACCTCGAAGATCAAACGGCTGTCGGCCGAATGGCTGCGCATGATGGTGACGAGGATCACCCCGTCCGAGGAGAAGTTCCCTTCATGCAGCGTGAAGGAGGCCGGAGCGGTCCAGGTCGGATAGACCCGAGGCGGCTCCTTCTTCACGAGACGGCCCACGCCGTTCGATCGCTCCCAGGCTGCGAGCTTCTTGGTGAAGCGCGCCGGCGGCTTGGGACTGCCGTCGGTGTAGCGGATCAGTGCCCCGAGAGGGGCGGTGTCGATGATGGTGGTCGCAGACATGATTCCTCATCCCGAATGCGAGTGTTCGCATTCATCATATTGATATTGCTGTATTTTGTTGGAATGAGGGCGGGTTTCCCCGCCCCAGATTGCTCAGGTCACTCTGCGGCCATCATCGACGCATCGCCGTCCGGCAGATCGGCCGTCAGGAAAGCCGGGAGATCGACATCCTCGGGTTGGCACGCGTCCTCCCCCTGCCCTTCTGCAATCTGCTCGCCCTCGCGCGCCGCCAGATCACTCCGGCGCAGGACCTCGGGCAACCAGCCGCTGCCTTTGAGGAGCCGTTCGGCCTCCGTTGCCATCTCGTTCTTCTTGAGGTGATCGAGAAGCTGCGCGGTCCCCTCCCCCTTCGCCTCACGCACTGCCTCGAGGATCCGGGCCTTGGGCACACGATTGAGATAGCCATCGACCGTCGGTTCCCAGCCTGCCTCGACCATGTCGAGATCGACTGCCCGCGCCACGAGATCGGCATGCGCCATGCGGCGGGTCAGGCCGGTGGCCGAGATGCCTGCCCCATAGGGGTTCACCTTCTCATGGAGCGCGTTGATCCCAAAGCTGAGGCAATGTGCCAGCAGCGCCAGACGGCTGCCCTGGTCGAGCGTGGTCAGATAGTTCCAGAGGGCAGCATCATCGCCGAGAGGCAGATCAGCCTCCCAGGCCGCGTGGCGCTCATCGACAAGCTTCGCCACGACGCTGTCCTTGAGATCGGGTGCCTGCGCCGTCATGTAGACGTGACGCACCGAGGCTTCGAGGCAGCTGCCCGTCGCAGAGGAGGTGCGGAAGGTATCCGTCACCAGCTTCAGAAGCAGGAGCGTTAGCGCGACGTCGGGCGAACGCCCGATGGCCTCGCGCAGCGCGAGGGTCCGGTGGGCGGTCAGTTCCATGACCAGCCGCTCGGGCAGCGGCTTCAGCGCCCCGTCATCGTCCTCCTCGGACGCATCAGTGCCGATCGGGTGACCACCCGAGGTGATGACGGTACCCCCGGCGGAGGTCGCCGACGGGTTCCAGTTGGAAACACCGACATCACCCCCCTGCCCCATGGCATCCGCGCCATCACCATCCTGGACCGCGGTCTCCTCGCGCGGCTCATCCTCGGGCCGGACATAGCCGCGATAGACAGCCAAGCTGCCGTCCCGATCCAGCGTGACGAAGACGCCCGCGCGCTTTATCTCGGCCGGGTCGTAGATCAGGGGCCGCTGCTCGAGCGCTTCCATAGCTATCTCGAGCTGCCCGAGGCGGGCATCGATCTCCTCGGGGTATTCGTCCTGGCCGGAATATTCCTCCTCCAGTGCACGAAACTCCGCGAGGAGCGTCGCGTGGGCCGCGCTTTCCTCATCAGTCATCAGCGCGGGATCACCTGCCAGACGGCGCAGACCATGGCTGTAGCCATAGGGCAGGTCGGTCGCCACCTCGATCCACTTCCAGCCCTCGGAGGCCAACCCTTCGGCTTCAGCCTGGAGCTTCTCGGTGACCAGCCGGTCAAGCAGGGCAAGGTCCTCCAGCCAGCCACCATCGTCACCTTGGAAGAGATCGCGCAGCACGACACCGCCGGCCGCCTCATAGGCATCGATGCCGACGAAGACCGCGCGACGATCCGAGGCCCGAACCGAGGTCTCGGTCAGCATGCGGCGGATGGCGTAGGGCTCCTTGTTCCACGAGTTCTTCACCGCATCCCAGACCTGCGCCTGACGCGCATGATCCGGGTTCACCGTGAAGGCCATCAGCTGTTCGAGCGTCATGCCATCCTCGGCATAGACCTCGAGCAGGGCAGGGGCCACGGAAGCGAGTTTCAGGCGCTGCTTCACAATCTGTGGCGTGACGAAGAAGGCCGCCGCGATCGCCTCCACGTCTTGACCCTTCTCGCGCAGGGCTTGGAACGCACTGAACTGGTCGAGCGGATGCAGGGCAACGCGCTGCATGTTCTCCGCCAGCGAATCATCCTCGGCTAGGATCTCCGACGCCGCATCCCGCACGATGCAGGGGATCGGCGCCGTCTTGGCCAAGCGCTTCTGCTTCACCAGGAGCGACAGCGCCTGGAAGCGGCGGCCACCGGCCGGGATCTCGAACGTGCCGGTCTCGACGCCATCGGCATCAAGCACGGGCCGGACGTTCAGGCTCTGCAGGAGCCCACGACGGGCGATGTCCTCGGCCAGTTCTTCGACCGAGACGCCCGCCTTGATGCGCCGGACGTTGGCTTGGCTCAGCGCGAGCTTGTTGAAGGGGATGTCCCGCGACGGGGACAGGACGATGTTCTGGGCTGCTTTCGCCATCAGATCTTCTCCACGACGGGCGCCGGAAGCCACTCTCCCGATCTCACTTCCCGTCACCACTTCACCAGCACTCCTCTTACTCATCCTTGTTAAGGCGCGCGTTTCTTGAGGCAGGGCGAAACAAGGTTGATCGCGAACCGAACATTACTTTGGAGTTGGTGATCCGGAGCGATCGGAAGCAGCAACGCGCTTGTTGGCTACGGCGATGTCCACCGCGGTGGACGTCACACAGATGCATAGGCCGACGCTGAGAGCCTTTGCAGCATGGCGGCAGGCCTGAAACCTTTAGCCCTCTTCCCAAGTGTGATGCTGTGGAAATAGGCGGCGTAGTTTCGAACCCGCGCTCCAAGTTGCAGCAGGATGAAAACAGCGGCGGCGGTCCTTTTGGGTCCGACGCGTTTGCTAGCTTCGTGGAACGTACCTGGATGAATGCCCATCATTGGTGCCAGGTTCTGGGCGTGCCTTTCAACATCTTCCCATGTTCGAAGTGGGTCTGCAGCAAACGCTGCGGCTTCTGCGCAAACCGCCGTTAGCGCGGGAACCGTGGGTAGCAAATCCTTCTGAGCACTTTCAGATTCATTAGTTTCCTTTTCAGACTTAGAAAGGTGCCGGACAATTTGACCGTCATTGACGGGCAGTTCTGCCGAAATCACGACGTCCACCACGGTGGACATTTGCCGTAGTTGGTTCGTGACCTGCTCTACGAGTGCGCGATACTCGATGGCTGTAAGCTTGCGCCGCAGCGTTCTTCTGACACAGTCAGCAAAGATGCTTCCAGCGTCGATACTTTCGATGTGAGCCAGACCGACGAGGATCTGCTTGCGCATGAATATCTGGTCGCGGCGTGCATCTTCCTGTTCTGTGGCGGCGCTGAGAAACTCTCCTGCACGCTGCAACAGCGGTGAAAGTGAAAGACCAAAACTGAGGACTTGGCCATCGCGCGAACTGACACGATAGCGTTTCCGGTTCGGACTGTCTTGGCGCACGATCATGCCAAGATCAACGAAACGGTCGATGTGACGACGGAGCGTCCGCTCGTCGATACCCCCGATCCTTCGACAGATCTCCTGGTTCGAAGCGAATACAGTGTCACCGTGCCCGGGCCTGAGGAAACTGAGCAGAGCCTGCAAGGTCTGGATGTGCCCGGGCTTCAACCCGAAGGCAGACCTCGCGTCGCGCAAGGCCCGAAAGACCACCCAGATATCGGGCGGCGTAGATGTCTCATGCCGGCCGCCATTCTGGACGCCGGAGGAACTTGCGGATACCTGAGTGAATGCCATGTTTGTTGAACGACGGCCACGTCGGCCCATAGCTTTCCCGGTGCCTTCCACGATTTTTCGCGCAGAAAGCAATAAAATCATGTCCACCGAATCGGTGACTCTTGACCGGTATGAGGGAGGTTGCTACATCATAGGTGCAAATCGATGATGGGCTCTCCGAGGGAAACCTTGGGGGGCTCTTTTCTTTTGGCCTTCGCTACTCTCCTTCTGCTCGCGTTACATGTTCAAGGGCGGGGATCAGATTCCCTGCCCGCGCTCATCCCGCCACTGGTGGAAGAGGTTACGAAGCGCTGCTTCGGCACGTTCCTCCAGCCAAAGGCCGAATTCCGGATTGTCCTTGCGGGTGACCTTGATCCCGATGGACCTGGCGTCGAAAGAAAGCGTTGCAACGACGTTGCCGCCGTCGTCCGTCACCGTGGAACTGCGCCCCTGAGGTGAGTGGTTCGCAGAACTCTTCGCCGCCCGAAGACAGGCGGTGTACACAGTCTGGAATCTGTCGGCGCTGGTTGCATCCTGGGGCAGGGCAGCGAGAGCTGTTCGCGCGACTTCAGTCAAAGGCACCTTTGAGGCCAAGGCCGCAAGATCACCCCACTGACGCCGCCCGGTTCCATGAGCCGGGCCAATCAGCCGGATCAGATCGTCAGGCAGTTGTTCGATCACCACGCGGTGGTTCGAGACGCCTTGCCTTGTTAAACCAAGCGCGTCCTGAATGACGGCTGGTTTATATCCAGCCTCCTGCATCTCCTTGATGAACAACGCTTTCTCAATGAATGACGGATCGAGGCGAAGGTTGTTCTCTTGTCCTTGTGCGATCAGCGTGGCGTCATCGTCCAGGGTGCGGACGATGGCTTTTACCGGTCCACCAACCTTCCTGATCGCGGCAAGTCGTCTGCGCCCGTAGACGACGCGGTAGCGATCCGGCTGGTCAGAGGGCCGAACCATGATCGGAACCTGCTGGCCATGTTTGCGGATGCTCTCGGCCAGCAAGTCGATTCCATCATCTTCGAAGGCCAGCCGGTCCCGCAAGCCATCTACTTCGATCTGCTCGGGGTCGATGTCACGGATGGAGTTGGCTGTGATCTCTCGCAGCGATTCCCGCAGTCCGCCGACGGAGCCGCCGAGTTTTGTCGGCTTCGCCGGGGCAGGCGAGGGGGGCACATCGACAGTAGGTTGGTTGAAGATGTTTCGGCCCATCAGCGTCGACCCCATGCCATTTGAATCGTCTGTTCAAGCTCGTCTGCAACGCTGTTCACGCTGCTCAGGGCCCGGTCGATCGTCTTGCGGATCAACTGGCCTGGATCGACCTCGTAGATCGTCTGCTGCGTCATCCCGGCATCCGAAATGGCTGTGGATTTCAGCATGGGCTCTGTCATGACCTGGCCCGCAAGGATCGACCGCAGATACCCCGCCATCTGCGTCTGCGGACCATCAGACGGTTCGTAGCGGGTGATGAGAAACTTGACGAAATCCCAAGCAACTGTTCGTCCAGTGGCTTCTTCGACCGTCTGCACCGTTTCGGAGGCAAGTTTCAGGAACTGGCTCATCGAAGCGATGTCGAGCATTCCAGGGACCACGGTCACCAGCAGTCCGGTCGAGGCCGCAAGCGCCGTCAGCGTCAGGAACCCTAGCTGCGGCGGGCAGTCGATCAGAACCAGATCGTAGTCCGCGGCGACCTCGTCCAGCGCAAGAGCCAGCCTTTCGGCAAAGATCGGCTGCACGCGGCGCGCAAGGGCGTTGGCCGTCTCGGTTTCGTATTCCGACAAGAGCAGGCCCGCAGGCACCATGTCGAGGTTGTGGAAATAGGTCTTCTGGATGACCGACGACAGCGGAACCTTACCCTCGTAGCGCAGGGCGTCGTAGACTGTGCCGCTTTCGGCGAATTCAAGTTCGGGTCTGATGCCGAAAAAGGTCGTCAGGCTGGCTTGCGGGTCAAAATCCAGCGCCAGCACCCGATAGCCGCGCAGGGCGAACCTTTGCGCCAGATGGATCGTGGCTGTGGTCTTTGAAGATCCGCCTTTGAAATTGACCACCGAGATGACCTGCAGCCGGTCGCCATCCCGGCGGCCAGGCAAGTAGGTGTCGGCGTTCTTTCCCGTGCGGGCGAGGATGTCGCGCAGTGTGTCAATATCTTCAGCAGAGTAGTAGCGGTGCCCACGTCCGTCGGTGAGGACCTCGGGAAAGCTTCCGTCCTTGTGGCGGTTGCGTAGGTTCGACGGGCTGACGCGGAGCAGTTCGGCGACCTCAGTCGAGCTGAAGCGGCGAAGAGACTTGCGCTCCTCCGGTTGAAAGGCGGCCCGCATTTGCCGGTTCAACGACTCTGCCAGGCTGTCCGCAAATGCGCCTATGTCGGCTGTGCCGACCCCACGACTGGGTTTGATGCCTCGTTCAGCCATTCACTGCCCTCTGGCCCTTGTCAGGGCTCTTTGTCATTTTGACGGCATTTAGCCGATCTGACGCGCTTTGCCGTCAGAACCGAAATGACATGAACGCGTGAGTCCATCAAGCAGAATCTAGATGTGGTGGAAAAAGTTATGCACAGCGCTAGCGAGCGTCAACCGCGCATGCGCTCCCCTGGCGGCGCTTGGCATCAGCACCCCTTAGTTGGAGTTCTCGGCGCCCAAGACAGGCTCGAGCCGCGCAGGCTGAGTTCCGGCTGTCAGCCACCGTTGTGAGGGCCGGAAAAAATCCCTTGAGGGCAGCTCTTACTTGCTCCTTCTCTAGGTCGCGGTTCGAACAAATGTTCAGATCACATAGGTGTCGGTAGCAGCCCCAGCCTCTCGGCCCGTTCCAGCAGCATCTTTACTGACGAGGGCTGCCAGCTTGTCCGCCCGCGGGGCGTGCGCTCGCGCATCGCTTCCAGTCGGGTGCAGATCGCCTGAAGCGTGATGTCGGGATCCGCGCCCTTGATGGCGGCGACGATGGCGGGCAGGCGGTCGTCAGTTTCGCGGCGGCCGGCTCGGTCCAGTACCGTGGGCGGCAGGAAGCCGTCCCGGACATAGGCGTTGACCGCGCGCAGAAGGCGACTTTGCGTCCATTGGCGCTCGCGGGGCAGGGGGCCGTTGACGATGCGCACTACGTCTTCCCAGGCCAAGTCCGGGCGCAGGCGACGAACGTGCGGTACCCAGTCCTGCGCCGTCTCGTTCAGGCGCTCCATGTAACCGTCTTGCCTCGCCAGCCGCACCTTGCGAAGCGCCGCGGGATCGCGAGCGCGCAGACCAGGGTTGCCGCCGATCCGTCCTTTGGTGCGGGCGCTCGCCAGCCCCGCCTTGGTGCGTTCGCGGATCAGGGCGCGTTCGAACTCCGCCGCGGCGCCCAGGACTTGCAGGGTGAACTTGCCCTGCGGCGAGGACGTGTCGATCGGATCGGTCAGAGAGCGGAAGTAGGCACCTTTCGCCTCCAGTCGCTCGATCACCTCCAGCAGGTGCGACAGCGACCGCGCCAGCCGGTTGTCGCGTTTGGTTCCCGATTTCAATTGAAGCGGTTAGCTGAAACCTGAGCGGTCTGGTTGGAGCTTGGCATTTCAGCAAAGGTTCGACGGAAGGGCAGGGGGCTCACAGGCCTGCGGCCTTGGTCAGGTTCACCCGGAACCTGTCGCGGCGTCGCTGGTATCGGCGGGTCATCTCTGCGCTGGCATGACCAAGCTGCTTTTGAACGTAGCGCTCATCAACTTCCGCGCTGCTGGCAAGGCCTGCGCGCAGGGAATGGCCCGAGAACAGCCGCACGCGCTCGGCTTCAGGCAGATCAGGGCGTAGCCCGGCCTCGCGGGCGCAGGACTTGATCAGCCGGGCGACGTGCTTGTCCGACAACCGCTCGCTCGTAGCTTTCAGGCCGTTGCGTGACGTGGCGACGAAGATCGGGCCGAAGTCGATCCTTGCGTAATGCAGCCACTGCGTCAGGGCATGGACCGGGCAGGTCTGATCTGATGAGCCGCGGGCGATTTCGACCTCGCGCCAACCGGTCTTGCCGCGCAGGGTGAGGAGCACGCCGTCCTCCAAGATCTCGACCCAGCCGCCGGAGTCAGGCGTGTCATCCTTGCCGTGGTCGAGGCTGACAATTTCGGACCGACGCAGGCCACCAGCAAAGCCGATCAGCAGGATCGCCCGGTCGCGCAGGCCGCGCAAATCGTGGGGGAGGGTTGCCAGCATGTCGCGCAGGTCTTCCGGCAGAATGGCCTCTTTCTGGACCGGCGGCCGTGCGTGCTTGCGGCGGATGCCAGCCAGGACGCTGGCAATGTGGCGGTCCTTGCGGTCCAGCCGTTCTCCGCGCTGCGCATAGACCCAATTTAGGCCGGACAGCCGCCGCTCTATTGAGGAGACCGAGAGGGGTCGGGACGCCGACTGCGACGGGGCCTTGCCGCCCGGCGCTGCCAGGTCGGCGATGTAGAGCCCGATCAGCTGAGGAGAGGCGGGCAGGGGCTCGGCACCTCGCATCCGGCACCAGCGGGCGAAATGGGCCCAGTCCTTGGCATAGGCCTTCAGCGTGTTCTCCGACGCCGCCTGACGCGCATAGTCTCGCGCGGCCTCAATCAGACGGTCGAGCGTGCCCGAGCCAGCGACATGGGAGGGCAGGGCGATCGTGTCGCGCTCCTTATCAGCGCTGTCGGCCCGCTCATGGCGATCGGGACGTTCCAGCGGCTCTGAAGGCGATTTCTCGGGCGTTTCGGTCATACCGTCGAGCATACTCCCGGCACGTCCGATAATGCAATCTTATCGGACGTTGAAGCGAACGACAAGGCGGGGCGGTTAGGTCGCTATTTTCTGGCAGAAAGCGCCGCGCAAGTGTAGGCTTTGGGCATGACATTTGCCCAATCTGATCACACCAGCGACCTTGACACGTTACCCCGGATGCCCGTCTGGGTCACCTCTGCACGCGCTGAAACCCTTGAAGATGTTGCATTTTTGTCGGGCGCCGCGCTGAACCACCTGCATCTTGTGGTGGGACGCGAGGAAGTGCCCCAAGCTTTGTTGCGGGACCGGCTCGCGCTGCGGGCCGCAGAGACCTGTATGGTGTTTTCGGGGCGCCCGGAGCGGGCAGGGGAGCTGCGCGACGCGGTGCACCTGCTGCGTCCCGGCGATCTACCGGGACCGGCCGGCGAAACCTACCTGGCCTGGTGGCGCGCGGTGGAGCGGTCGGTGTCGATCAAGGCTCTGGGTCGAGCCTTGACGAGCCTCGAGCCGGGTCAGATCGCCACGTGGCTGGATGCGGGGCAGGGGGCGCCGGTCGGCCGCGCGGCACGAGTGCTGGAGGTGGTGCTGACCGAAGCGCCGCGTGGCGAAGTTCCGGCTCTTATCCTTGCCGATGCGGCCCTCGCGCAGGCGCTTGGGTGGGATCAAATTGTGCCGCTACTCGCCGCGGGCCTGAAACGCGCTGACCTGCGAAAGCGCGGGGAGGACTTGCGTATCGCCTGTCATCGGGCATTGACCTTTTCGGCGATTGAGGCCGTGCGTCTCGCTGCCGACCTTGCGCGTCGGGCGGCGCATCTGAAGGCGGTTGCGCCCAAGCTCCGGGCCAAGGGCGCAGCGGAGGCGGTCGCGATGTTCCTGACCCGCGATGCGGTGGCGCCTGCCGCGCTCCCACTGCCGGACCGAGCTGCGCGGCGGTTGTGCGACCGGCTGGTCGACCTCGGCGCGCTGCGGGAGCTGACCGGGCGCGACACCTTCCGGCTTTACGGGGTCTAGCGATGGCGAAGGATCGCTCTGACCCAGAACTGGATCGCGAGTTGACTGACCTGCCGCCGGAGCTGCGCTGGCGGGAATGGATGCGCCGGATCGAGGCGGTCCTCTTCGCCTCGGCCTCGCCGGTGCCGCGCGAAGATCTCGCCCGCGTGGTGGGGCAGGGGGCGTCGGTCGATTTGCTGGTCGAGGATCTGGCCGCCGATCTGGAAGGGCGGGCCTTCGAGATTGCCCAGGTCGCCGGCGGCTGGATGTTCCGGACGCGGCCCGCCTACGCTCCCGCGATCCGCGCCGCGGCCGATGTCGGGGATCAATTGCTGGATCTGAGCGAGTTCGACGTCGCGGTCCTGGCCGCCATCGCTTACCACCAGCCGATCACCCGCGACGGCCTGAAGGACATCTTCGGCAAGGAGATCAGTCGCGACCTGATCGGGCGGCTGCATGCGCAAGGGCTGATCGGGACCGGGCCAAGGTCGCCCCGGCGCGGGGCGCCCTATACGTTTGTGACGACGGAGCAGTTCCTTGTCGCGTTCGGGATGGAGAGCCTGCGCGATCTTCCCGATCGGGAGCAGTTGGAGGATGCGGGGGTTGTGGGTGAAGGACTATAAGTCGATTTTGGCTAAGCTGTTGCCGTTGTAGTTGAGTGCTAAGACTCTGTGATAGCACTGTTTTCTCCCCATTGGTTTCGAGTCTTGCCGATTCCCGTTTCCGATACCTGCTTTAGACTCTGCTGTTCCGCTTATCGTTTCATCTGCTGTGCAACAATTCATGCGTGGGCCCATAAATACTCACAATTTCAACGTGATAATCGTTTCGTCCTTTTGACGACGTTTGCTTTTGCCTCCTGACGCCTGAATCGTTGCAAAATGCGTGAAACGAAAACTTGCGCCGAGGAAAAGTATAGGTGTATCAATATCCTAATCGTTTCACACTTGCGGGATATCGTTTCATGGCCTTGTCGGATCAAGACATTCTCGAGTTTGTCGGCGAGAACCCCGGTGCCGGACGCGATGCCATCCGGAAGGGCGTTGCAAGCGATGTGAGCGAAACCACCGTATGGCGCCTCTTGAAGCGCATGGTGGACGAGGGTCGCCTCGAGGTATCCGGCAAGGGCAGGGCGACGGGATACAGGATTGCCGGGAGCGCGGTCGTCCGGGCGCATTTGTCGACGCCATATAACAGGCGAGCGCCGGTGTCCTATCGACCGGAGTTTCTCGACGCATACGTCCCGGAAAAGACGTGGTACCTGTCTGCACCAGACCGCGAAAGGCTGTTGGAGGCCGGCCGCCCGCAGGGAGGCGCAATTCCAGCCGGAACATACGCACGTCGGATCCTTGAACAGCTTCTGGTCGATCTCAGTTGGGCGTCGTCCAGGATGGAGGGGAACACCTACGACATTCTGCAGACTGAGCGACTGATCAGGTTTGGCGAAGAAGCTGCGGGAAAGGATCGAAAAGAAGCCCTGATGATCCTCAACCATAAGGAAGCCATCCAGTATGTCGTCGACAACCTCTATGAGATCGGGCTTCGGCGTCCGGATCTGTTCGCGATTCATGCGCTGCTCTCAGACGGTCTTTTGGCGGACCCGGCGATGTCGGGCCGGTTACGTGCGATGCCGGTCGGGATCTCGCACTCGAGCTATCGACCGCTCGACGATGCGGTCACGATCGCAGAGGAGTTCGACATCCTTCTGCACAAGGCTGCGCAGATCACCGATCCGTTCGAGCAGTCCTTCTTCCTCTTGGTGCACATCCCGTATCTCCAGGCTTTTGCCGACGTCAACAAGCGGACTTCACGGGTGGCCTCGAACATCCCACTTCTGAAGTCGGATCTTGCGCCGATGTCGTTCACAACGATGGAGGACAGCGATTACATCGACGGGCTCATCGGGGTCTATGAACTGAACAACGTCGCGCTGCTGCGCGAGGTCTACATGGACGCGTACCTGGCTTCCGCCGAAAGATACCGAATTCTCCGTGCTGAAGTGGAGAGCCCGGAAAAGGCTGCGCTTGCCTATCGGGAATTCGTTCGCGCCGCGGTCCGGCGTTGCGTTCTCGAGTTCAAGGAGTTCCGAAACGATGCGGTTGATGAGATGGCTTTGGCTGCTGGCGTACCTGACGCTGATCGAGCGGATGTTGTCGCTTACGTTCGTGAGCAGATCGCTGGGCTCCATGAAGGCAACGTAATCCGCTATCGGCTGAAACCAGACGACCTGAAAGGAGTGAACCTGCGCTAGATCGTTGATCGAACCGGACCGAAGAACGTCTACGCATGGCTGTGTTGCGCAAATCAGCTGCCGGCCGAGCTTCCCCTTTCCCCGGACAGACTTATCCTACGACCTTTGTGACGGGTATTCCGAGGGCGGTGTAGCAGTTCAGGACAGCGATGCGGACCTGGAGTTCGGCGACCTGGCGGTCGAAGTCCCGCGCCATCAATCGCTGTCCCAGCAGCTTCAGGCAATGCATCTTGGTTTCGACGCGGCTCCGACGGTGATAGCCACTCCATCGTCGCCACAACGCGCGGCCGAGGTATTTGCAAGCCCGCAGCGCTTCGTTGCGCGCCACGGCGCCGGCAGTGATCGCCTTCCATGGCTTCGCGTTCTTGCGGGGCGGGATGACGGCATGGGCGCCACGATCGGCGATCGCATCATGGCACTTTCGAGTGTCGTAGGCACCGTCGGCGGTGACGCTGCCGATCTCCTGATCCGCCGGGATCTGGTCGAGCAGATCTGGCAGCACCGGCGCATCGCCGATGTGGCTTCCGGTGATCTCGACGGCCCGAACTTCCAGCGTCTGTTCGTCGATCCCGAGGTGGATCTTACGCCAGACCCGCCGTTTTGGACCGCCATGTTTGCGGGCATGCCACTCGCCTTCGCCCTCCACCTTGATACCCGTGCTGTCGATCAGCAGGTTCAGCGGCCCCTTGGAACCCCGGTAGGGGATGTTCACCGCCAAGGTCTTCTGCCTGCGGGATAGCGTGCTGAAGTCGGGCACAGCCCAGTCCAGGCCGACCAGGCGCAGTAGGCTCTCGACGAAGCCGGTCGTCTGACGGAGCGCCATGCCGAACAGCACCTTCATCGATAGGCAGGTTTGGATGGCTACGTCGCTGTAGGTCTGCTGTCGGCCGCGCTTGCCGTTCGGCACTGCATCCCAGTTTATCTCGGGGTCGAACCAGATCGTCAGCGAGCCTCGGCGCTTGAGCGCTTCATTGTACGCTGGCCAGTTCGTGGTTTTGTAGATCGCCGGTGTCGGTCTGCTCATGCCACCCAGCTACCACTTTGGATTCACGAGATGAATCCCCTCCCAATTTGTGCAACACAGCCACAGCTTGACGACACCGCCCATCTCCATGCGCCCTATATCGAACTGAACGAATCCCTGGTCTCGGTAATCGCAGAGGGGGACATCGCCGCCGCTCTGGCGCAGCTACAGGCCTATCTCCTGAAGTCGGAGCGAGCGGTTTTGGCAGCGCTTCAGTACAGGCGGCATAGGCCACGTGTCTGACGGCCCGCATTGCGCTCCGCGCGCCGCCCCAAGGGGGCCGGGAACAGGCTTCGGCACGCTCGCGGGAGGCGCTGTCAACCCGGTTCTGATCGTGGTTCTCGGGCTGCGTACTCCTAGTTTGGAGCAGGAAAGCTCGCAACCATGCGTAAGCACTGTCACGTTGATTTCCAGCTGCGTCGGAAGTGGAGAGCGATTCCCGAGACTCATGCAAGCCACGCCGCTTTTGCTGAAACCTCATTTAGAAGGGGAGTATCGTTGCTAATCTGGGCCGCCAGGTATTCCGCTGACGCCAGCGCCATGGTCCAGCCCAACTGTCCGTGACCGGAGTTGATCCAGAGGTTTTGGACCTTTCGAACGCGGCCGAGATATGGTGGTCCTTCAGGCGTGCTGGGACGCAAACCGGTCCAGAACTCGGCTGATTTCGGGTCGATCGCCGAACCAAAATGACGGCAGACATAATCCTGCAAATGGGTGGTGCGCTCCGGCGCAAGCGAGCGATCCTTTCCGGCAAATTCTGCCAGGAACGTCGCACGCAGCTTGCCGCCATAGGTTGCGACCGCCAGAAGATTGGTCTCGTCAATATAGGGCAGCCGTGGCGCGGCGGCGGGGTCGGTAATTTGCCATGTGCCGGAATAGCCCTTCACGGGATAGATATTCGGAGAAACACCAAGCGGGCGCAGCAGATCCGTGCTTTCTACACCCGCAGCGACAACCACGGCGGTGCAAGGGATTTCACGGTTTTGGACGCGAACGGCGTGTACCGTTTGTCCATCGACGCCGAACCCGGTGATCTTCTGCCCGAACAGGGTGCGGACGCCCAACCGGCTCCCGGCATGATCGAGCGCACGACAGGTGAACAGGCGGCAATCGCCGGCCGCATCGAGCGTGCTTTTCAGGCCACCGACAAGCCCGTGCCCTATTCCGGCAAGCGCCGGATCGAGCGAGATCAGTTCCTCTCGGTCGAGGGGCGCCAGCGTTTTCCGATCGTCAGATGAAAGTGAATGCAAATACTCATCAAACTGGCGATGGTCTTGAAAGATATAGAGGCCGGCTTCGAGCTGCATCTGATCCCCGAGCCCAACCTCCTCGGCAACGCCGGGGAGCAATTCACGACTGCGACGACTGAGGGCCTGTAACTTCCCGGTATTTCTCACGGCCGCTCGGGTGGTGCAGTTCATCATGAAGGACAGCCCCCATCGCATGAGCGCCGTGTCGGGACGTCCAGTCACGACGACCGATGCGCTGCGACCCGTCAGTGCTTGCAAGATTTGGAGTGGCGCTCCCGGGCCCGCCCAGCTTTTTGCATGGCCGACTGCGATAATGCCGGCGTTCGCATGACTTGTGACCTCAGCAGGGCGTGATGCGGCATCGATCACCAGAACCTCGAGACCGCGCTTTGCGAGGTAGAACGCGGTCATCGCACCGACGATACCGGCCCCGATCACGATGATCGGACGCGATTCTGAGGCCGTCATTCTCTCAGATCCTGCCGTCCGCTTGGATCCTTGAGGACGCCATGAACCGAAGTGGCGATCCAGAGGATTGTCGCATCCTCTTCGCCGGCCGACACCAATGCGTGACCCATCGTGGAGTCGAAATAGCCACTGTCTCCCGGGAGAAGATGTGTCGGACGATAGTGTTGGGTGTACAAGATGACTTCGCCTGACAAGACGTAAAAGAACTCTTCGCCTGGATGACCTTCCAGGCCTTTGAACTCATTGAGTGAATGTGCGCGAATCCGCGTTAACAAGGGGACGAACTCCTTGGTTGCAAGTCCACCGCTCAACAATTCGTACTCGTAATGCGGTGTACGTTGCACGATGCCGTCGCCTTTGCGCGTTATGTCCATGCGGCCGGTGAGGGGATCGGGTTTCATGGCGCCGGAAAAGAGACTGGTCAGGTCAAGATCCAGCCCGACGGCGAAGCGGAGAAGCGTCTCGTAGGTGGGGGAAGCCAGGTCATTCTCGATCTTGGAAACGGCAGAGACCGAGAGCCCGGTACGCTTTGAAACGTCCTTCAGTGTCAGACCCATCTCCTTGCGGATTCTCTGCACCGTCTCGCCGATCTTCGGATAGGATTGAAGGGTTTGTGCATCGATTGCCATCAGTCATGCGCTCCTTGAGATGCGAGCGACAACAAACGTGCAACGTCCGCCGTAACACGCACGCTCTCTCGCTTGCGGCTGCGCCAGCGTCTTAGGCCTGGATAGGTATCCATCCCAGCATGGCGCAGCATCTCGATGAACTGCGAACATCTGGAATTCCAATCTCCGGCGCCGTCGACCGACGGATCAATTGCGATGATCACCTGGCCGGTATGCGGCGTCGCTGCGCCGGGGTGTTGCGACCAATCGACTTCGGAGGAGAACTTTCCCCCTGTCAAACCGGCAACCAGCAACTCGATCATGAGCGAAATAGCCGACCCTTTATGTCCGCCGAATGGAAGCAGCGCTCCTCCATCCAGGATCTCGTTCGGGTCGGTGGTCGGACTGCCATGGCGGTCAACGCCGCAGCCAGGTTGAAGACGCCGCCCTTCACGGGCGGCAACCCGTACGTCGCCGTTCGACATGGAAGTTGTCGCGAAATCGAACACGAATGGCGCGCCGTCCGGCACCGGCGCAGCGAAGGCCAGCGGATTGGTCCCAAGTATCGCGCTCTTCGCACCGACCGGGATCGCGCAGGCAAAACTGTTGACCATCGAGATCGCGATCAGGCCCTCCTCCGCAAACGGAGCGACGTCCGGCCACAGTGCGGCGAGATGGTGTGAACCGCCAATTGTCAGGATCGCTATTCCGCACGCTCGCGTTCGCGCGATCAATGCGTCGCGGGCAGCCGCGAGCGCCGTTTGGGCAAACCCGTTGGCGGCGTCGACATGGATATGCGCCGGCGAGAGGATTGAGACTTTCGGCTGTGCCATACCATCGACCCAACCAGATCGCAGAGTCGCCAAGTAGCCTTCCAGGCGAAACAGGCCATGGCTTTCAGAGCCGGCGATCTCGGCACCAACGCAATTTTTTGCCAGGATGAGCGATGTTGACGGCGAACATCCCGCCCGACGAAGTGCTTCCGCCACCAACTCCACGACCTGATCATAGGGCATTTCCATGTTAAATGCACTGTCAGCCATAACCCGATCCAATTTCAGTTCGTTACGATATGCACGGGATGGTCGCGCATCGCCTCACGTGCCGCTGTGTCGAGCCGCAACTCCGGGATGCCCTTGCCAGGCGCAACGGTCAGCATCGAGTCGAGCAGCAGTTGCGTGTAGGGGTGCTGGGGATTGGCGAAGACCCGCTCCGAGCGGTCCATCTCGACGATCCTGCCCAGGTACATCACCGCGACATGCGTGGTCATGTGCTGGATCACGCTCATGTTGTGGCTGATGATCGCATAGGTCAGTTCGTGGTCCTTTCGGAGTTCCAGAAGCAGGTTCAGCACCTGTGCCTGCACCGAAACGTCAAGGGCCGATGTCGGCTCATCACAGAGCAGTAGCCCCGGACGTGTGATAAGGGCCCGTGCAATGGCGACCCGTTGCCGTTGACCGCCGGACATCTGACCGGGATAGGCATCAAGGAATCGCTCCGGCAGGCCGACGACCTCCATCGTTTGGCGTACGAGATCGCGGCGACTGCCCGGCGACCCTCGATCGCGTAACCTGATCGGGTAGCCTATAATCTGTTCCACCGTCTGGCGCGGGTTCAGCGACGAGTATGGGTCCTGGAAGATGAACCCTACCTTTTCCGCCAGCCCCCGGCGGGGAAACGCCGAAACGGGCTTGCCTTCGAGGAGTGCGGCGCCTTCGCTCGGGTCAAGCAGTCCCAGCATGATCCGGGCAAGCGTGCTTTTTCCGGAGCCGGATTCACCGACAATTCCCAATACATCGCCTTTGCCAATGCGCAGATTCACGCCGTCCACGGCACGAACTCTCCGGCGCGTCCCAAAAATCCCGTGGCGAACGACGTAGTCATGCGTGATGTCACGGAGCTCAAGCAATGGCGGTGTCATTGAGAATCCTCCGCGCCCACACGAATACAGCGTGCCTGATGGTCCGCTCCGACGGTTTGCAGGCTGATGCGATTGTTGCAAATGTCCTGAGCCATCGGACAGCGACCGCGAAAATGGCAGGTCTTGTCGCGAGACAACAGCGAAGGCACGGTGCCCGGGATCGATTCCAGTGGTTCCATCCTGGGATGCGAGGGATCGGGAACCGCGCCGAGAAGAGCGCGCGTATAGGGATGGGCCGGGTGTTCAAATATCGCTGACGCAGGGCCAGCCTCTACGACTTCGCCAGCGTACATCACAACAATCCGGTCCGCGATCCGCGACACGAGGCCAAGATCGTGGGTGATGAAGATCATGCCCATGCCAAGAGCCTGTTGCAGCTCCTTCAAAAGCCGCAGCAGGTCTGCCTGAATGGTTACATCCAAAGCTGTCGTCGGTTCGTCCGCAATGATGAGTTCCGGTTCGCACATCAGGGCCATCGCGATGACGATCCGCTGCCGCAGGCCGCCGGAAAGTTCGTGCGGGTATTGCTGCAAGCGTTCCTCGGGGTTGGGAATCCCGACCTTCAGGAGCAGCTCGCAGGCGCGTTCCGCCGCTTTTGCCCGTGTCACATGCTGATGAGCGAGCAGCACATCGGTCAATTGACGGCCAACGGTATGGAGCGGATTGAGCGCCGACATCGGATCCTGGAAAATCATCGACAGCCGGTTACCGCGAAGCGGTCGAATATCCGCCTCGGGCAGGGTCAGCAAATCCAGGTCGTTGAAACTTATTGTCTCTGCGGTCAAGCGGGCGGAAGCAGGCAAAAGGCGCAGCAGGGACAGGGCTGTGATCGACTTCCCACAGCCGGATTCGCCAACGATACAGAGAGTTTCGCCCTTATCGACGTGAAAGCTCACATCCTGAACCGCCGAGAGAGTGCCTCTTTGGGTGGCGAGATTGATGCTCAGGCCTTTAACGTTCAGCAACATTCTAGCTCTCCACCTCAGTTCCGGCTTTCCGGGGCCAGGACATCGCGCAACCCGTCTCCTAACAAGTTGGTTGCCAGGACAAGGGCGAACAGGAACGCGCCCGGGATGGTGATGAGCCAGGGTTCGAACAGGATCTGCGCCTTGCCCTCGGCGATCATTAATCCCCACGAGGGCATGGGAGCCGGAACACCGAGGCCAAGGAACGAGAGAGCTGCCTCAAGGATCATTGCCTGCGCCATTTCCAGAGTGGCGACCACAACGATAGCGTTCGCGAGATTAGGGATGAGTTGGTGCAGCATCACCTGCGGAACTGTAGCGCCCTGAATCTCCGCCGCGGTTACGAAATCGGCTCCGCGGAGTTGAATCGTCGCTGCGCGCGTGACCAATGCGAAGCGTTCCCAAAGGAGCCCGCCGAGGGTCAGCAGGACGACGGTAAACGAGGACCCGAAGATGGCGACGATCGCGAGTGCCACCAAGACGACCGGTAAGGCGAGCCGGGCAGTGACGACGAACATGATCACACTGTCGATACGGCCGCCGAAATACCCTGCGCAAATGCCGAGGGTGCTACCGATAAGGCCGGATACTAAGGCTGTGCCGATCCCGATAGACAGGGATATTCGGGAACCATAGATGATGCGTGACAGGTAATCCCGGCCTAGTTGATCGGTTCCCAGGATATGATCCCAGCCACCACCCGGAAGCCAGACCGGAGGCGTGAAGCGGTTTGGCAGAGATTGAGCATAGGGATCGTAGGGCGCGAGCAGTGGGGCAAAAATCGCCATCGCGACAACAATCGCGAGGATTGAAAGGCCAAGCAGAAGACTGCCGTTGCTGCGCCACCGCGCCGGGCGACCTTCAAGGGGGCTCGTATCGGATCCAGGGTTCACGCTATTCACAAGATCGGTCATCGGGCGCGCATCCTTGGGTCTAGAAGGGCGTTCAGAATGTCAGCCAACATGGTGAAGACGACATAGAAGAGCGAAAAGCACAGGACCAAAGCCTGAACGGTGGGCAGGTCAGCCCGGGCGATGCTTTCCCAGGCCAGAGAGCCGGCGCCGTGAATCGCAAATACGTTCTCGACGATAATCGAGCCGGCCAGCATGAAACCGAATTCCGCCGAGGCCAGGCTCACAATCGGCAGCGCCGCGTTACGCAATGCGTAGTCAAAGAGCACCTTCCGTTCCGGAAGTCCCATGGCACGTGCTGTTCGGATGTAGTCTGCCTCCAGTGCCGAGATCATGCCGGACCGCGTCAGGCGCATGATGGCAGGTGTCGAGAAGTAGCCCAGCACGATGACGGGCATAATGTAGCTTCTCCACGATGTCAGTCCCGATGCCGGCAGAATGGGAAACGTGACCGAGAACAGGATCATCAGAAGAAGGGCAAACCAGAAGCTTGGCATGGCCTGACCGACGACGGCGAGCAATAATGCAAAGCGATCGATCAAGGTGTTGGGCTTGCGGCCGGCAATCACGCCGAGCGGAATAGCGACGAGCAATGCCAGAGTAAGAGCAAGTGCACCAAGCTTCGCGGTGATGGCAAAACGCTCCAGCAGGAGGCCGGCGACCGGTCGCTTGAAATAAAGGCTGGTGCCAAGATCGCCGCCAAGGACACCCCAGAGCCAGTCAATGTATTGGATGAGGATGGGGCGGTCAAAGCCATAGAGCTCGCGAACTCTTGCGATGTCGTCGCTTTTTGCCTCCGCACCGGCAATCGTTACTGCGGGATCGCCAGCAGCGAAGAGCAGAATATACGCAACGAAGCTGACGAATAGCATTAACAAGCAAGCGATTGCAAAACGGCGCAGCACATATCTAAGCATGCATACCTCCAGCTCCTATGGAGCCCCGCCGACCAGCGGCGGGGCTCCGGACTAGTCAGTTCCAGGTGGCGTCGTAGAACGGCACGAATTCATCCGGGCCAACCGAGAGACCGAGGTCGCTTGACATGACCGCGTTAATAGACCGGGTCCAGAGTGGAACGACATAGGCCTCGTCGGCGATGGTCTTGAAGATTTGGGAATAGAGCGACGCACGCCTCTCTCGATCCATCGTTGTATTCGCCTCATTTACAAGGGCGGCGAGAGCAGGATCCTTTACGATGTCGTCCGCCGTACCATTGAGGTAGGCCGCGGGGCTCATGCTGACATCGCCGATACCATAGGCGCCCCAGTTGGTGAGGGCGATATCGTGCATATTGCCGTACCATTGCTCCTGAGCGACCGCGACCTGAAGCTTGGTGATGTCCAGATTGAGGCCGAGGCTTTCCAGGCTCGATTTGATAACCTCGGCAACGCCTTCCGTGCCATTCGGCACTATTGTCAATGATGTCCCGGCTTCAACCCCCGCTTCCGCTAGCAGCTCAGCGGCTTTGTCGGGGTTGTAGTCATAGGTAGTCACGTCCGTTTCGCAGCCAAACTGTACCGGATTGCAAAGCGATTGGATCAGCGGATGACCCTGACCCATAAAGGCGTCTGCCATCTGCTGGCGATTGACCGCGTAGTTAATCGCTTTTCTTACCCGAACGTCGGCAAGGGGCGAGTCCACCTTGTTGGGATTCAGCTCGAGATACTCGATCCTCATGATCGGAGTGGTGTCGACCTTCAGGTTGGGTCTGCTTGCGAAGCGTTCGACATCGTCCGTGGGAACACGCCAGATCCAATCCAGGTTCCCGTTCATGAGTTCGATGTATTGCGTATTTTTCTCGGGAATGATTTTGATATTGATTTTCTCGATAGCGGCATCCGCCTTCTGGCCTCCGGAATAGTAGCCGTCGAACCTTTGCAGTTCGAAGCTGACGCCCGGCGTCATCGCTACCAATTTGTATGGGCCCGTCCCAACTGGAGCTTTCGACATTCCTTCCGCGCCCGCTTCATCCCAGTACGCCTTGGAATAGATTGGAATATTGCCCGCCAACATTTCCAGCGCCAAGGGATTGGGTGCGGTCATGGTCAGTCGCACGGTCGCGTCATCCAGCTTCTCAGCCTTCGCAATCCAATTGACGGCAATAGAATAGCGGGCATTGAACTCTGGGGTCTTTATGGTGTTGAGCGTGAACACAACGTCATCTGCCGTGAGAATCTGATCGTTGTGGAATTTTACCCCCGGACGGATTTTGAAGTCGATCTCGGTGTCGGAAATTATTTCGAAAGATTCGGCGAGTTCGGGTACGAACTCGCCCGTGGCTTGATCTTTCGAAATCAGACCGTCATACAGCATCCGACCGACGATCAGCCCAGGGCGGTCAGCCGTCTGATAGTAGTCAAGCGTTTCAATCTCATCAGAAAATGCTATATTGAGGCTATTATCCGCCTTTCCTGCGAAGGCGGGTGCCGACAGCGTGGCTAGGACTGCAACCCCGGCCAGAAGTTTCGTCTTGAGTTTCCATTTCATTTCCATATCTCCCATGTTGAAGTCATTGGTTTTGGAACACGTAATGTGTGGGGCATTTCCGCGTTGTCAGGCGCCCCAGACTTTCTCGTAGAGGCGCAGAAGATTCTCAGCATAGACGCCGCGGATCTCCGCTTCGGAGAAGCCGCGCTC
>CANJQT010000055.1 GCA_947476475.1 Paracoccaceae bacterium | reverse complement strand
GTTTCAGTCCCAGATGGCTGGCCGCCACCGTCGTCACGGTGCCGCTTGTCCCGATAATCTGAAATCCCTCGCGAGGCTGGCTGGCGTTATAGGGCGAAAAATTCGCAAGCTGTTCTTCGAAATGCCAGCTCATCAGCGCGAAGCGGGCGGCATCATCTTCCACATCCTGAAACTGATCTTTCAACGTTGCCACGCCTAACGGCACGGAAATCCAGTCAACAACCTTGGCCGCCGGAAAAGGGCTTTCCGGCGGGTGAAAGCCGGCATGAAGCCGCATGATCGCGCGGGGGCGTTCGGCGCGCGGCACGGATGAAAGGTCGATCCAGACCAGTTCCGTAGAGCCGCCGCCGATATCGACAACCAGCAACTGTTCGGTTTTGGTAGAGACCAGTGGCGCACAGGAAATCACGGCAAGGCGCGCTTCCTCCTCGGGCTGAATAATTTCCAGCGGCAGATCGGTTTCACGATGCACAAATCGCAGGAATTCCCTTGAGTTCTTGGCCCGGCGGCAGGCTTCGGTCGCCACAAGACGCATGCGCTTGACGCCATGCTGTTCGATCTTCTTGCGGCAAATCTGCAGCGCCTGAACCGTACGCGCCATCGACGCGCGGCTAAGCCGCCCCGAGGCCTCAAGCCCGTGGCCAAGCTGAACGGCTTTTGAAAAGCTATCCACGACATGGAACTGGCTGCCCTTTGGCTGGGCAATCAGCATCCTGCAACTGTTGGTCCCGAGGTCCAGCGCCGCATAAAGCTGCGCAGGATCGGGCTTGGCGGTGGCGGACGGCTCGACCGGAACCGGGAACGCGCCCGCACCGCCGGGACGCCTGGGCGTCATGTTACGCCCTCCGATGTAAAGTTGTCCTCACCCTAGACTTCGGGGCCAAA
Organism: Paracoccaceae bacterium; assembly: GCA_947476475.1. Classification (GTDB taxonomy): domain Bacteria; phylum Pseudomonadota; class Alphaproteobacteria; order Rhodobacterales; family Rhodobacteraceae; genus TMP-24. Next base: position 24,441 of record CANJQT010000055.1, on the reverse strand, counting down.
TCAATCAAGCGATCAGACCCCGTTCACGCCGATTTCACCATTGAAGGCCAAGAAAGGGCGCCTTCGCCCTAGCCGCCAGCCGGACAGATTGGCATTTCACCGGCATCCGTGTAGCTGCAGGTCGCTCTGGTGGTGCGCCATGTCGAAATCCGACATCGCATGTCGCTAAACGAGGGCTATTGAATGCCCCAAAGAGAAGGATTCGTCATGGCAGAGGTTACCATCGTTTACTGGCGCGACATCCCGGCCCAGGTCATCGTCGGCAAGGGTCGCCGTGGTGTGAAAAAGCCCCTGCCCGAACGGTTCGAACAGGCCATCGACCGCTGTGCGATGAAGAGCGGCGCCGCCGGAACCGACGCCTATCTGGCCGAATGGCGTAAAGCCGAGCCTTTCACCGTCGAAGGCGACGATGAAGCAGTGGCGGCGGCCGAAGCTATCCGCATCGACACCGAATATGACAAGGCGCGCATTATCGCGCTGATCGCCAATGACGGATGGGCATAAGCTGCCCCGCCCCTAGCCCTTAAGTCTCTGGAGAGCCACGATGGCATTGATGAACTTCCTCCGCAAGGAACCCGCCGCGCCGCAGGGTGACAAGAAAGCCGTTGAGGCTTTTCTTCACGGCTATTCGATCGAGGTGATGCCGCGCACCGCCGAAAAGGTCGAAGATTTCCGCGCACTTCTGCCCAAGGGTACCCGTGTTTATATCGCACATATCGATGGCACGCCGATCGAAGAGATGGTTGCCACCGCCAAGCGCATCCATGCCGAAGGCTTCCCGGTGATGCCGCACTTCCCAGCGCGGATCATCAAGGACAAGGCCATGCTGGCCGACTGGATCGCCCGCTACAAGGGCGAAGCGGATGTGAAACAGGCGCTGTTGCTTGGCGGCGGGATTTCGACTCCGCAAGGTGATTTCGACAATTCGATGCAGTTGATCGAAACTGGCCTGTTTGACGGGTTTGATCGCCTGCATGTCGCCGGCCACCCGGAAGGCAACAAGGATATTGACCCGGATGGGTCCGACAAGAACGTGCTGGAAGCGCTGCGCTGGAAAGACGCCTTCAGCAACCGCACCGACGCCAAGATGGCGATGGCGACGCAGTTCTGCTTTGAAGCCAAGCCGGTGATCGCCTGGGTGAACCGCCTGAACGCTGAAGGCATCAAGATGCCGGTCCATATCGGTGTGGCGGGTCCTGCGAAACTGCAGACCCTGATCAAGTTCGCTATTGCCTGTGGTGTCGGCCCCTCACTGAAAGTCTTGCAGAAACGGGCGATGGATGTCACCAAGCTGTTGTTGCCCTACGAACCCAACGAATTCGTGGCGGAACTGGCGGCCCACAAGGCAGCAAACCCCGATTTCGGCATTGAATCCGTCCACTTCTTCCCGCTGGGCGGGATCAAGACCAACGCAACCTGGGCCATCGAGAATGGCGGCAAGTCCGGCGTTCCGGCTTCGCAGAATTAAGAGATAAGGTGAAAGATGACCCGTACCGTCATTGAATCAAAAACAAAAACCGTCATCATCGGCTTTGACGAACCCTTCTGCGTGATCGGTGAACGCATCAACCCGACAGGCCGTAAGAAGCTTGCAGCCGAGCTTGAGGCGGGCGATTTTTCGACCGTCGAACGCGATGCGCTGGAGCAGGTCGCCTGTGGTGCGATGATCCTCGATATCAACGCGGGTGTGGTTTACAATTCGAACCCCAATCCGAATGAAACCGAACCGCCGTTGATGACTCGGATGATCGAAATCGTTCAGGGCCTGGTTGACGTGCCGCTGTGCATCGACAGTTCGGTTCCCGGCGCGCTTGAGGCAGGCCTTGCCGCCTGCGAAGGCCGCCCGCTTCTGAACTCGGTCACCGGCGAGGAAGACCGGCTGGAGCTGGTTCTGCCGCTGGTCAAGAAGTATAATGTTCCGGTGGTGGCGATTTCGAACGACGACACCGGCATTTCGATGGACCCGGACGTGCGTTTCGCCGTGGCCAAGAAGATTGTCCAGCGCGCGGCCGACTTCGGCATTCCGGCGCACGACATCGTGGTTGACCCGCTGGTCATGCCGATCGGTGCGCTTTCGACGGCCGGTCAGCAGGTATACACACTGGTGCGCCGCCTGCGCGAGGAATTGGGCTGCAACACGACCTGTGGCGCCTCGAACATTTCGTTCGGTCTGCCGAACCGTCATGGCATCAACGCGGCCTTCCTGCCGATGGCGATTGGTGCGGGCATGACCAGCGCCATCATGAACCCCGTCCGTCAGGTCGAAATGGAGGCGATCCGCGCCGCCAACATGCTGATGAACCATGACGCGAACGGCGGCGAATGGATCCGTTTCGCCAAGGTTCTGGAGGCCGTTCAAAGCGGGATGACCTTTGCAGAGGCATCTGCCTCGCAAAGCCAGGCCGCCACTGGCCGCCGTGGCGGTCGCCGCGCCCGCGGCTGACCCAAAGCGACGATCAAAAAATGAAAACCCCGGCCAAGGCCGGGGTTTTTTTCATGTCCGATCCCTGCGCCGTGTCAGCAGGCCCGCGACCGAAGCCGCGCCTGACGGAATGACAGCAGTTGCTGCTGACCTTCGTCCCAAAGATGCAGGCGGGCGCTTTTCAGGCTTTCCCAAAGCGTCAGGCGTTGTGCCTGCGCAAGTTCGGGATGGTCGCGCAGCACATCCGTCAGCCTGTAGAACGGTATGCGGCTGTAAAGATGATGCACATGGTGAATGCCGATATTGCCGGAAAACCAGCGCAAGACGGGCGGCAAAACGTAATGCGAACTGCCCGCAAGGGCTGCGTCGTGCAGATCCCAGTCAGGCTCGCGCTGCCAGTTGGTATCCTCGAACTGGTGTTGCACATAGAACAGCCAGACCCCGAACGAAGCTGCCAGAATCGAGGTGGGCAGGAAGATAACCACCAACGCCTGCCAACCGCCGAACCACAGGATAAGCCCCAGCCCCACCGCAATGGCAAGATTGGTTCCCATCGCACTGGTCCAGTATTTCCAGCCGTCCCGGAAAAGACCGAAGGGCAAGCGGTTTTGCAGCAGGAACAGATAGCCCGGCCCCAGCCCGAACAACACGATCGGATTGCGATAGACGCGATAGAGCAACCGCCCGAGCCATGATTTCGCTTGATACTCGGCCAAGGTCAGCGTGTGGACGTCCCCCATTCCACGCCGGTCCAGATTGCCAGCAGAGGCATGGTGCACAGAATGGGTGCGCCGCCAGACATCATAAGGCGTCAGCGTCAGCACCCCCAGCAGCCGCCCGGTCCAGTCGCTGACCTGTCGGTTCCGGAAGAACGACCCGTGACCACAGTCATGCTGAATGATGAACAGCCGCACCAGAAAAGCCCCGTTGAACAGCGCCAGCGCAAAGGCCAGCCAGCCGCTGTGGGGCAGGATGATCCACGCCAGCGTCCATATACCGAGAAAGGGCAGAAGGCTGACCAGAAGTTCGAAAATGCTGCGTCCAACAACCGGTTCGCGGTACTTCGCCAGTGCTTGCACCCAAGCGCGTGCACTTTGTGCGGCGGCCACCGAGTCATTCGGCCGGTTGTGCATGTTCATTCTTCTTGGTCCTCCGTGCTCAGGTACTCCGATAGACTATGGATGGAATAAGGCAAGTCTCAGAACGCCGGGTTTTCAAATTGTGCCCACACAATGCGTTCAGGTCACAGCAACGTCAGCCTAAAGGTGCTGCAGCAATCCGCCGAAGCACTTGGGCGCGCGCAGGTGGAATGGCCGCGATATCCAGAAAGGTGAAGACATGCAGCGTATCAAGCAGCCGGTCGATCACCGCATGGTCGGAAACCCACGCGCCAAGCGCAAGATAGCTGCGCAGTAATGGCGCAACGCGCGTGGGATCAGGCGACGCATTGATCTGCGCCAGATCAACAATCGACGGGGATGTGCGAAGCGGAAGCAGATCTGGCGGGCCAAGATGAGATGGGCAAAGTGCTGCCAGCGCCGAAGCATGTCGCCCCGGGTCTGCCCCGCGAAAAGACGTGCAGCCCATCAGGAAGCGCAGTTGGTGGGCATCGACCAAACGCGCCAGCGCGCCCCAGACCAGTCGCAAGATGTCTGGATCTGCCTCTCCGGGCCGGACTGCCAGCCGCCCCACATCCGCGAACGGACCCTTAAGCCCGGCAAGCGGAGCCAGGCCATAGTGGCGCCCGCTATAGCTTGCCCCCAAAGCCGCAGCGTCTTCAAGGATCCGTGCGCGAAAAGACGCGACCGGGCTGCCCTGCTTTTCGATCAGCAGATGACGATAGGCCGCGTCAAATTCATCGGTATACGACTTTGCGGTGCCCTTGGCGCCATGTCTGCCGTGGAAAGCCTGTCCACGCAGATCAAGCGCCCGCTGAATATCATTTTGCGACCGCGCTTCGCGTGCGACAAGGCAACCCTGCACCAGCGGGATCATGCCTGAATCAGCGGTCGCTGCTGCGCCATGAAGCCCCTGCCTCACTGGCCTGGCTGTGCGCCCAGAAGCTGGGTTGCGCTCATATTGCCAAGGTTGCCCAGAAGCTGGCGCAAGAAGCCTACCCCTTTGACATTCGACGTTGTTACCCGCCGCGAGATGGTCACCACCTGCCCATCCTTCAACCCGAACCGCTCCACGTTCGATACGACGCCGTTGTCGTCAAAGGAAATGGCTACCACCTGCCGGTCAACCTCTACAGGCGCGCGTGGGCCGACCTGCTTGAAGCGCGACCCAACATAATACCAGCCAGAACCGGTCAGAACGCCGATGGCAGAAGGTCGGCCAACGGCAAATGTTACATCCTCTGCGGTCGATTCTCCGACCTGAACGGCGGCCAGATCTTCGTCGCGCGGAACATAGCCGTGATTGCGATAGATCGGCGTGCAGGCCACAATGGTCAAAGCCACAAGGGCAATTGCCCCGACCCGCGCTGCAGACCGCACCCCTGAACCCAGCCTGATGAAACCCACTCTCGCCCCCACGCCTGTGCGGATGCTTGCCTTCACGGCAGAAGCCTTTTATCCGGCTTACAACATGCCGGGGAGGTCCGACAAGGACCGAAACCGTTCTCTGCCGGGTAGACCGCCCGATTTCCCATGAACAGGTGCAAGGCAAAATGTCTGATCACACACCCTATTCCCATCCGTTCCGTCGCGCCGCCCTCGCGCAGCGCAAGCCGACGCGTTTCGATCTGGCCCCTGGCGCGGCAGAGCGCGCGGCGATTGCCACCGACCTGGGGCTGCTCGATCTGCCCGCAGTTCGCTTGCGTGGCGAGATCAGGCCGGTCGGCCGGTCAGACTTCGTGCTGGAGGCCGATCTTGAGGCGCAGGTGGTGCAGGCCTGCATCGTCACCCTGGCCCCGGTGCCGGGGCTGGTGAAGGAAAGGGTTGTTCGCCGCTATCTGGCCGACTGGCAGGCCCCCGAAGGGGAAGAGGCGGAAATGCCCGAGGATGATACGACCGAGCCCCTGCCGGAGGTGATCGATGCGGGCGCGGTTCTGACCGAAGCACTGGCGCTGGCGCTGCCGCTTTACCCACGAGCCGAAGGGGCGGTCTTTGAAGGTTTCGTCAAGGGAGCAGAAGGAAGCGATGCATTGACGGACGAAAAAATAAAGCCTTTTTCGGGACTTGCTGATCTTTTGAAGAAGAAACCCGAGTGATTGTTGAGCCGTTGATACGTCAGCGTTGCCGCATTGCGGCAGACGGTCAGAAACACGTCAGAAAACACTTGCGCCTGCCCGGAATCGCAGTATGTTCCCGGCCTCGCTTGAATCTTGGGTTCGCACCCGGTCGCATGTTGGCAACCAGTGATGAAACCCCTGGAAATCCGGGGCTTAGGCCCCCAATAACCCGAGGTTGAGACATGGCTGTCCCTCAGAACCGCACCACGCGGTCCCGTCGTAACATGCGTCGCGCGCATGACTTTCTGGTTGCCGCGAACCCCAACGAATGCTCGAACTGTGGCGAACTGAAGCGTCCGCACCACGTTTGCGGCGCCTGTGGCCACTATGATGGCAAGGAAATCGTCGCTCAGGCGGCGGAAGTCGATCTGGACGACGCCGCGGCGTAAGCTGCGGGATCGGTCCCGGACATGTCGTCAGAGCAGACCCCAGCGGGTGACAGCACGGCGGCGCGCCATCCGGGCCGAATCGTCATTTCCATTGATGCAATGGGCGGCGATCGCGGTGCGGTCGCCGTTATTGCTGGTATGGCTGACAGCCTTTCCCAGTGCCCGGATCTGGAATTTCTGGTCCACGGGCCTGAAGCGGTGCTTGAACCGCTGATCGCAATGCGCCCTGAACTGGCGGCGCGAACCACCATCTGCCATGCCGAGGGCGTGGTGACGATGGATGACAAACCCAGCCAGGTCATGCGCCACGGGCAGAACACCTCGATGTGGTCAACGCTGGACGCCGTCAAGGCTGGCCGCGCCGCTGCCGCAGTATCGTGCGGAAACACCGGCGCGCTGATGGCCGTATCTATGATCCGGCTGCGCAAGCTGCCGGGGGTCAACCGCCCTGCTATCGCATGCCTCTGGCCCTGCCGCGCCCCCCATGGATTTGCCGTCATGCTGGACGTGGGCGCCGACGTGAAGGCAGAAGCGCCAGATCTTCTGCAATATGCGATGATGGGCGCCTCTTATGCCCGCAACGGGTTGGGTCTGGCCCGGCCCCGTGTCGGGCTGCTGAACGTCGGAACCGAGGAACACAAGGGCCGCAGCGAAATCAAGGAAGCCCAGGAACTGATCACCACCGCGTCCAGCCATGGCGGGTTCGATTATGTGGGCTTTGTCGAAGGCAATGATTTGCCCTCCGGCCGGGTCGACGTAATCGTGACCGACGGCTTTACCGGCAACATCGCGCTGAAGACAGGTGAGGGCACCGCCAAGCTGATCAGCGAATTCATGCGCGAGGCGCTTGGGTCCACTGTGTTTTCCAGGATCGGCGCGCTGCTGGCAATGCGGGCGCTTAAACGTCTTCAACAGCGGATTGACCCACGCCGAGTAAATGGCGGGGTCTTCCTTGGCCTGAACGGCACCGTCGTCAAGTCGCACGGATCGGCGGACGCCACCGGCATTTCGGCGGCGATCCAGCTTGCACGCCGCCTGGCCGCATTGGGCTTTACCGAACGGCTTGCGGCACGGGTTGCCTCTGCCGCGCTGTCGGGGCAGGATGCCCCGATGGGTGATGGGAAAAAGATCGGAACCGCTGAATGACTATGCGTGCCGTGGTAAAGGGCGTGGGCCACTATCTGCCCACCCGCGTGGTTCCGAACAGCGAATTCGAGGGCAAGGTCGAAACCAGCGACGAATGGATTCGCGCCCGCACCGGTATCGAGCGCCGCCATTTTGCCGCCGACGGGGAAACCACCTCTGATCTGGCTGCGCATGCCGCCCGCGCTGCTTTGGTGGATGCGGGCCTTGAGCCCGCCGATCTTGACGCGATCATCGTCGCAACCTCGACCCCCGACCTGACCTTTCCGTCGGTGGCCACAATGGTGCAGGCCAAAATCGGCATGACCAACGGCTTTGCCTTTGACGTGCAGGCCGTCTGCGCAGGATTCGTTTTTGCGCTGGCCAATGCCAATGCCCTGATCCTTTCGGGTCAGGCGCGCCGCGTGCTGGTGATCGGCGCCGAAACCTTCAGCCGTATTCTTGACTTTGAAGACCGCTCGACCTGCGTTCTGTTCGGCGACGGCGCCGGCGCGCTGCTGCTGGAAGCCGGCGAAGGACAGGGCACGAATGCCGACCGTGGCATCTTGGCGACCGACCTGCATTCCGACGGTTCCTACCGGGATCTGCTTTATGTCGATGGCGGGGTATCAACGACAGGTGCGGCGGGTCATCTGCGGATGCAGGGCAACCAGATTTTCCGCCAGGCTGTTGAAAAACTGACCGAAACAGCCCACGCGGCATTGGATAAAGTGGCGCTAAACGGCTCTGACGTCGATTGGATTGTCCCTCATCAGGCCAATATCCGCATCATCGAAGGCACCGCAAAACGCATGCAGGTGCCGATGGAGCGCGTCGTGGTCACGGTGCAGGACCACGGCAACACCTCTGCCGCATCGATTCCCCTCGCGCTTTCAGTTGGCAAGGCGCGCGGGCAAATCAAGCAAGGCGACCTTCTGGTTACCGAAGCCATCGGTGGCGGCTTGGCCTGGGGCGCAGTCGTACTTCGCTGGTGAATTTCGGCCTGAAAAGCCCTTCCCAAGTCATTGATATTGACTCGGAAATTCATTGCAGCCATCCTGCGCCCAATTGAAAACCCGGCGTGACCGGCACAGGGGGAATCGATGAGCGAAAAGACCTTGACCCGCATGGATCTGAGCGAGGCCGTCTATAGCGCTGTAGGCCTGTCGCGCAATGAATCCGCGCAGCTCGTCGAAAGTGTGCTTCAGCACATGTCGGACGAGCTTGTCTCGGGTGAGACTGTGAAGATATCGTCCTTTGGCACCTTTTCGGTCCGTTCGAAAACCGCCCGCGTCGGGCGCAACCCGAAGACTGGCGACGAGGTTCCGATTCATCCGCGCCGCGTGCTGACCTTCCGGCCTTCGCATCTGATGAAAGATCGCGTTGCTGCTGGCAACAAGGGCTGAGGCATAGCCCCATGTCCAAGTCGGCCGAGGCCTTCCGCACCATAAGCGAAGTCGCCGAAGTGCTTGACACACCCGCCCATGTGCTGCGGTTTTGGGAAAGCCGTTTTTCCCAAATCAAGCCAGTGAAGCGCGCGGGCGGGCGACGCTATTACCGTCCCTCCGATGTGGCGCTGTTGGGCGGGATACGTAAGCTTTTGCATGTCGACGGGCTGACGATCCGCGGCGTCCAGAAAATGCTGCGCGAACAGGGCGTTCGCCATGTTGCCACCATTGCGGGCCTGGATATTGAGGCAGACGACGACACAGCGCCGCACCGGACACCGCCCCCCCCCTCGCCCGCACCCGTGGCCGAGATGGCCGAACCGGACGCCATGCTGCCGCCAGACCCGGTGCAGACCGCAGATGGCGATCTGTTCGGGCGCCCAACTACACCTCTTTTTGCCGGCCGCCCCGATCAGACCGCAGCCGCGGAAGCGCGTGTAAACCTGCAGCGTGACCGTCAGGCAACTCTTGCCCAAGCCGCGCCGCTGGCGGCCGAAACCCATTTTGACGCGCCCATGACGGCGGGCGCGCTGATCCCTGCCGCGGCCCTGCTGCGGGCCATGACCGCCGTGCGGGCTACCCAGCGCCGCGATGGATTGTCTGCAGTTTACTACCGCTTGAAGGCCGTTTACGAACGCCGCCGCGCGGCACACGAATAAGACGGGAAGCGACAGCACAAGATGCGTTTTGTCGCTTGCCCCCACCCTGCTTATCGGCCTATACACCGCCGCGTCGGGCCGTGGCGCAGCCTGGTTAGCGCGTCCGTCTGGGGGGCGGAAGGTCGTGAGTTCGAATCTCACCGGCCCGACCATTTCGACAAAGGCCCATCCTGTAACAGGGGTGGGCCTTGGCTTATCCGGAGGACAGGATGACGGCAATCGGGGTTCTGGCCGACACGGCGATCCGCAACATGATCACCAGCGGCGTCATTTCCGCGCAGTCGGTCGTCACCGATGCGCAAGTGCAACCTGCAAGCCTTGATCTGCGTCTCGGAACCGTGGCTTACCGGGTGCGCGCCTCTTTCCTTGCCGGGCATGGCCGCACCGTTTCCGAACGGATTGCGGAATTCGAAATGCATAGGGTCGATTTGACCCAAGGCGCAGTTCTGGAAAAGGGCTGCGTCTACGTCGTGCCCCTGATGGAGTCACTGGCGCTGCCCGCCGGAATCACCGCCGTAGCCAACGCCAAAAGCTCAACTGGGCGGCTCGACCTTCTGACCCGCACCATTACCGATGGCGGCGTTGAATTTGACCGCATTCCCCAAGGTTACTGCGGCCCGCTGTATGCTGAAATCTGCCCACGCTCTTTCTCGGTCCTTGTACGCCCCGGCATGCGCCTGAACCAGATCCGCTTTCGCGACGGGCAGGCGATCCTGACCGACACAGAACTGGCCGCTCTGAACGCGCAGGAGCCGCTTGTCAGCGGCCAGGCGGTCATTTCCGAAGGTCTGGGCTTTTCAGTTGATCTTAGCCCTGCGTCGGGTGATCTGGTTGGTTACCGCGCCAAACCGCATACTAGCGTCATTGACCTTGACCGGATCGGCCATTACGCTGCCGCCGACTTCTGGGAAGAGGTGCGCACCCGTGAGGGCCGCATCATCCTTGACCCTGGCGCCTTCTATATTCTTGTCAGCCGCGAGGCCGTGACAATTCCCCCTGACTATGCGGCCGAAATGGCGCCCTACCTGGCTATGGTCGGTGAATTTCGGGTGCATTACGCCGGTTTCTTCGATCCGGGCTTCGGCCATGGTGCGGCGGGCGGGCAAGGGTCGCGCGGGGTGCTTGAGGTGCGCTGCCACGAGGCCCCCTTCGTTCTGGAGGACGGCCAGATCGTCGGTCGTCTTGTTTATGAACACATGCAGACGCGCCCGGAACGGTTGTACGGCAGCGGCATCGCTTCGAATTACCAAGGCCAAGGCCTGAAATTGTCAAAGCATTTCAAAGTATAAGCCCAGGGCTTTCGCTCTTCTTTTCCAGCATGAACCTCTTGTGGTCCGACCTGCAAGAATCAACTACGCCCGGCCTTTAGCGGACCGGGCGCAGGAAATGCTTCAGAAGAAGGTCGTAATTTAGCGGGCGGATGCCACTTCTTTCTTTGTATCGGAATGGATCAGCAGCGGATGGGCATCGTCGCTTTCAACCGCGTCCTGATTGACTACAACTTCTTCGACCGTGTCCATACCCGGCAGCTCGAACATCGTATCAAGCAAGATGTCTTCCATGATCGACCGCAGGCCGCGGGCACCTGTCTTGCGCTTGATTGCGCGTTTTGCGATGGCCGACAGCGCGTCAGGTGTGAAGGTCAGCTTCACGCCTTCGATATCGAACAGGCGCTGATACTGTTTGACCAAAGCATTCTTCGGTTCGGTCAGGATTGTGACCAGTGCGGCCTCGTCCAGATCCGTCAGGGTGGCAAGCACTGGCAAACGACCGACAAATTCCGGGATAAGGCCGAATTTCAGCAGATCTTCCGGCTCCAGTTCCTGGAACAATTCACCGACGCCTCGCGCATCAGGGTCTTTCACATCGGCGCCAAAGCCGATCCCCGACCCTTTGCCACGCTGGGCGATGATCCGTTCCAGCCCGGCAAAGGCACCGCCGCAGATGAACAGGATGTTGGTCGTATCCACCTGCAGGAATTCCTGCTGCGGATGTTTGCGCCCGCCCTGCGGCGGCACCGACGCGACGGTACCTTCCATGATCTTCAGCAGCGCCTGCTGCACGCCTTCGCCCGATACGTCACGGGTGATCGACGGATTGTCGGACTTGCGGGTAATCTTGTCGACCTCGTCGATATAGACGATGCCGCGTTGCGCGCGTTCGACATTGTATTCCGACGCTTGCAGCAGCTTGAGGATGATGTTTTCGACATCCTCGCCCACATAGCCCGCTTCGGTCAGCGTGGTCGCATCGGCCATGGTGAAGGGCACATCCAGGATCCGCGCCAGCGTTTGCGCCAGCAGCGTCTTGCCGCAGCCAGTGGGGCCAATCAGCAGAATGTTCGACTTCGACAGTTCGATGTCATTCGACTTCGACGAATGGTTGAGGCGCTTGTAGTGGTTATGAACGGCGACCGACAGAACCCGCTTGGCATGTTCCTGACCGATCACATAATCGTCCAGCACCTTACAGATGTCGCGTGGAGTCGGCACGCCGTCCGTAGCCTTGAGCCCCGAAGTCTTCGTCTCTTCACGGATGATGTCCATGCAAAGTTCGACGCATTCATCGCAGATGAACACGGTCGGTCCCGCAATGAGCTTGCGCACCTCGTGCTGGCTTTTGCCGCAGAACGAGCAGTAAAGCGTGTTCTTGCTGTCGCTGCCTGAATTATTCGCCATCTTTTTCCTCTGCGGTCTGCCCGGACCGTTCGGGCCCAGTAGGAGCCGCCCTTTCCGGCAAGATTAGGGCAGCAACTGGGTCATCACAACGTCATTTTTTGTGCCGCAGAACCGCGCGGCCAATCGTTACTTCTTGTCGCTGTCCGCTTTGGGGCGGGTTGCCATGATCTCGTCGATCAGGCCCCAGTCCTTTGCTTCCTCTGGCGACATGAAATTATCACGCTCCAGCCCGGCTTCGACTTTCTTCAGCGGGTTGCCGGTGTGCCGGACATAGATCTCGTTCAGCCGGTTTTTCAGCTTCTGGGTTTCCTGGGCGTGGATCATGATATCCGTCGCTTGCCCCTGATAGCCGCCAGACGGCTGGTGAACCATGATCCGGCTGTTCGGCAGACTAAAGCGCATGCCCTTTTCGCCCGCCGTCAGCAAAAGCGACCCCATCGAGGCCGCCTGCCCGATCACCAGGGTCGAAACCTTGGGTTTGATATACTGCATGGTGTCGTAGATCGACAGGCCCGAAGTGACCACGCCACCGGGCGAGTTGATGTACATGGCAATTTCCTTCGAGGGATTTTCCGCCTCGAGGAACAGAAGTTGGGCGCAGATCAATGTGGACATTCCGTCATGGACCGGGCCGGACAGGAAGATGATCCTTTCCTTCAAAAGCCGCGAATAGATGTCATAGGCCCGCTCGCCCCGACTGGTCTGTTCCACGACCATCGGAACCAGGGTGTTCATATAAAGGTCATAAGGATCTTTCATCGTCGCCTGCCTGTCGTTGGTCCTGGGGTGTGGTCTTAAAGGTCTTTGCTTACGCAAGTCTTAGTGACGTGCAACGGGGGCTGCAAGGGCTGCAGGCCAGTGTCCGGCATCAGTTGGTCGCGAGGCCAGCACGAGCGTGTAAACAACCGACTGAAAAGGCTGATTGTTTCTCTTTTGGCCAACCCAAGTTCTGGGTCCAGGAATCTACCTTCTGAAGAATTTTGTCGCTGCGGGCGTTTCGTGTCGAAAATGCACATGGCAGATAGATCAGCACTGGTGTGTCTTGGTTCCAAACGCGGAGAGAAGCACATGGATGATTTTGACAGCTATGATGCAACGGGGCTTGCGGCGTTGGTCGCTGATGGCGCGGTAACTGCGGACGAGTTGCTGGATGCCGCGCTTACACGCCATGTCACGCGCAACCCATCCATCAACGCCGTCGTTCTGGTGCAGGAGGACGTAGCCCGCAGCGCGATCCGGGCGGGCCTGCCCGACGGACCGTTTCGCGGCGTACCCTTCCTGTTGAAGGACCTCGGGTGCGAGGCGGTCGATTTCCCATCCCATAACGGCTCAAGGCTATTTGCCAACACGAAGTATCCGCGGGACAGCGCCATTTTTGAACGGATCCGGTCGACCGGCGTTGTCACATTCGGTCGAACCACCTCACCAGAAGGTGGCGTGGGGCCGGCGACAGAATCTGCCGTCTATGGCGGGCCAACGCGCAATCCCTGGCATCTGGACCATACGTCGGGCGGATCCTCGGGCGGCGCTGGTGCGGCGGTTGCAGCGGGTATCGTGCCCGCGGCGCACGGGTCTGATGGTGGTGGATCGGTTCGCATTCCGGCCTCTTGTTGCGGACTGTTCGGCTTCAAGCCCACACGCGCGCGGCTGCCAGACGGGCCCTATGTGGGCGAAGGCTGGGCAGGAATGGTCCTTGACGGCTTCCTTACCCGGTCGGTCCGCGACACGGCGACATTTCTGGATGCATGTCAGGGCCCTGACCTTGGCGCGCCCTATGTCGCCCCGCCTCTCAGGGCCAGCCACCAAGCCGCGCTGGCACGTCCTCCACGCAGGCTGCGCGTTGCCTTTTGCGATACAACCCTGACGGGCGATCCAATCCACCCGGACTGCCAGGCAGCCGTTCACGCGGCGGGCAAGCTGCTGGAAAACCTTGGCCATCATGTTGAACCCGCGCGCCCTAGCGCTGACATCAAGGGCATGATGCAGGCGTGGACACGGATTGTCGCGTGCGGAAGCGCGCTTTCGGTCAGCAAGATGGTGGCGGCACGCGGCCGCCCGCTGGCCGAGGGAGAGCTTGAACAGGTGTCCCTTGGGGCCATCGACTATGCGGCGAACTTGTCGGGAGCAGATTATCTGGATGCCGTGGGCAAGATCCATGCATTCGGGCGCGAAATGGCCGGGTTTCTCAGCAATTACGACATTCTATTGTCTGCAACACTGGCCGAACCACCAGCTCAGGTGGGCCGCTTTGCCCACAAAACCCGCGATTTCGTGCATTACCGCGCCGGCCCCGGCATGGTTTTTGACTATTCACCCTTCTGCGCTGCCTTCAACGCCTCGGGGCAGCCCGCAGCATCAGTACCGCTGCATTGGACGGCAGATGGATTGCCGATCGGGGTTCATCTGGCCGCCCCCTTCGGCGAAGATGAATTGCTGATTGCCTTGTCTGCAGAACTAGAGACTGCCCAGCCTTGGGCGCATCGACGTCCACCCGATCTAAAATAACTTTACCCGGAGGAAATTTGTATTGCTTCGAATCTGAAATCACAAATATGATCAAAATGTATCCTCCGGGGAGGGAATTGACTTGATTCAGACCGCAGTCGAGGGCCGCAATCTTTCCAAACACTTCGGCCAGGGGGAAAGCGTGGTGCGCGCGCTTGACAATGTGTCGATCACAATCGGTCAGGGCGAGTTCTTCACACTTCTTGGGCCGTCGGGCTGCGGCAAGACCACGCTTTTGCGCATGATCGCTGGGTTTGAAAGCCCGACTTCCGGACAGATCCTTCTGAACGGGCAAGACATCACCCACTTGCCGCCGAACAAGCGCCCGGTGAACACAGTCTTTCAAAGCTAGGCCCTGTTCCCGCATCTGACAGTGGCGCAGAACATTGCCTTCGGGCTTGAGATGCTAGGCAAGCCGCGCGCAGAAGTATCGGCCACAACCGAACGGATGCTGGCACTGGTCCAACTGGAGAAGATGGCGGGCCGAAAAATCAGCCAGCTGTCAGGCGGCCAGCAGCAGCGCATCGCTCTGGCCCGCGCGTTGGCCCCCCGGCCCAAAGTCTTGCTTCTGGACGAACCCCTGTCGGCGCTGGACCTGAAGCTCAGGAAGGAAATGCAGATCGAACTGAAGCGGCTGCAACTGGAAACCGGCATCACCTTCATCTTCGTCACCCATGATCAGGAAGAAGCCCTGACCATGTCCGACCGTATTGCGGTCATGTCATCCGGGCATATCCAGCAGATCGGCGGCGCGCGCGAGATCTACAATCGCCCGGCAAACCGCTTTGTCGCAAGCTTCATTGGCGAGACGAATTTTCTGCCCGCCATAATAGATGCGGGCCACACGAAATTGAAGGCGGGCGGGCAGATCGAGGCTGTGGGCAGCGAAGGGCGCTCGGGGGCTGTGACGCTCGCGGTGCGGCCGGAACAAGTGCGCATCGTCGGGGTCGATGAAGCGGGCGCGCTGCCTGCCACCATCCGCAATCTTGTATATTTCGGCACAGACACCCATTGCTACATGGAGCTTGCCGACGGGTCCGAAGTGGTGGCGCGTCAGCAAAGTCCCGTGTCCGGCGATGTCGGACTAAAACAGGGTAGCAAGGTTGGTCTGCGCTTCGCCGCCGGCTCAGTTCAGATTTTAGGGGACTGAAGGCATGTCAAGCAACGAAGAACGCAGCCGCAGAGCCAGCATCCGCGCAGCATGGCTCTTGTCGTCCCCAGCTCTGACCATCCTGATGATCGCTGCAATCGGGCCGCTGCTCATTATGCTGATCTATTCCTTTCTGACCCCTGGAAAATATGGAAATGTCGAGTGGAAGTTTTCGACCGATGCATGGGCCAGCATCTTGTTCACCCGCGACATTTTCGACGGGACCCTGAGCCTTGCTGACGCGAACCTGACAATTTTCTGGCGGTCGATCAAACTCTCCCTCCTGACAACCGTCCTGACCTTTTTGGCTGGGTTCCCGACGGCATGGTTTATCGCTACGCGCCCAGAAAAAGCACGCAATCTGTGGCTGTTTCTGATCACTATTCCGTTCTGGACAAATCTTCTGATCCGGACTTTTGCCGTCGGCGAGATCATTCGCAAGGAAGGCGTGTTGAACAGTTTTCTTCTGAATACGGGCCTGATCGAACAACCGTTCAGCATCATCTTCACTGACATGGCAGTCTTCATAGGTATGACTTATGTCTATCTGCCTTTGATGGTGCTGCCGCTGTTCGCGGCGGTCGACCGGTTCGACATGCGCCTTCTGGAGGCGGGGTATGACCTTTACGCCAGTCGCTGGCAGGTTCTGCGGCGAGTAATCCTGCCGATTGTGAAGCCAGGCATCGTCGCTGGATCCATCCTTGTCTTCATTCCCTGCCTTGGAGCTTATGTGACCCCGCAAGTTCTGGGCGGCGGCAGAAACATGATGATCGGCACCTTCATCGAGTTGCAGTTCGGCCAGGGGCGGAACTGGCCGCTTGGCGCCTCCCTGTCGATGGTCCTGCTCATCGTCGTGACAGGTGCCCTATTGGTCTATGTGCGCGCCCTTGGCAAAGGGGCCGCAAATGGCTGAGCGCAGATTTTCCGTCACCCGCCTGCCAGGTTTCAATACGATCGCCTTGCTGGCGTTTGCGGCAATATATCTGCCAATTCTGGTAATCGTTATTTATTCATTCAATGATTCCAACTCATTGGCCAGTTGGGGCGGCTTCTCGTGGCGCTGGTATTTGACGGCCTGGGCCAATGAAGAGGTGCAAACCTCGACCATCAGGTCGTTGGTCGTTGCGCTCCTTGCCGCAGCCCTCTCGACTGTCGCGGCGACCATGGCAGCTCTAGGAACCACTCGGCGCGCGAAATTCAGAGGACAGACGCTGATCTATGTCGCCATCAATCAGCCGCTGATGGTCCCCGAGATTGTCACTGCCGTAGCGCTGTTGATCTTTTTCGCTTGGATCAAGGTAGCGACTGGCTATCAGGGGCTGGCCTATCTGGTCCTGTCCCATACAGCCTTTTGCATCCCCTTCGCCTATCTGCCAATCCGGGCACGACTTGAAGGAATGGATGCGACACTAGAAGTTGCCGCATCGGATCTTTACGCCACGCATTGGCAGACCTTCAGACGGGTAACGCTTCCTCTGCTGGCACCTGGGATTCTTGCCGGGGCGATGCTGGCATTTGTCACTTCTCTTGACGATGTGGTGATCACCCAGATCGTCAAATCGCCCGGGCAGGAAACCCTGCCGACCTACATGCTTGCGCAATTCCGCCGTGGCATAACTCCGGAAATTAATGCCATCTCGACAGTCCTTCTGGCGCTAACCATCGCGCTGCTGATCGTCTTTTTCTTGATAACGCGAAAGAAAGACTAAATCCGACCAACAAGGGAGCTAGAAGATGAAGAAACTAATGACTTCGGTCGCACTGCTGCTTGCCTCGACCGCACTCGCCCATGCCGAAGGCGTCTTGAACCTGTATAACTGGGGCAACTACACCAGCCCGGAGATGCTCGATAAGTTCGAGAAAGAAACCGGCATCAAGGTGACGGTGACCGACTTCAGCTCAAACGATGAGGCCCTCGCGAAGGTTGAGGCGGGTGGGTCTGGCTTTGACATGGTGGTGCCGTCCGCCAACTTTGTCGGCATCTATGTCGAGAAGGGCCTGCTGCAGGAACTGGATCATTCCCGCCTGAAGAACATCGGCAACATCGCCCCGGAATGGGCCAACCCCGAGTGGGATCCAAACCGCGCGCATACGATTCCTTGGCAATGGGGCGTGACCGGCACCGTGGTCAATACCGCGGTCTATAACGGCGACATCAACACCTCGGCCATTTTCCTTGATCCGCCGGAAGAGCTGAAGGGCAAGCTGAATGTCGTGCCCGAGATGAATGACGTCATCTCGATGGCGCTGAAATATGTGGGCTCGGATCAATGCACGGAAGATACCGAGGCTCTGAAAAAGGTGCGCGACCTGCTCGTGGCGGCAAAACCAAGCTGGGTGTCGATGGAATATTCCACAATCGACAAGATGGTGAAGAATGAATGGGCGGCAACCTCAGACTGGAATGGCTCGGCAATGCGTCAGCGCTTGCAGAACCCCGACATCAGGTTCGGCTTTCCGAAAGAAGGCTTCCCGATCTTCATGGACAGTGTCGGCATCTTGAAAGACGCACCCAACGCCGACAACGCCTATCTGTTCGTCGACTTCATTATGCAACCCGAGAATGCTGCAATGCTTTCGAATTTTGCGCGATACGCCAACGGCATTGCCGGATCAGACGCCTTCATGGATGCAGATATGAAAACAGCGCCAGAGCTGATCATTCCGGAGGATGTGAAGGATAAGGGGTATTTTCTGAAGGTCTGCCCGCCTAAGGCTCAAGAATATTACACAGCGATCTGGACCGAGCTGAACAAGTAAGGCCGGTCAGGCCTGCTTTGCGCCAAGGCATCTGAACATGGGATAGGCGGGGCGGCCCCCCGCCGATCCGGACGAGGGGCCATATGCCCCCCGCACCCCCCAAAAGTATTTGGTCTGGCGTGAGAGGGGAAAGAATGGATCTGACGGACCTTTCCGCCAGCACTCTGTCAAAGATGATCGCATTGCGGCAGGTCGCCCCTTCCGAGGTGATGGCAGCGCATTTGGCCCGGATCGAGACGGTCAACGGCACCATTAATGCAATCGTTTCGCTGCGCGATGGCGACCAGTTGATGGCCGAGGCGCGGGCGGCTGATGATGCGGCCCCGGTCGGCTGGCTGCACGGGGTTCCCTTTGCCGTAAAAGATCTGTTGGCGACAATGGGGATGCGAACCACCTGGGGCTCGCCGATCTTTGCCAACCATGTGCCTGCGAAGGATGATCTGGTGGCCGCGCGCATCCGGGCGGCAGGTGCCATTTTCGTCGGTAAAACCAATGTGCCCGAATGGGGACAGGGTTCGCACTCCTTCAACCCGGTCTTCGGAACGACGCGAAATCCCTACGATCTGTCGCGTAGTGCCGGTGGTTCGTCCGGCGGGGCGGCAGCGGCGCTGGCCGCGCGGCTGCTGCCGGTAGCGGACGGATCCGACATGATGGGCAGTCTGAGAAACCCGGCGGCCTTTTGCAATGTCTACGGCTTTCGCCCGACTTGGGGGCTGGTCCCGCACGATGCCGAGGGTGACACGTTCCTGCATACAATGTCGACCGAAGGCCCGATGGCGCGCACCATCGAGGATCTGGCGCGCCTGCTTGAAACCCTGTCTGGCCCTAACCCGGAAGCCCCGTTCGGCAGACCCGCATTGGATTCTGGCCGTGCCGGACCACGCAACATGAGCGGCCTGCGCATTGGCTGGCTGGGCGATTGGGGCGGCGCCTATCCGTGCGAGCCGGGGATACTGGCGCAATGCGAGGCAGCCTTGCGTGACTGCGAGGGGCTGGGCGCCATTGTCGAACCTCTGGCCCCGCCCTATCCCGCTGAACGCATGTGGCACGCCTGGATCACCTTGCGTGCAATGCTGAACGCGGGTTCGATGCGGGCGCTTTACAACGACCCCGCCAAGCGCGCGCAACTCAAACCCGAAACCATCTGGGAAATTGAAAGCGGCCTGAACCTGTCGGCAGCGGCGGTGTATGAGGCCTCGACCATTCGGTCACGCTGGTACGCCCATGCCGCGCGGCTGTTTCAACGGTTTGATCTTCTGGCGATGCCTGCGGCGCAGGTCTGGCCCTTCCCCGCCGACTGGCGCTGGCCGCAAACCATCAACGGCCGGGTAATGGACACCTACCACCGCTGGATGGAAGTGGTGGTGCCGGTTTCGCTGATCGGCTTGCCAAGCCTGTGTGTGCCGGCGGGCTTTGGTGCGGCTGGTTTGCCGACGGGGCTGCAACTGATAGGCCCGATTGGGGCGGATGCGAATGTGCTTGGCGCTGGCGCGTCCTATCATCGCGCCACGGATTGGCCGACGCGTCGCCCGCCGCGGTTGTAGGCGATGCCATGCTGGCCTGCCGCCTGCAAAGGCCCTAGGGTCATGGCCAGCCGCGAGGATGTATGATGGATAAGCTGAAACTGCGCCTGACCTTGCCCGATGGCAGCTGGCTTGGGCCGGGCAAGGCCGACTTGTTGCAGGGCATTGCCGAAACCGGATCGATCAGCGCAGCCGGTCGCCGCATGGGCATGAGCTATAAACGCGCCTGGGGTCTGGTCGAGGCGCTGAACCGGATGTTCCCTTCACCCTTGATCGAAACCAGCCGCGGTGGGGCAGGTCACGGCGGCGCCACCCTGACCGCGCTTGGGCAAAAGGCGTTGGCGCTTTATAGGGCGCTGCAGGGCAAAGCGGTGGCTGCGGGTGCGGACGAGATCGGGCAATTGCTGGCCATGGCCCGGCAATTCGATATGTCGGAGCGGAAATAACGCTTGTCGGCGCGTGATCGCGGTCATTATACCCGTGCGAACATAACGGAGTCTGTCATGACGCCCCGCCTCTGGCTCGCCGCCTTGTTGATCGCAGTCAACCCCACCGGTGCAATGGCAGAAAGCGCCACAATTGCTGTGGCAAGCAACTTTGCCGCAACGGCTGAAAAGCTTGCCGCCAGCTACATGGCGGCATCGGGCGACGACCTGTCGATCGTCAGCGGTGCCTCGGGCAAGCTGTTCGCGCAGATCACGACGGGCGCGCCCTTTGATGCTTTCCTGTCCGCAGATCAGAAAACACCGCTGAAGGTGATCGCGGCAGGCCTCGGCCTTCCGGACAGCCGTTTGACCTATGCGCGCGGGGTTCTTGCGTTGTGGACGGTGCAGCAGGACGCCGATCTGTCAGACCCAAAGGCCGTCCTTCTCGCTGCGCGTCATGTCGCGGTCGCCAACCCGGACCTAGCGCCCTACGGCAAGGCCGCCAAGGAAACGATTGAAAATCTTGGCCTTTCCGCCGCTCTTGCCGGTCAAATCGTTACGGGCGAAAACATCGGCCAAACCCAGACAATGGTGGCAAGCGGGGCCGCCGATCTGGGCTTTGTCGCAGCCCCCGGCCTTGCGGACCTGGCGGGCAGCTATTGGATCGTACCAGAGGATATGCACAGCCCCATTCTGCAAGATGCAGTCCTCTTGACCCACGGCAAGGACAACGCGGTGGCAATCGGTTTTCTGGCCTATTTGCGCAGCCCCGCCGCGCGCGCCGTGATCGCCGACGCAGGTTACGTGGCCCCATGATCCTGCCAGACCTTGCCCCCCTCTGGCTGACGCTGAAGCTCGCCGCGCTGGTCAGCGTTCTGCTGCTGATCATCGCCACCCCGCTGGCCTGGTGGCTGGCCCGCAGCCGGGCCCGTCTGGTGCCGCTGGTCGAGGCACTGACGGCCCTGCCTCTTGTCCTGCCGCCCACAGTGATCGGCTTTTACCTGCTGATCGCCTTTCGCCCCGATGCGCCTTTCGGGGCCTTTTGGATGCGCATGACCGGCGACACGCTGACCTTTTCCTTTGCCGGGTTAGTCCTTGCCTCGCTCATCTATTCGCTGCCCTTCGCGGTTCAGCCCTTGCAAACGGCCTTCACCAGCCTGGGAAGCAGCCCGATGGAGGCTGCCGCCAGCTTGCGCGCAGGCCCGATTGCCGCATTTCTGACTGTCGCCCTGCCGCTGTCGGCACGCGGCTATCTGACCGCTGCCGTGCTGACCTTCGCCCACACTCTGGGCGAATTTGGCGTGGTTCTGATGGTGGGCGGCAATATCCCCGGCGAAACAAGGGTGATTTCAATCGCCATCTACGAACAAGTAGAGCGTATCGACTATGCCGCCGCCCATATCCTGTCGGGTCTGTTGCTGGCGCTGTCCTTCACCATCCTCCTGATCCTTTACGGGCTGAACGCCCGGGCGGCGCGGCATGACCGGGCTTGAGCTTTCCTTGCGCCACCGGCGCGGCAGCTTCGGGCTTGATGTCACACAGACACTGCCCGCAGCGGGCCTGACGGCGGTCTTTGGCCCTTCGGGCGCGGGCAAAAGCAGCCTTTTGCGCGCCATCGCCGGGTTTGACCGCACCGGCGGCCGGATCAGCCTGAAGGGCGAGGTTTGGGAGGATGGCCGGTTCTTCCTGCCCCCGCACCGGCGGCGGGTTGGCTTTGTGTTTCAGGACCCCCGGCTTTTTGCCCATCTGGATGTGGCGGGAAATCTGCTTTATGCGGCGCGGCGCGGCGGGGGTGTGCAGGCCCTGAACCAGATTGTGCGCGACTTCCAGCTTGAACCGCTATTGCACCGGCGCCCGGCCGCCCTTTCCGGGGGTGAAGCGCAACGCGTGGCGCTGGCCCGTGCGCTTTTGTCGGCACCCCAGCTTCTATTGATGGACGAGCCGCTGTCATCGCTGGATGCCAGCCGCCGGGCCGAGATTTTGCCCCACATCGAACGGCTGCGCGATCATGCCGGCTTTCCGATCCTGTATGTCAGTCATTCTTTGGCCGAGGTGGCGCGCTTGGCAAACCATGTGCTTGCGCTGGCGGATGGCAAGGTTGTGGGTTTTGGTCCGACCGGGTTGATACTGGCCGATGCAGAAGCGGCGGCGGCGTTTGGGGGCGAAGAGCCCGGCAGCCTGATCGAGGCCCACCATGAGCAGATCGAACCGGATGGCCTGAGCCGCCTGACCTTTGCTGGCGGCAGCCTGCTGGTTCCCGCCCTACCTGCCCACACCATCGGCCTGCCCCTGCGCCTGCTGGTGCGGGCGCGGGATGTGATGGTTGCGCGCACCCGGCCAGAGGGGCTGAGCGCCCTGAACATCCTGCCCGCCCGGGTCGAAAATCTGCGTGACATCGGGCCTGCAGCGACCGAAATCACCCTGACCTGTGGCGGCACCCCGATCCGGGCGCGGATCACCCGCCGGTCGGTTGCCGCCCTTGGGCTGGAACCGGGAGTTGAATGTCACGCGATCCTGAAATCGGTGGCACTGGCGCAAGAGTGACCAGATGGACCCTGCCCGGCGTTATGGCTAGTGTGCGCGGATGACCCAGACCCGCTTTGCCCTGATCCTGGCCCACGGCCAACCGTCGGACCCGGACCCCGCCGAGGCCGATCTTTCCCGCTTGACCGCAGCCGTGGCCGCGCTGATGCCGGGCTGGCGGCTTGGGTCGGCGACGCTGGCCGCCCCCGGCGCGTTGGAACGGGCGCTGGCGCATCTGGAATCGCCATTGGTCTTGCCGTTCTTCATGGCCGAAGGCTGGTTCACCCGCACCGCCCTGCCCGAACGGCTGGCAGCAGCAGGGGCGCCGGGTCTGACCCGGCTGCCCGCCTTTGGCACGATGAAAGCCACTGCCGATCTGGCAATCCGGGCCGCGCGGATGGCGATTCTGGGGCGGGAGTGGAGGATCGCCGAGACGGTTCTGGTGCTGGCGGCGCACGGATCAGGGCGCAGCCGGGCACCGGCCGCGGCAGCCGAACGGATCGCCGACGCGGTCAGGGCAGCACTGGCCTTTCGCGAGGTTCGGCTTGGGTTCATCGAGGAAGAGCCTTCGTTGCAGTCTGTTGCCGCAGACGTGGGCGACCGGGCCATCTGCCTGCCGCTGTTTGTTGCCCGCTGGGGACATGTGCTGACCGATATTCCAGAGGCGCTGACCGGCGCGGGTTTCCCCGGGCCGTGTCTGGCGCCCCTTGGCGCGCGGCCAGAGGTTCCGGCGATCATCGCGGCGGCGTTGAGGGAGGCGGCGGCGGAGTGAGTTATGGGATTGGCGGGTAAATCCGGTCATCCGGGAGAATGTCCGAACTCGGACAAATGTAAACATCATTATATTTCAAATGGTTGTTGTTTTATTTTAACCAGATTTTAACGCTTTGGCGCGTGTTGGGTGATGCGCCCTAAACGCCTCCGCGGACCTGAGACCAGAACTCCCAGAACATAGACAGAGGGCAGGCAGGTAAAGCGCCAGTGGCGCGTTACCCGGCCCGATTGGCCCCAGCCGCGCCGCGCGGGGCGATGACCCCGCGCGATGGCGTAATGACCGATCAACGCGCCTTTGTTTTGGTGGACGTACTAAATAGAAAGGGCGCCCACTGGGCGCCCTCATCTCACTGATCCAGGAAACTCCGCAGCTTCCGCGACCGGCTCGGATGCTTCAGCTTCCTGAGCGCCTTCGCCTCGATCTGGCGGATCCGTTCCCGCGTCACGCTGAACTGCTGGCCGACTTCCTCCAGCGTATGGTCGGTGTTCATCCCGATACCAAAGCGCATGCGCAACACGCGTTCTTCGCGCGGGGTGAGCGAGGCGAGGACGCGGGTGGTGGTTTCCTTCAGGTTTTCCTGAATGGCACTGTCCAAGGGCAGGATCGCGTTCTTGTCTTCGATGAAGTCGCCAAGTTGGCTGTCTTCCTCGTCGCCGATGGGGGTTTCGAGCGAAATCGGTTCCTTGGCGATCTTCATCACCTTGCGGACCTTTTCCAGCGGCATCTGCAGCTTTTCGGCCAGTTCTTCGGGCGTGGGTTCGCGGCCGATTTCGTGCAGCATCTGACGCCCGGTGCGCACCAGCTTGTTGATCGTTTCGATCATGTGG
>CANJQT010000054.1 GCA_947476475.1 Paracoccaceae bacterium | reverse complement strand
GGAAAAGGTTATTGCGGCGATCGGGCCGAAGACCCGGTTGGTGGCGGTTACGCAGATGTCGAACGTCACCGGCACGCGGGTCGATGTGACGGCGATTTGCAAGGGTGCGCGGGCGCGGGGGGTGCCGGTTCTGGTGGACGGGTCGCAGGGCGCTGTTCATGCGCCGGTATCGGTACCCGACATCGGCTGCGATTTCTACGCAATCACCGGGCACAAGCTTTACGGCCCCTCGGGTTCGGGCGCGATCTGGATCGCGCGGGACAGGATGGAGGAGATGCGCCCCTTCCTGGGCGGCGGCGACATGATCCGGGAAGTGACCCGCGAAACCGTCACCTATGCCGATCCGCCCATGCGGTTCGAGGCGGGAACGCCGGGGATCGTGCAGCAGATCGGTTTTGGCGTGGCGCTTGAGTATCTTATGGGGCTGGGGATGGAGAATATCGCCGCCCATGAGGCCAGCCTGCGCGATTATGCGCAGGAACGGTTCAAGGGGCTGAACTGGCTGAATGTTCAGGGCACCGCCCCGGGGAAGGGGGCTATCTTTTCCCTGACCCTTCAGGGGGCTGCCCATGCGCATGACATATCAACGGTGCTGGACAAGAAGGGCATCGCGGTGCGGGCAGGCACCCACTGCGCCATGCCACTGATGACGCATCTTGGGGTGACGGCCACATGCCGGGCCTCGCTCGGGCTTTATAACACCCGCGCCGAAGTGGATGCGCTGGTCGAAGCGCTGGAGTTCTGCCGCGAGCTGTTTGGTTGACGGGCGAGGCAGGCGGATCTCCGGTTTCGACTTGAGCGGCGCGGGGTTGAATGTGCTGAAGAAAGGCCCGAATGCTTTTCCTTGAAAATATTGACGGGCATCATGTCACCCACTTTTGATCTTGTGCTGATCTGTGGTCGCCGCCCCGCGCTGCTGGCGCGCACTCTTGCCTCTTTTGAAACGCAGGTTTTCCGGAACTTTTCCTTTGCCAATGTGATTGCCAATATCGACCCTTTTTGCGGCACAGCCGAGGATGGGGAAAAGTGCCGGGATCTGATCCTGTCCTACTTTCCGGATGCGCGAATCTTTCAGCCCGAAGCGCCGGGTTTTTGTGCGGCCGTCATCCGGGTCTGGCAGCAGACCAACAGCGATATTGTCCTGCATCTGGAGGATGACTGGCTGGTGCTGGAACCGATCACGGCTGATCGGGTGGTGCCTGAACTTACCGGGGATGTGAAATCCCTGACCTGCATGACTGCCACCAAGAACACTCGCAACAAGGCTTTTCAGACCTGCCGCCGCCGGGTTTGCACTGCGGAAGGTGTCGAGGAGGACGTCTTTCTGAACGCTTTCTCGACGTCGCCGGCGTTTTTTGCGGGTGATTTCGTGCGCCATGCCGCTGCGGTGATGAATCCTGCCCTCGACCCCGAAAAGCAGTTCTTCCGCAGTCTGAACCCAGAGCTTGAGGCCTATGCCTTTCAGTTCAGGTGCAAATTCCTGTTTGGCAAAGAGAACATTTTCCTGGTTCAGGACATAGGCCGCGAATGGCGGGATGAGCAGAAGCTTGGTAAGTGGCTGGTCAGGGGCCAAAGCGTATGGGCGCCGCTGGAATGAGCCGATACGCGGGGCGGATCATCCGTGATGCCGGTGACGTTGCAGAGGGTGCAGAATGGCTTGTCGCGCTGGAACCGCGCTTTGGCGAAGCGCTGGCGCTGACCGGGCCTTTGCCGTTGAGGCGCAACGAGGGTGGTTTTCCGGCCCTTCTGGATGTCATCATGGGTCAGCAGGTTTCGGTTGCGTCAGCCGATGCAATCTGGAAACGGCTTGAAGGTGCGGGGCTGACCAGGGCCGAACGGGTGGCCGTGGCCAGTGAAGAAGATCTGCGTGCCTGCGGATTGTCGCGCCAGAAGATCCGCTATGCGCATGCGTTGGCGCGGGCAGGCCTCGACTTTGCCAGTCTTGACCAGATGCCGGACGATGAGGTGATTGCCCGCCTGACGGCCTTGCCCGGCGTCGGGCGCTGGACGGCGGAAATCTATGCGATGTTTTCGCTGGGGCGCGCCGATGTGTTTGCGCCGGGCGATCTGGCGCTGCAAGAGGCGGCGAAGCTGCTGTTTGACTTGCCCGAGCGGCCAAAGGACACGGTCTTGCGCGGGATGGCTGTGGACTGGTCCCCCTGGCGAGCGGTTGCAGCGCGCGCACTCTGGGCCTACTACCGGGTGGCGAAAAGCCGGGAAGGGATAAAATGACGCGGACGTTGGAGTTTGGCACAAGGGCCGCCCGGTCGGGCAAAGCGCGGTCGATGGTGGTGTTTCTGCATGGCTATGGGGCTGATGGCGCCGATCTTCTGGGCCTTGCCGATCCTTTGGCGCCGCATTTGCCTGATACCATGTTTTTGGCCCCTGATGCGCCGGAACCCTGTTCGGGCAATCCGTATGGGCGGCAATGGTTTCCGATCCCGTGGCTGGACGGGTCCAGCGAAGCTGCCGCACGCGCGGGACTTTTGAAGGCTGCTGATGATCTGAACGGCTTTCTGGATGAACGGTTGGACGAGGCAGGGCTGACGCCTGACCAACTGGCCTTGGTCGGTTTTTCGCAAGGCACGATGATGGCTTTGCAAGTGGTTCCCCGCCGACCCGCGCCAGTGGCGGGGGTTGTGGCCTTTTCGGGCCGGCTTCTGCGCCCGGAATCGCTTGCGGTTGAAACGCTGTCGAAACCACCGATCCTGCTGATCCATGGCGACGCCGACCCGGTTGTGCCTTTTGCCGACATGCAGTTGGCCGGGCAGGCCCTGACGGCGGCCGGATTTGACACCTATGGGCATGTGATGAAGGGCGCGGGCCACGGGATTGCCCCCGATGGTCTTTCTGTAGCCCTGTCTTTCCTGAAAGAAAGGCTGTCCGGGTCTTGATATTGTTGCCCCAATCGTTACGTTCCGTTTAACGAATATGAAGGAGACGGCCAGATGGATCTGTTTGCAACGGCTGCTTTTGCCCTGTTTGCGCTGGTGTCCTGGGGATTTGTCGCAGGCGCGCAACCAAAACGGATCTCGGTTTCGGTTCGTAACGTCCGTGGACGCCAGTAAGCAGGCTTTCGTTCATTCTGTGACCTGAAGGTGGGGAAAACCTCGCCTTTCTCGTTTTTGGGGCAGATTCACGTTTGTGTCGTCACAATTCCGTGCTGCGGACCGCATATAGCGGGGCTTGTCAGGGCGAAAACGCCAGATATAGTTGTGTTACAGAGAGGAGCGGGGGCTCCCGCTCCGACGCCTCAGGGCGACAGAGTGAGGAA
The DNA here is from genome assembly GCA_947476475.1 of Paracoccaceae bacterium. GTDB lineage: Bacteria > Pseudomonadota > Alphaproteobacteria > Rhodobacterales > Rhodobacteraceae > TMP-24. The sequence goes on along the minus strand of CANJQT010000054.1, from coordinate 22,431 downwards.
GTCTTTGATGCTCGACCTAAGAGATGGTGCGGAATTCAGGACAAGCTTTGTCCGTGAACCTTCGGTGCTGAAACACTATCCGGCCCTTGTCCTGAATGCCGATTTTCGGCCGCTGTCTTATTATCCCCTGTCACTTTGGCCGTGGCAGGAGGCGATCAAGGCAGTGTTTCTGGACCGTGTCACCATTCTTGCGGAATACGAGCAGGTGGTCAGAAGCCAACGCAGTGCCATACGAATACCATCGGTCGTCGTGCTGAAAGATTATGTCAAACCCCAGAAGCGCGTGGCATTCACGCGCTTCAATCTTTTTCTGCGGGACGAATTTTGCTGCCAGTATTGCAGTTCCAAGGGCGATCTGACCTTTGACCATGTGGTGCCGCGGTCGAAAGGTGGGGTGACGAGTTGGGAGAACGTGGTCGCCGCCTGTTCGCCCTGCAATTTGCGCAAGGGCAACAAAAGCCTGAAGCAGTCAGGCATGCATTTGCGCCGTGCGCCGCATCAACCGGGCCCCGAGGAGATGCAGAACGCCGGCCGTCGCTTTCCGCCGAACTACCTGCACGACAGTTGGATGGATTTCCTTTACTGGGATGCCGAACTTGATGCCTGAGGCTTTACCTTTGGCGCGTGCCGCGTAAGCTGCCCCGAAACAGGGGAAGCAGATGAGCGACAAATTCTTTACGCCGATTTCCGGGATGGAACTGCCGCGGTTTGCGGGCATCGCCACCTTTATGCGCCTGCCATACGTTCAGACCGAACATCCGCGCGCGGCAGAGGTGCAGATCGGACTTGTCGGCCTGCCGTTTGATGGCGGCGTGTCGAACCGGCCGGGGCCGCGACACGGGCCGCGCGCGCTGCGTGATGCCTCGACGATGATCCGCGCGCAGAACGGGGCGACCGGGGTGCGGCCCTTTGATCTGGCGCGCTGTGCCGATCTTGGTGATGTGGGGCCGAATCCGGTGGACGGGCCGGACACGCTGGCGCGGTTCGAAAGCTTTTTCGCTGGGTTGAAGGGACGGGGAGTGCGTCCGTTGTCGGCGGGTGGCGATCACCTTTGCACACTTCCCGTCTTGCGCGGCATTGCCCGCGACAAGCCGTTGGGGCTGGTGCATTTCGACAGCCATACCGATCTTTATCCGGCCTATTTCGGCGGCAAGACGCTGACGCATGGCAATCCGTTCCGAAGCGCGGTCGAAGAGGGGCTTCTTGACCCTAAACGCATGGTTCAAATCGGCATTCGCGGAACGACCTATGACAATGTGGATACGGATTTTGCCACGGCGCACGGTATCCGCATCATCCGCATTGAAGAGTTTTTTGCTCGTGGTGTGGCGGACGTGATGGCCGAAGCGCGCGAAATTGTTGGCAGCGCGCCCGCCTACCTGTCCTATGACATTGATTTCGTCGATCCAGCGGTGGCGCCGGGCACCGGAACCCCGGAATGGGGTGGGCCAAATTCATTTCAGGCCATTCAGGTGGTGCGGGAATGTCAGGGGTTGAACATCGTGGGCGCGGATCTGGTAGAGGTATCGCCGCCGTTCGATCCTTCGGGCAACACTGCGTGGCTGGGTGCGTCGCTGATGTTCGAGATTCTGTGTGTGATGGCCACCGCCTTGTGACGGTGGCCCTCGACGGGGAGTTACTTCTGAACTGCCGTGATGATGATTTCCACCTTGCATTCGGGCGAGTAAAGCCGCGCTTCGCCGGTGGCGCGGGCTGGGGCCTGTCCGGGGATGACCCAGCTGTCCCAGACAGCATTCATCTCGTCAAAGGTGCGGATGTCGGAAAGCCAGATCTGCGCGCGCAACACGCGGGTCTTGTCCGATCCGGCCAGTGCCAGAAGCCGGTCAATCTCGGCCACGATTTCGCGGGTCTGGCTGGTCACGTCGCCTTCGGGCGTGCCGACCACGCCGGAAAGATAGACAAGTCCACCATGCACAACGGCGTTCGACATGCGCTTGCCGGGTTCAATGCGGGTGATTTCGGGCATCGGATCCTCCTGATGATGACAGCAAGGACATAGCCGGGGCGTGCGCAGGAGGCCAGAGGAAAGGGGATGGAGCGGGTGAAGGGAATCGAACCCTCGTATTCAGCTTGGGAAGCTGCTGCTCTGCCATTGAGCTACACCCGCGACGGGCAGACAGGTAAGCGAGCAGGCGCGCGCAGTCAAGCGGGCCGAAGGGGCTTTTTCGTTGGGGTGCGGCTGCGGGCGTAGCACTTTATCGCGCGCGGGGTTTAGCCGGGTTGGCGTGCCAGTTGAAGCAATGCTAGACTTGAATATGGGAAGGCGTTAAAGAGCCTCATGTTAGCGCTAACTATTGTGGCGCCGACGGGCCGCTTCGAAGATGAGGGTAATATGGTCTCGCGCGTCATTCCGGTGGAAAGCTTCGATCTTGTCGTTTTTGGCGCAACGGGTGATCTGGCAAAGCGCAAGATCCTGCCGGGGCTGTATCGGCGCTATGTCGGCGGACAGATCCCCGAAGGGGCGCGGATCATTGGCGCGGCGCGGGCCGAAATGGATGATGCGGGCTTTCGTTTGCTGGCCGAGGCCGCGATCACCGAATTCGTTGACGCAGGGAAGCGCCAGGGCGATCTGGTTGCGCGGTTTCTGGACCATTTGACCTATGTGGCGATTGATGCGAAGGGCGATGCGGGTTGGGATCGGCTGAAAGTGGCGATGCGCGACGGTGTGGTGCAGGCGTTTTATTTTTCGGTGGCGCCGGCGCTTTTCGGCGATCTGGCAGAGCGGTTGCACCGCTTTGCCATCGCGACGCCAGAGGCGCGGATCGTGGTTGAAAAGCCCTTTGGCCGCGATCTGGAGACGGCCCGGGCGCTGAATGCCACGCTTGCCTCGCACTTCACGGAAAAGCAGATCTATCGGATTGACCATTATCTTGGAAAAGAGACGGTCCAGAACCTGATGGCGGTGCGTTTCGCCAATATCCTGTTCGAACCCTTGTGGAACGCGCGCCATGTCGATCACGTTCAGATCACTGTGGCTGAGACAGTGGGGGTGGGCGGACGAGGGGCCTATTACGACAAGTCAGGCGCGATGCGCGATATGGTCCAGAACCACATGATGCAGCTTTTGTGCCTGATCGCGATGGAGGCGCCCTACCGGTTTGACCCTGACGCGGTGCGCGACGAAAAGCTGAAGGTTATCCATGCGCTGGAACCGGTCGGGGCCGAGGATATTGTGCGCGGCCAGTACCGGGCCACCAAGGACGCGCCGGGTTATGTACAAGACGCCGAAAACCCGGCATCGACCACGGAAAGCTATGTGGCGCTGAAGGTGAATATCGCCAACTGGCGCTGGAAGGGCACGCCCTTCTATCTGCGAACTGGCAAGAAGCTGCGCGCACGCGCGTCCGAGATTGCCATCGTCTTCAAGGAAGTTCCGCATTCGATCTTCGGTGACGCCGAAGGCTGGCGCGAGAATGTGATGGCGATCCGCTTGCAGCCGAACGAAGGGATGACCCTTTCGGTGATGATCAAGGAGCCGGGTCCGGGCGGCATGCGTCTGACCGAAGTGCCGCTGGACATGTCCTTTGCCGAAGCCTTGGGCGAAGACGGGGCCGATATTCCCGATGCTTACGAGCGGCTGATCATGGATGTGATCCGCGGCAACCAGACGCTTTTCATGCGCGGTGATGAGGTGGAGGCGGCTTGGGCCTGGACCGATCCGGTGATCGCCGGATGGGAGGCGCGCGGGGACCGGCCAAAGGCCTATGATCCTGGATCAAGTGGGCCGGAGGATGCGTTGATGCTTTTGCACAGGGACGGTCGCCGCTGGCGGGAGATACGCGAGTGAAGTTTCAGGCCTATCCTGACCGCGACATGTTGATGTTCGCTTTGGCCGATCAGTTGGCCAGTGACCTGACCATGGCGCTGCGTCAGAATGAACGTGTCAGCTTCTCTGTGCCCGGGGGCACCACGCCGGGGCCGGTGTTTGACACTTTGTCGGGACTGGCGCTGGAGTGGGATCGGGTGACAGTCTTTCCGAATGACGAACGCTGGGTTCCGGAAGATCATCCCCGTTCGAACGCGCGGCTGATCCGCGAGCGGCTTTTGAGAGGAAGAGCACAGAAAGCCGGTCTTGTGCCGCTTTACGCCGACACCCCGGAACCCGAGGCTGCGTTGGAGCGGCTGGCCACCGCCCTGTCACCGCACCTGCCAATCTCGGTTCTGCTGTTGGGGATGGGTTCGGACATGCACACAGCATCGCTTTTCCCCAGGGCAGACCGTCTGGCAGAGGCGCTGGCCCCCGATGCGCCGATCCTTCTGCCGATAAGGTCCGCAGCCGCGGGGGAACCCCGGGTGACGTTGACGGCGCGCGTGCTTGCCGATGCGATGGCCATTCACATTCTGATCACCGGGGCCGAAAAGCGGGCCGCCTTGGAACGAGCGGCAACCCTGCCCACCGAAGATGCGCCGATCCGTGCGGTTCTGGCGAATGCGACCGTCCATTGGACGGAATGAGGAAATAATGAGCCTTTGGGACGATCTCACGACATATCAAGAACAGACCTCCGGCCGCTCGATCCTGAGCATGTTCGACGACCGCAAGCGGGCCGCCGATTTTTCTGCCCAGACGGACGGGATGCTGTTCGACTATTCCAAGACGACGCTTGATAAGGTCGGGCGGGATCTTTTGATCCGGCTCGCAGAGGCGTCGGGCGTGGCGGCCAAGCGCGATGCGATGTTTTCGGGTGCGAAGATCAACGAGACTGAAGGGCGCGCGGTTCTGCACACCGCCTTGCGCAATCCTGGCGGCTGCGTGACCGTTGACGGTGCTGACGTGATGCCCGCGGTTCGCGCGACGCATGCACGGATGCGGGCTTTTTCCGATGACGTGAGGCAGGGTCGCTTTCAGGGGCAAGGAGGCAGGATCACCGATGTGGTCAATATCGGGATCGGCGGTTCCGATCTGGGCCCGGCGATGGCCTGCATTGCCCTTTCGCCCTATGTCGACGGGCCACGGGCGCATTTCGTATCGAACGTCGATGGGGCGCATGTGCGCGACGTGTTACGTGGGCTGAACCCGAAGACCACACTGGTGATCGTCGCCTCGAAGACCTTTACGACGATCGAGACAATGACCAATGCAGAAACCGCACGGCGCTGGATGGCGGCAACGGTGGCCGACCCGGCAGCGCAGTTCGCGGCGGTGTCGACGGCAGCCGAGAAGACTGCGGCCTTTGGGATAGACGGCGCTCGGGTCTTCGGGTTTGAAGACTGGGTCGGAGGGCGCTATTCCATGTGGGGGCCGGTGGGGCTTGTCCTGATGCTGGCGATCGGGCCGGACCGGTTTGACGACTTTCTTGCGGGCGGTGCGGCGATGGATGCCCATTTCCGCGCGGCCCCTTTCAGCGAAAACCTGCCGGTGCTTCTGGCCTTGATCGGGATATGGCACAACCAGATCTGCGGCCATGCAACCCGCGCTGTTCTGCCCTATGATCAACGGCTTGCCCGTCTGCCCGCATATCTTCAGCAGTTGGAAATGGAGAGCAATGGCAAGCGAGTGGGTATGGACGGAGTGGATTTGCCCTATCATTCCGGCCCCATCGTCTGGGGAGAGCCGGGCACCAATGGTCAGCACGCATTCTATCAGCTGATCCATCAGGGCACGCGCGTGGTGCCGTGCGAATTCTTGCTGGCGCGCGAAGGGCATGAGCCTGATCTGGCCCATCAGCATCTGCTTTTGATGGCGAATTGCCTGGCCCAGTCTGAAGCCCTGATGAAAGGCCGCAGCCTTGATGCGGCGCGGGCAATCATGGCGCACAAGGGGTTGACCGGGGCCGAACTGGACCGTCAGGCCCGCCACCGGGTCTTTCCGGGGAACAGGCCTTCCACGACCTTGCTCTATCCCAGACTTACGCCCTTCGTCCTGGGGCAGATCATCGCGCTTTACGAACATCGCGTCTTTGTCGAAGGCGTGATTCTGGGACTGAACTCGTATGACCAGTGGGGGGTGGAGCTTGGAAAAGAGCTGGCACTGGCGTTGCAACCGGTGCTTGAGGGGCGAGAAAGCGCTGCCGACAAAGATGGATCTACCGCCATGCTGGTCGACTATCTGCGCCCTACACTGCGGGGCTGAACGGGGTTAAACGAATCTTCACTGCTCGTGCGCTTTCATGTCGCCGGGAACGTCGCTCTGGATCGTTCCACTTCGGTCAGAAGGGCGGTCATGCGCGTGTTGGACAATCTAAGGCTGGCGGTCAAGCTGCCGATCATTCTTGGGTCTCTGGCCCTGATCGCGCTTCTGGCGATGGGGGCCACCGCCTACCACGCCGCGCGCGAAGCGTTGATGGATGCCGGGTCCGCGCGCATGCAGACCGCCGTAAATGCAAAGTTGCTTGAGCTTGAGGCTTGGTTTGATGGTGTTAGCTCAGACTTGAGGTCGACGGCGGGAAGCCCCTTGACGCTTCGGGCCGTGCGAGAGTTTTCGCAGGCGTTGGACAAGCTTGGCCCGACCGCCCCCGAGTTTCTGCGAACGCGCTTCATCTTGCAGAACCCTTATCCGGCGGATGAACGCTACAAGCTGGATCGGCTTGATGAGGTTTCGGATTACGGCATCGCTCACGCCCGCTACCATCAGGGTTTCGTGTCGTTGTTTCATGCAAAGCGTTACCACGATGTTCTGCTGGTAGATGTCGAAGGTCGCGTACTCTATTCGGTCGCTAAAGAGGCCGACTTTGGCCAGAACATCCTCACGGGGTCAAATGGCTCGTCCGCACTGACCAAGATTGTTCGGCAGGTTCTTCAACGGCCGGATGCGGATACCGCATTTTCGGATTTCCAACCCTATGGGGCATCGAACGGTGAATTGGCCAGCTTTGCCGCCACGCCGATCCGCACAGCGGGGGGACGTGTGGTGGGCGCCCTGATCTTTCAGCTTTCGGTTGCCCAGATGAACACGATTCTGTCGCGCCAGCATGGCAAGGAACTTCAGGTACTTTCCTATCTGGTCGGGCGCGATCACAAGCTGCGGTCTGACGTCGGGACAGAGGCGAAAGATCTGGCGTTGGCCAGAAAAAGCACGGCATCGGCGCTTGAGCAGGCCTTCAAGGAGGAACATGTCATCACGCATGAGCCGGGGCTGAATGGTGTGCCTTCGCTTTTGATAACCGGGCATGTCGCATTGCCGGGTCTTGATCTGGCGCTGGTCTTGGAACAGGAGCAGGCAGAACTGATCCGGCCTGTGAACGGCATGCTGCGCACGATGCTGCTGGGGGCGGTTCTGTCGGTGGCGGGATTGGCGCTTGTGGTTTTCTTGCTTGCGCGAAATCTGGCACGCCCGCTGACCGGCGCCGTCGATGCGATGGCCGGGATTGCAGGTGGCCGGTACGGCCTGCCGATCCCCGGACTGGGGCGGCGCGACGAAGTGGGCGACATCGCCAAAGCACTGTCGACTTTTCGTGACAGTCTGGCCGGGGCCGCAGAACAGGCCCGCATCGGCGCTTTCAAGGGGGCCGCGTTTGAAAGTTCGTCAGCTGCCCTGATGATCATGGATCGGGCATTCAGCATCAGCTATGTCAACCCATCCGCGTTGCGGCTGTTCGTTGAACATGCGGCAGAGTTTCGCAAAGTGGCGGTGGATTTCGACCCGGAAAAGGTGGTCGGGCGCCGCATGGACATGTTGCACACAACCCACGACCGGGAGCGTGGCATAATTTCCGAAGGCGACGGTCTTCGCCATCAAGCGGAAATGCAGGTGGGTGCCGCGCGCTTTGCGCTGGATATCAATGACGTCGTGATGGAGGGGCAGGGCTGCATCGGCTATGTTGTCGAATGGCGCGATGTAACGGTAGAGCAGATGAACAAGGCGGTTCTGGGGGCGATTGACCGCAATCTGGCCACCGCCGAGTTTGACGACAGCGGCGTGCTTTTGAAGGCAAACGACAAGATCTGCAAGCTTCTTGCGGCGCAGCCGGACGAACTGGCGGGCTTGCCACTTGATCGGCTGATGGGTTCAGCGGACACAGAGAATACAAGGGATCTTCTTGCCCGGATCCTTGCGGGGGAATCGATCTTCGGCCGTTTCCACATTCAGTTCTCTGGCCGTTCGAAGGCGGTTGTCGATGGAGGTCTTTCGCCGGTGCACGACCGTGATGGCCGGCTGTTGAAGGTGCTGCTGATGGGATCTGACGTGACGGTGGCGCAAGCGGAATTGCGTGCGGCCGAAGAACGACGGCGGGGTATGGAGGCGGCGCAGGCAGAGGTGGTTGAAGCCCTGCGCCTGGGTCTGAGTGATTTGTCGGGTGGAGATCTGGCAGCACATATCAAATGTGCCTTTGCCCCCGAATACGAGACACTGCGTAGCGATTTCAACCATGCGGTTGATCGTCTTGCCGACGCGATTGGGGGGGTAATGGCACATGCGGCCACCTTTGAGGAAGAGGTGCGGGAAATCGCACATTCATCCGACGACCTGTCAAGGCGCGCCGAACGGCAAGCGGCAACCCTGGAGCAGACGGCGGCGGCGCTGGATCAGCTAACCATTTCGGTGCGCTCGGCTGCGCAGGGGGCAAGCGAGGCAAACGGCATTGTCACCACGGCGCGCGGGTCTGCCGAAGCGTCGGCGCTGATTGTTCGCGAGGCCATTGCCGCGATGGGCGAAATTACGCGGTCTTCGGAAAAGATCGCGCGGATCATCGGCGTTATCGACGATATTGCTTTTCAGACCAATCTGCTGGCCCTGAATGCTGGGGTCGAGGCCGCACGCGCAGGTGACGCAGGGCGCGGTTTTGCCGTGGTCGCGAACGAAGTGCGTGCGCTGGCCAAGAAATCCTCGGACGCCGCACGCGAAATCGACGCCCTGATCTCTGATGCCTCGGCCGAAGTCCGGCGTGGCGTGGGGCTGGTGGATCAGACCGGCCAAGCATTGGGAGAGATTGTTGGTTCGGTCAATCATATCGCGGCGCGGATGGCGGATATCGCCGCATCGGCACAGGAACAGTCGGCCGGGTTGGCCGAAATCAACACGGCGGTCAATCAGATTGACCACATGACGCAGGAAAACACGGTCCTGTTTGGTCAGACGCTGGTTGTCGGGCGGCGGCTGCAGGCGGGCGCTGAAAGCCTTGCCAGCACTATGGGGCGATTTCGGGTGCCGGAGGTGAGCGCCAAAACACGCGAGCAGGACCAGACCTTTCGGCCAGAAAAACGCAGCGCAACGAACGCTCTGCATGTCGGGCGTGACAGGGCGCAGAGGCTGATCAAGGCAGAAGCAGCAAGTGACGCCTTGGAAGATTGGGATGAGTTCTGAAAGGACGGTCCAGGGAGACGGCGCCTGCAGCGTCGGTTCCGGACCGGAGTGGGCCGGCGACGGGCATCTGCCGTGCAGGACCGCAGTCAGGGTCCTGGTCGTCGAGGATTCCGAAAGCCAGCGGGCGCGACTGGTGCAGTATCTGCAAGCTGATGGTCGTTTCATGGTGGTCGGCGCGTTAGGTTCTGCATTAGAGGCGCGGACGGCCATTCGTGCAAGTGCGCCCGATGTGATGACCTTGGACATAGACCTGCCGGGCATGGATGGGATTGAATTCCTGCGCCGTGTCATGCGGCTGCGGCCGATGCCGGTGGTGATACTGTCTGGCCTGAGCGGGCGGGAAAGCTGTCTGGTCACCACGGCTTTGTCACTTGGTGCCGTGGCATGTCTGGACAAATGTCAGGCACGTTTCCGGCCCGGCCCATCAGGGTTTGCCGACCAGCTTATGGAGGCAGCCCGCACCAAGCCCAATGCTGGTTTCGCTTTTGCGGCTAGGGCAGGGCAGCCAGCTGCGCCAAAGCGAAGGTGGAACGGGCGGATCGTGCTGATTGGCGCATCGACCGGTGGTGTTCAGGCCCTTGAGCGTTTGCTTCCGGCGCTGGGGGGCGACGGCCCCCCGGTGCTGATCAGCCAGCACATGCCCGAGCCATTTCTCGAAAGACTGGCGGCGCGGCTGTATGGTCAGGGCGGGATGAGGGTGTCACTGGCAAGACACGGCATACGATTGGCGCCTGGACATGCCTATATTGCGCCGGGCGGACAGACGCATCTGGGCGTGGCTGTCTCGGCCTTGGGTGGTGCGTCGCTGACGTTGACACGAGACGTCGCGGGGCCTTGCCCATCGGTTGCGCATCTTTTCGCCTCGGCCATGCCAATGGCGCCAAGAATCCTTGCCGTCATGCTGAGCGGGATGGGACGGGATGGGGCTGATGCGATGCTGGCCTTGCGGCGGGCGGGCGCATGTTGCCTGAGTCAGGACGCTGCAAGTTCGGTGGTGTTCGGAATGCCTAGCGCCGCCCTGCGCCTTGGCGCGGCGGAATGTGAAGTGCCGCTTTCGCAAATGGCTGACAAGATCCTGGCACTGACCACCGAGGTGATGCCGCTATGATCTGTGGCGCGCTGCCCGCCGAGGTCCATCACCCAAGTATTGCCGTGGTGGTGCGTGAAGAGAGTGCGTGATGAGTTTCCTTTGTGGCACCCTGTCAGAACAGCATAACGTCACCGGGATCGCGCACCAAAAGGGCGGCGGGGCTATTGGCGGCGGCGGGCAAAAGGGGGTCTTCCGGTGGCAAGAGTCGCAGCGAAAGTTCGCGCAGGCGCAGGCCCGCATCCAATGGCTGTCGGTCGAGATAGACACCGCCGGGAGTGCGCAGGCCGATTTCCCGCGTAAGACGGGCCAGATCGCACAGACCCTGGGTGATGCGGTCGATGCCCTGCAAAGCGACCAGTGTCTTCGCTTCGGGACCGGGCCGGACGGCACAGCCGGACATTGCATCCTGCAACTCAATTGAAAGGCCCAGAAGCAGCTCCAATTCGGCGCTGATCCGTTCCGCAAGCGCGCCAAGGCGAACGCTGTCGATCTGTCGGGGATATTCAGGCATCGCGGGCCACCGAAAGCTGAAAGGCTGTCCCTCCGCGAGCAGAAAACTGTGTGATGGCCGGACCGCTGAGCCGTTCGGCGTGACCAAGGAACAGCCAACCACCCGGAGCCAGTGCGTGGGCAAAGCGAGCAAGCAGACGATCGCGCGCATCTGGAGCAAGGTAGATCAAAACATTGCGGCACATGATGACGGCAAAGCGGCGGCGCATGGGCCAAGAGGACATGAGGTTGAGGTGACGGACCTGGACCAGCGCCCTGACCTCGGGCCGCAGGACCGGTGGCTTTGCATCGACTTTCGCATGGTGCAATGCGTCATGGGCAGCGATTCTGGTCAAGGAGGCCTGGCAAAGCACACCGGATCGGGCGCGGACCAGAATGGATGGGTCGATGTCGCTTGCCAGAATGCGGATATCATAACGGTGGGCATCCGGCATGAGGTCGAGCGTTGTCATGGCCAGCGAATAGGGTTCCTGACCGGCGGCACAGCCAGCGGACCAAAAGCGCAGCGGCGCGCCAGCCCGCGCCTGATCCAGCAGCGGTGGCAGAAGGTCTTGCCGCAGACGTACAAAATGGTGCGGTTCGCGGAAGAAGGCGGAATGGTTGGTGGTCAACGCACCGATCAGCCGCTGGCGTTCCAGCCCCGCTTCCGGAGGGCTGATCAGCCGCACGTAGCTGCGAAAGTCTGTGCACTTGACCGCACGAATCCGGGCGGACAGGCGGGCGCGCAAAAAATCGGGCCGGGTTGCTTCAGGCGAAAGTCCGGCTACGGATCGGGCGATGGCTGCAATATCCGCCAGAGCGCGCAGTTCGTCAGATTCGCGCGACAGTGTGGTCATGGCCGGTCCCGGTTCTGCTGCGGCATCAGGCGCGTTGCGTCAAGCACTGGAAGGCAACGGCCCTCTGCAAGGATCATGCCGGAAAGGCCAGCCGCAATGGCGGTGTTCGCAAGTGCGGGTGGTGGCGAGAGCGCGTCTGGGGCGAAAGTCAATATATCGGCCACCCGGTCAACAGCAAAACCCGCGAGCCGCCCTGCACATGCAACGACGATGATCACGTCACATCGTGATCGTGCGGCGCTCAGTCTGAGTTTGTGCGCCAGATCGATAATGGGAAGAATGGTGCCGCGCAGGTTGATGACCCCCAGAAGTGACGGATCAGACAGGGGCAGGGGGGTTGGGTCAGACCAGCTGCGGATTTCGCGCACGCTGGTAATCGGCAAACAAAAATCCCGGCCCGCCAAACAGAAGGTCAAAACCTCGGGGGCCGCTTCGCGCGTCGGACTTTTAGGGCTTATCGGGGAAGCGGCCGTCATCCGGCAAGCCTTTCTGTTTCGGAAGGGGGGACGGCCGGGCTGCCGGCACGGCGGACCATATCGCCGGGGTCAAGGATAAGTGCCACCCGCCCGTCGCCAAGGATTGTCGCTGCGGCAATGCCGGCGACCGGGCCGCAATTGGTGCGCAGGCCCTTGATGACCACTTGCCTTTGATCAATTATTTCGTCGACGATCAGGGCGGCCTGACGGCCATCTTCGTCGGCCACAAGGACCGCGACCGAGTGATCGTGGTGGGGTGTAGATTCCGGCAATCCCAATACCGCCGCGACATCGCAAAGCGAAACCAGTTGACCCCGGATCTGCATCAGTTCGGTGCCATCGTCCAGTCTGCGGATGTCCGCCCCGCGCACACGCACGGTTTCGCGGATCGAAGCGAGAGGCAGCAGCAAGATCTGGCCGCCGCTGCGCAGCGCCATGCCGTCGGTTACCGCAAGGGTGAGGGGCAAAGACAACTGAAACCGCGTGCCCTGACCAGGTTGAGATTCGATGGTGATCCTTCCCCCGAGCCGCGACAGAGCCGCGCGCACCACATCAAGCCCGACACCACGCCCAGACAGGCTGGTAACCGCCTGCGCTGTGCTGAAGCCGGGGTGGAACAGAAGTGCGTCTGTCTCTGCGTCGGTTAGGCGTTGATCATGGTCGATCAGGCCGCGGTCTACGGCGACTGCGCGCACGCGGGCGCGGTCGATTCCAGCGCCGTCATCGAAGAGTTCGATCAGCACCCGCCCAACGCGGTGGGCGGCGGACAGGGTCACGGTCCCACAGGTTGGCTTGCCCAACGCGCGCCGGTCTGCGGGCTTTTCAAGTCCGTGATCAACCGCGTTGCGGATCATGTGGGTCAGAGGTTCGGTCAGTCCTTCGATGATAGATCGATCCACTTCAGTCATCTCGCCAAGAAACCGGATGGTCGCTTCTTTCCCGGCGACGGCGGCTGCGTCACGCAGGATACGGCTCATCCGTTGGAACAGCGGTTTGACCGGTTGGGCGCGGATGGCCATGACCGAATCTTGCAGGTCCGACGTAAGCGAAGTGAGCGTGTCAAAGGCGGTGCGGGCCGGGGAATGGCTGTTGGCTAACGCGGGCGCGATTGTCTGTTCCAGCATCGACTGACCAATCACCAGTTCGCCCACAAGGTTCATGAGCCTGTCGATGCGGTCCAGGTCGATGCGAACTGTGGGGCCGTCCCCCGCCGCGGGGGCCGAGCGGCGTGCGTCGGCAGTGGCTTTGGCCTGCGACAAGGCTGGGCCGACCGCGCGTGTGATCTGCAGATCACAGACATCTTCGACAAAATCAAAACAATCGCGCAGGGCCTGTTCTGCGATTGTGCCGGGTAGCCGAAGCTGCCAGCTCAGATATCCCTCCTCGGGGTTGATATCGCTGAGGTGGGGCAGGGTTTCGGTGGACAGATCGATGCGCGCATCCCCAAGTTCCAGCAGGGCATTAAGGATGTGCAACGGTTCATTCCCCGTCGCATAAAGGGCGGCGGTGGGACGAAATCGGATAAACCAGTCACCTGATGCGGGATTTTCGGATTGGTCCAGCGCCTGCAACAGATCGGACCGGTCAACGCAGGTGCGGCCGGCGCGGGCCGCTTCGATCAGGAAGGAAAGGTGATCTGCGGCGGGAAGAATACGTCTCATCAGGGCGGGGTCAACACGCCGCCGACCTGCCCGCAGATCGTCAAAAGTGTTTTCAAACCGATGAGCAAAGGCCGACAGTTGATCGAGTTCGAACGAGGCAGCCCCGCCTTTGACCGAGTGAACCGCCCGAAACGCCGCATTGACCTGATCTGGCGCTGTTGCGGCAAATGCAGGATCGGCCAAGGCATCGGCAAGCTGTTCCAACAGCTCTTCGCATTCCTGAAAGAAACTTGTTCGGATCGCGGCAAGTGGATCGTCGGTCTGGGTCATCCTGTCATCCGGCGATCATCTGCAATGCTTTTATCAGCTTCGCGGCTTCGAACGGCTTCACAATCCAGCCGGTGGCACCGGCTGCGCGGGCACGCGCCTTCAGTTCTGGGGCGCTTTCTGTGGTCAGCATGAGGATGGGGGTTGCGCGGTGGCCGTCTATGCGCCGGACCGCTTCGATCAGGCCAAAGCCATCCAGGCGGGGCATATTGATGTCTGAAATGATTGCATCGGGTGTCTGGTGTTGCAAAACCTCCAGGGCCTGCAGGCCGTCTTCTGCAAGGGTCACGCGATAGCCGGCCTCGGTCAGCGCAAGGTGCAGCAGATCACGGATGGTGCGGCTGTCATCGACCGCCAAAACATGCCTTGTCATGCAGCGGCTTCCGTCTGAAGGCGACTCAGGGGGACGCCAAAGGTGCCAAGGGCAGCGTCGAACGCGGCGGATCGCGGTGAAAGGGTGAGGCCGCCACCCCGCCTGCGGCAGTCATCGGCTGCCGCGAGCAGGAGTTGGAGGCAAAGCGCACCAAGATGGCTGACGGCCCCTGCATCCAAATGAATTTGCGGCGAGGTGTGGGTCAAAAGCGCGCGGTGCAGCGATGCGGCCGCCGTCAGGTCCAAACGCTGGGCCAGCGTCAGCCTGTCTGAATCGTTGCTGTGCGCCATTGGCTGATGCTCCCGTCGTGGTCTGATGGGAGCAGCCTTAGTGGCGAGCAGTTAAGATAGGTTTGACGGCAATGGACCTTAGCTGGCCATCACAGCGGCAAGATGGGCGGCGCAGCCTTCAAGGGCGGCGTAGTCATCCTCGATGACACGCACGGGGAAGTCATCAAGGAAGTCTGAAAAACGGCCCTTGTCGCGGAAGGCCGCGCCGAAGGTGGCAGCAGTAAGATAGGGCGTGAAGGCGCGGGCGACACCACCCACCAGATAAAGCCCGCCATAGGGCAGGTGGACAAGGGCAAGGTCGCCTGCAACGCGGCCCAAAAGCCGGGTGAAGAGGGCGCAGGTGTGGTCGGCCACCGGATCGGTACCCCTGGCAATGCGGGCCATGATCTCTGCCGCGCCATATTCCGCCTTCTGCCCCGCCTCCTGCGCGCAAAACGCGTAAAGCCGTTCAAGGCCACGCCCGGAAAGCACATCCTCGACCCCGGCAAAGCCGTGCGCGGCCTCGACAAACCGGGCCAGCCGCAGATCTTCTTCCTCGCGCAGCGGCAGGCTGGAATGGCCACATTCTGATGGCACCACGAGCAGTCCGGCGGGGGTGCGGTGCACCGGAGCAGCATTGAAGCCGGTGCCGACACCAATCACCAGCCGCGCCCCGTCGCGCGGCCGCCGGGCGCCTGGCAGGATCTGGCGCAGGCTTGTGGGGGCCAGTCTGTCAAGCGCATGACCCTGGGCCTGAAGGTCGTTGAGAATGGCGACCGATGCAGCGCCGGTCGCCATTCTTATATCGTCGGGCGTGATGATCCACGACAGGTTGGTCAATTCGGCCACCCCATCCTGGACCAGACCGGCCGCGGCCACGCAGGCACCGGCGCAGCCCGCCACATCCAGATCGGCAAGATAGGTGGCCAGGATCGCAGGCAGGCCAGGGTGAGCTGCGTTGGCAAAGCGGCGGATTGTGTCGTGGCGGACGGTGCCACCTTCGGCGAGGGCGACGCGGGTGTTCGTGCCACCGATGTCAGCCAAAAGCACGAGGGCAGAGGCGGTCGCAGCTTGGTTCGTCATTGTCGGTCTTCGCCTTGGTCGGGTGAGTATTTCCTTGTGGGGGTGATAGGGCCTTTTGGGGGTGCGCATCAAGCCTTGCATCCCGTGCAAGGTCAGCGCCGGCGCACTTCTGGGCCATGCAGCCCCATGCATTGGCTGATGAAGGACCAAACTGCCCAAGAATCGTTCAAAAATAAATCTGCCAACCCATGGTCTGGCGGCATGAGCCGGATGTTGACCGGGAAATTGGCTGAAGTACCGGACCCGCCCCGACCTGAGGTCGGGGCGTGCAACCGGCCCTGAAAAAACGAGTGTGCCTATTCGGCGGCGATCTGGATGACCGGTTCCATACCTGCGAAGTCGGCATCACTGAGATGGCATTTGATCTGGTGACCGCCTGCCAACGTGCGCATCGGCGGCATCTCCTTTTCGCACAGTCCGCCCGCAACGTGTGACTTCCATCGGCAGCGGGTCTGGAAGGGGCAGCCGGGCGGAGGATTCATCGCCGAGGGAATATCCCCTTCAAGAACGATGCGCTTGCGCTTCACGCGGGTGTCGGCAATCGGCACCGCTGACAAAAGTGCCTCGGTGTAGGGGTGATAGGGCGGCGAGAAGACCTGATCGGTGGTGCCAAGTTCCACCACATGGCCCAGATACATCACCATCACCCGGTCCGCGAGATAGCGCACAATCGACAGGTCATGGCTGATGAACAAAAGCGTGGTCTTGTTCTTGCGCTGGATTTCCATCAGCAGGTCGGTGACGGCAGCCTGTACCGACACATCCAGCGCCGAGACCGGTTCATCGGCCACAACGATCTTTGCGCCGCCGGCAAAGGCGCGGGCGATGCCCACGCGTTGCTTTTGTCCGCCGGACAACTGGCGCGGCATGCGGTCGGCAAAAGCACGCGGCAGTTTCACCAGATCGAGAAGTTCAAGCATCCGCGCCGAACGTTCCTGATCATTCGCGCCCTGACCGAATATCTCCAGCGCCCGAATGATCTGGCGGCCGACGGTCATCGAGGGGTTCAGTGTATCGAACGGATTCTGGAACACCATCTGCACACCGGACACGGTGCCGGTATCGCGTTTTTCGATGGGGGTGGACTGGATATCGCGATCATAAAGCATGATCTTGCCAGACGTCGCGGTTTCCAGACCCATCAGCACTTTGGCGAAGGTGGATTTGCCACAACCGGATTCGCCGACGATGGCCAGGGTTTCGCCTTCGCGGGCCTCGAATGTCAGGGTTTCATTGGCCTTGACAACCTTCTTTGCCCCGCCGCCGAACATACCCGAGGAAACTTCGTAGTATTTGCGCACATCCTCCATGCGCAGGACCACAGGCCCGATCTCGCCCTTTTCGATGGCGGCCTTGGCGGGGGGCGGCGCGGCCCAGTCGATCTGGTCGACACGCAGGCAGCGGCTGCCGTGGCGGTCATGGCCGCCGATATCCACCATCGGCACATCGGCCTTGTCGCAAAGTCCGGCGGTAAAATAGGAACAGCGGGGGCCGAAATTGCAGCCGTTCGGTCGTTCGTGCGGCAAGGGGAAATTGCCGGGGATCGAAATCAACGGGCGGCTGTTCTTGTCAGCACCCGGCAACGGGATCGAACGGAAAAGCGCCTGCGTATAGGGATGCTGCATCCGGTCGAACACGTCAGCGACCGCCCCGGTTTCAACGGCCTCGCCGGAATACATCACGCAAAGCCGGTCGCAGACGTCCAGCACCAGCCCGAGGTTATGGCTGATGAACAACATCGAGGTGCCGTATTTTTCGCCCAGATCCTTGACCAGATCGACGATCCCCGCCTCGACAGTCACGTCAAGTGCGGTGGTCGGCTCATCCAGAATGAGAAGGGCGGGCTTCGACATCAGCGCCATGGCGATTACGATGCGCTGCTGCTGACCACCCGAAAGCTGATGCGGATAGGATTTGAGGATCCGGTCCGGGTCTGGCAGGCGCACGTCTGCCACAATCTGGCGGGCCAACGTCCAGGCGTCGTCCTTCGACATGCCCTCATGGATCATCGGCACTTCGGCCAATTGCGCGCCTATCTTCATGGCCGGGTTCAGCGAAGCCATCGGTTCCTGATAGATCATCGCGATTTCAGACCCACGGATATGCCGCAGCTCTTCTTCGTTCATGTTGGTCAGATCGCGGCCTTTGAACTTGATCGAACCGCCGACGATGCGGCCATTCTTGCCAAGATCGCGCATCACTGCCAGGGCGACGGTGGACTTGCCGCAACCGGACTCACCCACCAGCCCCATCGCCTCTCCTGCCATCACCGTGCAGGAAAAATCCATCACAGCGGGAATTTCGCGCAGGCGGGTGAAGAAAGAGATCGAAAGATTGTTGATTTCGAGGATCGGCTGTGAGGGATCCCAGGCGGTGGCGGTCATGATCTTCTCCCGGTGGTTCTTTGGAGGGAGGCCGGGGGCGCTGCCCCCGGACCCCCGGGATGTTTGGACCAGAATGAAGGTCAGGCCGGCCTTTTGGGCCTAGTCCTTCATGCTTTCTTCGCGCAAGCCGTCAGCCAGAAGATTAAGGCCAAGGACGAGGCTCATGAGTGCGAGTGCAGGCACGAATGCCGGGTGGGGGGCAATGGTCAGCAGCTTGCGCCCGGCATTGATGGTGGACCCCCAGTCGGGGCTTTCCGGCGAAAGGCCCAGCCCGAAGAAGCCCAAGGTGCCCAGCAGGATCGTCGTGTACCCGATGCGCAGGCAGAAGTCGACGATCAGGGGACCGCGCGCGTTGGGCAGGATTTCCCACAGCATGATGTACCAAGGCCGTTCGCCGCGCGTTTGCGCCGCCGAGACGTAATCACGTGTCTTGATGTCAAGGACGATGCCGCGGACGATGCGGAACACCGTAGGCGCGTTCACGAAAACCACCGAGACGAATACGATGAGGATGTTGCCCGGCATATGGATGAAGTCGAGAGCGGCCGGCAGGAGATTCACCCGCGTATCAGCTTCACCAATCAGCGACAGGTATGCCCAGCCGCCAATCAGAAGGATCCCGCCCACCAGCATATTGCGAAAGCCCGGCGTCACATAGAAACGCGAGTTGGTCAGCAGCACCAGAAACAGAAGCGGCATGGCGAACAGCACAACCCCGATATACTGCGGCAGGCCGGTTTTGACGATTTCCGGGGTCACCAGCAGGTAGAACAGCAGGATCACCGGGAAGGCCAGAACCAGGTTCGCAAGAAACGACAGGCCAGTGTCAAGGCGACCACCATAATACCCTGCAGGCAGGCCGAGCGTGATGCCGACCATGAACGCGAACATCGTGGCAAGCGGGGCTATCTGGATGACAACCCGGCTACCGGCCACCACACGGCTGAAAACATCGCGCCCAAGGTGGTCGCCGCCAAGGATGTAATAGCCCGCACCGTCAGGAAGCGCTGTTCCGGGCACTTTGTTCTTCAGTTGCGCGATCTGGGTCAGAACGTCGTACATCTGGATCATCGGCGCAAAAAGGGCTGTGAAGACCCAGAACATGACAATCCCAAAGCCGATCATGCCGACGGTCGAGTCAAAAAGTTTGCCATAAAGGCCAAGCCGACGCTTGAAGCTGATCGACAGGGCAAATGTGGCGGCGAGAGCGATCCAGACCGGCATGAATTGCTTGAGGATCGTGGCGCATATGGCGCCCCAGGAAAGTGCGTCCATGTCAGCTGATCCTGATGCGGGGATTGAGGAAAACATAGCCTATGTCGGAGATGAGCTGTGTCACCAGAACGACAAGGACCGCGATGACCGAGCAGCCAAGCAAAAGCTGGATATCGTTGTTGCCGGCAGCTTGCACGAGCGTCCAGCCAAAACCTTTGCAATTGAACAGGGTCTCGACGATGACGACGCCGTTCAGAAGCCAGGGGAATTGCAGCATGATCACTGTGAAGGGTGCGATCAGCGCGTTTCTGAGCGCGTGTTTCAAGACGACGTTGCGGAAGCTGACGCCTTTCAGCCGCGCTGTGCGAATATATTGCGCCGTCATCACCTCGGTCATCGAGGCGCGTGTCATGCGGGCGATGTAGCCGATGCCGTAAAGTGCGATGGTGGCGACCGGCAGGAAGAAGTTCTGGAAGGTGATGTCGCTGACGTCGCTGGCCGATGTTCCCTTGAACCACTTCAGTCCGGTGACTGACGAGGCGAAGATCACGATCATGATCACGCCCGAGACATATTCGGGCGTGGCCGTCGAGGCGATGGAGAAGGATGACAGCGCGCGGTCGGTGCGCGAGCCTTCGCGCATGCCCGCCATAACCCCTATCAGAAGTGAAATGGGCACCATGGTGACCATCACCCAGAACATCAGCACCCCCGTGACTGACAGGCGCTTACCGATGACTGTGCTGACCGGTGATTTGAAGACATTCGAGTTGCCCCAGTTGCCTTGCAGGATGCCGCAGTAGCGAGGCGTCGTGACCGGATCGCTGCCCGGCGCAATACAGCGCCCGGTAGTCACGCCATTTTCGTCTGACCAAGTCCAGCCTGGTGCGACGCCCAGCCATTCGCCGTAGCGCTTGAGCAGAGGTTGGGTATAGCCGTTCTTTTCAAGCCAACTGGCGACCTCTTCGTCACTGATGCGGCTGCCCGCTTCGGACTTGGCAACCTTTTCAAGGTTGGGTGCAAGGTTGGTCAGGAAAAACACCACGAATGTGATGCAGATGGCGGAAATGAGCATCATGAAGATGCGTCGTCCCAGAAACTTGAGCATGAACTATCCCCCCGGAGCCGTAATTCGGTCCGCCGTGTCTTGCCCGTCTGATGCGGGCCCGTTCAGAGAGAGAGAAGCGCGGCGGCAAGGCCGCGCTTCCCCGAGGTTGGATCAGGCTTCCATCCACCACTTGTAGTGATGGTGTTCGAAGGTCGCATGCATGTCGATGCCATGAACGTTGGGCTTTGCATGGCGATAGAGCGAGCGCCAGAAGGGCTGGATCACCACACCTTCATCTTGCATGATCTTTTCGATCTTCGCCATGACTTCCCGGCGCTTTTCAACATCGGCAATGCCGAGAGCTTCGGCCAGAGCCGCATCAAGTTCAGGGTTCTTGAGTGCACACTCGTTCCACGGCACGCCCGATTTGTAGGCCAGCGCGAAGATCTGGACGCCAAGCGGACGCATGTTCCATTCGGTAGACGAGAACGGATACTTCAGCCAATCGTTCCAGAAGGTCGAACCCGGCAGGATCGTGCGCTTGATATTGATGCCAGCGTCACGGATCTGCGAAGCGACCGCGTCGCAGGTCGCGGCCTGCCAGCTGTCGTCAAGCGAGATCAGTTCGAACTCGGTTCCGCCTTGACCAGCCTCTTCGATCATGGCTTTCCCGGCTGCCGCATCCACAACCAGCGGGTCGAGCTTGGCATATTCCGGGTGGATCGGACAGACGTGGTGGTTTTCCGCAGCAAGACCGCGGTTAGCGTAGCCAAGTTCCAGAACGATGGCGTTGTTGACCATCATCTGCAGGCCCTTGCGGACTTTCACATCCTTGTAAAGGTCTGCATCCTGATTGAAGCGCACGGCAAGTGTGCCAGCGGTGATCGCTTCGGTGCGGTTCCAGCCAAGCCCATCGAACACTTCGACGAAATCGCCTTCGGTGCGGTAGTCGCAGTCGATTTCGTCTGCTTCCGCGGCCGCGACAACTGCTGCCGGGTCAGTGCCGAGATCGACATATTCGATTCGGTCAAGGTACGGGCCGCCATAAACCGCGGTGCCCCACCAGGTGTGGTCAGCATTCTTGACCAGAACCTGCTTGACGCCGACTTCGTTCTGCTCGGGCTTGTAAGCACCGGTGCCGATTGGGTTGGCAGCTGGATCCGCGCCGGCAAGGCTGGAGTGATAGACTGCTGCCGGATAGTCGGCCATGCCGACAATAATGGTGATGTCCGGTTCCGGCAGGGTCAGCGTAACGGTATGGTCGTCGACCTTGACGACCGCGCCTTCACGGACTTTCTTGGTGTCCGCATCGACAAGCCCGCCCATGCGCGAGGCCATCGAGTTGCCTTCAAGACCAGCGTCGCACCAATCAGTGATCACGCGCACAACATCGTCAGCTGTGAAGTCGTCGCCGTTGTTCCACTTGACGCCCTGGCGGACATGCAGCGTGTGAACGGTCGCGTTTTCGTTGGTTTCCCAGCTTTCCAGCAACATGCCACGCAGGCTGCCGTCATTGTTATATTCTACAAGGTAATCAAGCCAGCCACGGGCGAAGTTTGCCAGTTCCGACCAGTCCCAGGTGCGGGGGTCTTTGCCTGCACGTGTTTCCATATTCATGCGCAGCGTGCCGCCCATGACGGGGTCAGCCGCCCGTGCAGCAGGTGCGGTCAGGCCAATCAGGCCATAGGCCGCCACCGATGACACACCCAGCGCTGTGGTGCGTGCCAGGAACTCGCGGCGGCTGAGTTTGCCCGCGCGGTGTTCTTCCGCGTACATCTGGGCAACCGGATGAATGCTTTCCGGTGTGAACCCACATTCTCCAAGTAAGTCGCTGATTTCGCTGTCGTAATCGTGATATTTCGCATATAAATCATGGCGTTGACGGCTGCGAGGGGCGCGTTTCATGGATCACCTGGAGGGTGCGGGCTTGGCGCGGGGAGATCGGGTTGATTTC
>CANJQT010000053.1 GCA_947476475.1 Paracoccaceae bacterium | reverse complement strand
GGAGGTCGCGCAGGCCGCCGCAGATTTCCGCGTAACCTATCGCCGTGTCGACAAGGATGGCGGCGACTACACGATGGACCACACCGCCGGTGTGTTCCTGTTCCACCCCGATGGGCGCTTCGTCAGCATCATCGACTTTCACGAGGACCGGCGATTCGCCGTTCCCAAAATCCGCCGAACCCTCAGTTGAAAGGTCATTCTGCCAGATGATCCGCTCTGCATTTCTCATCCTTGCTGTCGCGTCCTTCGCCCCGCTCCAGGCAATGGCCGATCCTCCGACGGCGCATTTGCCAGCGGCCTTCGAAACCACGATCGCCCCCGGTGACACTTTGGACAGCGTCCTTGGTCACGCAGGAATCCCCGCGACGATCCGGGCAGAAGCCGCACTGGCACTTTCTGGGGTCTATGACCTGACCGACCTGCGACCTGGTCACCGGATCAAATGGACGGCAGCGTCCGGGGATCCGGCATCGCTGACACGCCTTTCACTGTTCGTGGAAGATGGAGTAGAAATTGCCCTCACCTTCGACGGGCCGATCGCAGCACAACGGCTTGACCCACCGGTTCATGTGACGGACCGGGGTGAGACCTTAACCTTAGACGGAACCCTTTACGACGCTTTGACGGCCCGGAATGCACCGGAACGCTTTGCGGTTGACCTGACAGCACTTCTTGCGGGCCAGGTCGATTTCAGGCGCGACCTCAAAGGTGGAGAGACTTTCGCGCTGGTCTGGCAAGAAGATCAGCTTCCCGATGGCAGCATCGCGGGAGAGCCGCGCCTGAGTTACGCACGGCTGGAGCTTACTGATCGCGTCCTCGAACTTGTTGCGACCGAAGCCGCTGGTCCGGTCATCGTCTTTGAAGATGGCGAAGCCGTGCAGCGTTCCGCGGCCCCCATCCTTGGTGCCCGCCTGTCGTCCGTCTTTGGCCGCCGGAACCATCCCGTGCTGGGCGGAGTTCGAATGCATACCGGGATCGATTACGCGGCCCCCGTGGGGACCGAGGTTTCGGCGACTGGTGCCGGTCGGGTGATCTTTGCGGGCTCGATCCGCGGTTATGGCATCACGATCGACATCGACCACGGCGGTGGGGTCGTCACGCGATATGCGCATCTCTCTGAGATTGCTGAAGACGTTCGCGTCGGAACGCGGGTCAAGGCGGGCGACGAGATTGGCGCGGTCGGCGCGACAGGGCTCGTGAGCGGCCCGAACCTCCATTACGAAGTGCGTGTCGATGGCCGACCGGTCGACCCGAAAGACCAGGACGCCCTGCCGGAGCAAGAGATTGCTACTGCTGCTGACCTTGATGCACTTGCCACTTGGCGCAGCGAAACCGGCTTCATGCCAACAACCGACGGGGAACGTGGATGAAAAGGTATTTTATCGGTCGCCGTGAACTCATGCTTGCATCAGCAGCCTTCGCCCTGGCCCCTGCCGCCAGGGCAGAGGAAGAACCACCGATCCATGTCGTCAAAGGGCGCGGTTGCGAGTGCTGCGAGGCATGGGTGGATTACTTGCGCGAAAAAGGGTTCACAGTAACGGATGAGGTGTCGATGGGAACCTTGCTGATCCGCTTCAAGATGGATCAGGGCATTCCGGCAAAGGCCTTTTCCTGCCACACAGGAACCGTTGACGGCTATGCGCTCGAAGGCCATGTCCCGGCTGCAGATATCCGCAGGCTGCTCGACGAGCGTCCTGACGCAGTCGGCCTCGCAGTACCCGGCATGCCCTACGGCTCCCCCGGCATGGGATCAGAAGACAGTCGAGACGCCTATGACGTTCTGCTGGTTCGCCGGGATGGAAGTCTCGAAATCTTCACCAGCTATCAGGCAGCCTGATCTGTCCATTTCCGAACTCAACGTGCTAGGCAGGGATTTAATCAAGGGAATGGCGACCGATCAAAGCAGATCCGATATCTGACGGACAGCCTCGTCGCTTCCCCAGTCGAAGGGGCCCTGAAGCCGCCCGATTTCACGCGTCTCGCGGTCGATCAGAAGCGTCGTCGGCAGTCCGATGAAGGCCAAAGCCAGTTGAACCCGCAACGGTTCCGCCCAGTAGAGCGGCAGGTTTACAAGCCCGATCTCATCATAGAAACCTCGGCCCCTTTCGATCCCGCCCTCGTCGATGCAAAGGGGTAGCACGGCAAAATCCGGGCCTCCAAGCAGCCCTTCCAAACGTTCGAGTGCCGGCATCTCTTCCCGGCAGGGCGGGCACCAAGTCGCCCAGATGTTCAGAAGGATCACACGCCCGGCAAAGTCCCCAAGAACCCTGGTGGTTCCTGCTTCATCCTGGATAGGCGGGGAAAGCAGAGGCTGCGGGTCCTTTCGCAGCCGGAAAGGCGGTCGCGCTTGGGCGGGCCCCGCAATGAAGCTCGCTGCAAGACCGGCAAGGAGAGGTCGACGACCCATCTGAACAGGCATTGGTTTTCCCATCGCGGAAGGCCGGACCCGCAGGCAATCTGCGGGTCCGGATCGTCGTCAGGCCGAAACCGCGAACTCAGTCATCATGCCTGTCGAGAGATGCGGCATGTGATGGCAATGCAGCATCCACCGCGCCGCTTCACCCGCATCCACCGCGACCGTCACCATCCCCATCGGCGGCACATGAACGGTGTCACGAACAGCACCCGCGATCCGGTTCTGGCCCACGCCGACCACCTGGAAAGCGTGGCCATGCAGGTGCATGGGATGTGCCATCATTGACATGTTGTGGAACATGATCTCGACACGCTCGCCGGTTTTCGCGGTCACCGGGGAATGTTTGCCCCAGGTCTGCCCGTTGATGGTCCATACGTAGGGCATCATCGAGCCGCCCAGCATCAACATCGGCTGCGACGATGCCGCGCGCTCCGGCAGCGGGGTGACGGCGCGCAGGGCCGCTTCCTGCGTCAGATCGGCGCTGAAGGCAGGATGGTCGGCGTCGGACATGTTGGCGACCTTCGTCACCGTGGCCCCCGGGGTGGCAAGGACGAGACCCGTCCGTT
Source organism: Paracoccaceae bacterium (assembly GCA_947476475.1). Taxonomy (GTDB): domain Bacteria; phylum Pseudomonadota; class Alphaproteobacteria; order Rhodobacterales; family Rhodobacteraceae; genus TMP-24. The sequence continues at coordinate 22,889 of CANJQT010000053.1, read as the reverse complement.
CTCTTGCACCCTCGCGCAGGGCGAGGACCGGGAAGGCCCCGCCTTCGGCTGGAACATTAAGCTCGATGTCAAGCCGTTGGCCCATCGCGATTCCGAAACGGTTGCCAGGAAGGGGCTGCACCGGCTCTCCGTCCACAGCAACCAGCCGCCCGGTCAGTGCGCCGGTGTCGATCCAGAACACCGTCGCGGCGGCCGCGTTGATCACCCGAACAAGGACCTTGCTGCCCTTGTCCACCTGCACGACTTCGGGGTCGTCCAGCGTCCGGTCATTGGCAAGGTAGGCGTCAAAGTTGTAGTCGTTCAGGTCCATCGCCATGCCGTCCATGCCCGGCATGGCCATCATGTCCCCCTGACCCATTGCGCCCATGTCCATGCCGGCCATGCCGTCCTGACCCATCTGGCTGTGGTCCATCCCGGCCATGGACGCGCCGCCGGTAATCTCTGCCAGCACCTCCGCAGGCGGCTTGAACGAAAAGTCGTGCAGGAACAGCGTCACGTCCTGCCGATCGGCCGCAACATCCTCGGGCCGCCGCACGACCAGGGGGGCGGCCAGCAGCAGCATCTCATGCGCGGGGATATGGGCATGCATCCAGTGCGTGCCCGGGCGCGCGGCAAAGTCATAGGCGCGGCTTTCGCCGGGTTGCAGCGTGGCCATGGGCATGTCCGGCACGCCGTCTTGAGCGTTTGGCGGGATCTGTCCGTGCCAGTGGATGATGGTCGGCTCGGTCAGGGTATTCGTCAGATCGACGGCGAATGCCTGACCCGGGTCGAGGACCAATCCAGACCGGCCGTTGCCGTCCATCAGCCCCCAGACGGTGGCGGCCCTGCCCCGGATATCGAGCGTCCGGGTCGTCGCCGTCAGCGACATGCGGGCTGATTGTGCTCTAGCACGAGCAGGCAGAATAAGTGAGGCGGCAGCAGCCGCAGAAGCGCCCAGAAAGCCGCGGCGAGAGAGAGCGATCATGCGAATTCTCCTGTATCGCAATGTGAAAAGACTGAAGGCCCCGGCGAACCGGAGCTATAGGGTCAGATCAGTGTGCGTTTCGGAGGTGGGCCAGGTGGCGGGAGCGCAAGCGATGCAGCCAGCAGGTCATTGTTCAGGTTGATTTCAACCGAACGCGCGATGGCGACGACGCCCGGGCTTGGGGCGGGAAGAGCCGCAGCCGCAAAAAGACAATGTTGCTGGCAAAGCAGCCGTTGTGCATCGTCAATCGGGCTGCCTGCGGATGACATATGCGCGCCATGGCCAGCCATCGCCATCATCTGCTCATGGTCGGCCTGAGACTGTTGCCGACCTTCGGAGAAGGCAAGCATTGGCAGGATCGCCGCCAGAAGATAGGCGGCGAGGATCAGTGCACGCATAGGAAACAACGAGCGGGTCATGACGTCATGTGTATCAGTGTGGTCTGGTGCCGTCATCTGACAGTTTGGTGTCTGGGCAATATGGCGATGACATCGACTGCAGCAGAATTGCCGCGTTTTCCCTCGTCTTGACTTGATAGCGCAGAGTTTACTGGCAACCGAACGCGGGTCGCGAAAACTTCAATGATCTGACGGTACACACCATGAAACGATTGGTCTTCGCCCTTTTCGCAACTCTGTTGCTGTCCGCCTGCGGCGCCGAACCGATCTGGGCGCCGGATGAAGCCGTGGCCGACGCGCGCTATGAACATGTCGGCCCGACCTCGGTCACGCTCTATACCGTCCTGTCGACCCGCAGCGGCGCCGGTGCGCACGCCGGGCTTTTGATCAATGGCTCAGAGCGTGTTCTCTTTGACCCGGCGGGAACCTGGCGACATCCGAAGCTTCCAGAGCGCAACGACGTCCATTTCGGGATCACGCCGAAGATGGTCGACTTCTACATCGACTACCATGCTCGCGAAACTTACGACGTTGTCGAGCAGACAATCATGGTTTCACCAGAAGTTGCGGACCTGATCATGGCGCGTGCCAAAGCGTACGGCGCGGTGCCCAAGGCGAACTGCACAATTGCAATATCGCGCGTACTGGAAGGCGTTCCCGGCTTCGAAAGCCTGCGAATGACCTGGTTTCCGAAACGGATGATGGAAGGTTTCGCAGATCTGCCGGGCGTTCAGACCCGTCGGATTACGGACGATGACGCAGATGAGAATCACGGCGTCCTTCTGGTGCAGGCCGGGGACGCGCGTCTTCGGTAGTTTCTTGGTGATCAGGCCTATTGGGAGCCATACTGCGCTCGCCACGCCCGGCCTTTGGCAGTATTTTGCGGTGACACATAAAATGGGGCTTTTGATGATCCTTGCGCGCCGTACTCTTCTTCTTGCCGGACCGGCCATCCTTGCCATGAGCACTGTGCCTTTGCTGGCCGAAGGGGACGAACGGATCCATGTGGTGAAGGACCCTGGCTGTCCGTGTTGTAACGCCTGGATCGGCCACCTACGCGAAAGCGGCTTCAACGTCAGCTTTGAAGAGCGCAGTGTCGAAGACCTCGCGACCTATAAGCGGGAGCGCGGTATCCCGGAGAACCTGTCGTCCTGCCACACGGCGACCATCGGCGACTACACCATCGAAGGGCACGTTCCAGCAGCGGATATCCGCAGGTTGATGGCCGAACGCCCCTTGGCAGTGGGACTTTCCGTTCCGGGCATGCCATTCGGCTCACCGGGAATGGGACCAGAGACAGAGCGTCAGGCTTATGATGTCGTTATGGTCGGTCTGGACGGAAGCAGTACGGTCTTCACCAGCTATCCGGCGGCGTGAGATCCCCACCCGGTGCGCGCCGCGCGAGAGACCATAGGCTCATCTTTGCAAGCCGACCTCGGATGCTTGCCAGGCTTCCAGAAGCACATCCCGCGGCCCCGCTCCGTCAAGCGGTCTGATCGCGACATCCAACCTGCGCGCCGCGTGGTAGGCTGAGGCGGCCAAAAGACCGGGCTCCTTGCCGTAGGCGAGCCGGTAGCGTGTGACGAAACCGTCCATGCGGTCATCACCATTCCAGCCCTCCGCAAGGAGTGCTTGCACCAGAACGGTGCTCGCACGGCTGTACTTGCTCGCCGCGTCGTCGGCGGCAGGCTTCGGTCCAAGGACGATGACGACATCAGCCGGCTCGTCTGGTGAGCCAGTCAACTTCTGGACAAGTCTGGTGGCTTCGGCCGGAAGCGGAAGAACATGCACGTCAACGCCGCCCAGATGCCCGTCGGAGGTTTCGTTTGGGTGCCCGTCCCGCTCGTCGGCAGCCAACACGAATCCTCGGACAGCCTCCGCAAGGTCTTGCTCAACATTCTCACTGACGACGAGAATTGCTGCAATGAACGAATGCGCTGCCGCAATTCCAGACAGAGCGATCCATAGTACCGCCGCGAGGGCCGGGACGGCCGGGATCGTCCTGCGAGCAGGGAAGGCGGTGCAACAGGAGCATTCCGAAGCGACTCGTTTCGAACCACTCATTCTGATGCCCGAACAGAAGCCACGATTTCGGAAAGCTGCGCCTTTTCAACAAAACCGGGGACCAGCTGATCGCCTACGACAAAGGATGGCGTCCCGTTGAAACCGAGCGCCTCGGCCAGACGCATCGAGGTTGCAATGTGCTCGTCGATCTCTGGCGCCTGCATGTCTGCCTTGAGTCTGTCCAAGTCCAAGCCGATTTCGCCGGCGACACGCAGCACCGTGTCGGCTTCTACCTTGCCGCGCATACCCATCAGAGCATTGTGGAGCTCAGCATATTTGCCCTGCTTCCGGGATGCGAGCGCGGCGCGTGCGGCAAAGGCAGATCCCTCGCTGAGGATTGGCCATTCGCGCATCACCAACCGGATGTTGCCGTCTTCGGCCAGAAGAGCGTCGACTTCCGGCATGGCGCGCTTGCAGTAGGGGCAGTTGTAGTCAAAGAACTCGACTACCGTGATATCGCCCTTCGGATTGCCTAGAACCGGTGCGTTAGGGTCACGTTCCAATGTGTCGCGTTCATTGGCCAATACTGCGGTTGCGGCGGCTGCCTGCGCTTCCGCCTGCCGCTCTTCGAGGGCCTGGAGCGCTTCGAGGATCAGTTCGGGGTTTTCGCGCAGGGCCTCGGCGACGAGAGCCTTGATGCGTTCATCCGAGACCTCCTGCGCGAAGGACGGCATAGCGACTTGGAAACAGAAGACACTGGCAAGCAGCAGGGATTTCATTCGCATCGGGCGGACCTTTCATTTCGTACATTTTTTGAGGGTTGATGCTTCCTCAAGTAACTCGAGAGGCAAGTCCAAACTTGGACCGACAGACTATCGTTCGGGTCAGGCATCATGGGGCGAGTGCCTCGACGGCGCTCCGCTCTGCTTGCGTGGCGCGGATGCCGTCGGGCCAAGTCGATTTGATGTAATCGAGAACAGCTTCGATATCCTCGTCCGTCAGACGGTCGCCGAAAGCCGGCATGCCGGAGGTGAAGGCAACGCCCATTTCGTCAAGGACGGCCTGCCCGCCGCGTTTGATGTAGTCGTGCAGCATGATGTCGCCGTGATGCCAGGTGTGGCCGCCCGCGTCATGCGGCGGGGCGGGATAGGTCCCGTCCTCATTGGCCGTTCGCCAGTCGGGATGTCCTTCCAGATCGGCGCCGTGGCACGACGCGCATTCCGCCTCATAGATGGCGCGACCTTGTTCGAGATCGGGGCTATTGTGGAAGAACGCGTCTGCTTGTGGCGCGGACAGCAGAAAGAATGCCGCGGGCGCAACAATCGCAGCGCCTCTGAACTTGCCAGCTCTTGGCTTGGTGGCCTTCATGTCCGGCTCACGGTGATCGGTGTCACCCCATCCGGCGGGAGAATCCGTTCGGACAGTTGAGCCAGATCCTCCCGAATTCGGGCCCGCTGAGCAGTAGGATAGGCATCTTCGGGCGGCAGGCCGCCGTGTTGGGCAAAGAGCATGATGTCGCGCGCGATCGGTGCCGCCGCCGTTGAGCCGCCGCCGCCATGCTCCACTACAACAGTCACGGCATATCGAGGCGCATCGAAGGGTGCGAAGGCCACGAACAGCCCATGGTCCCGCCTGTTCCATGGGAGTTCGTCCTGCGATCGGACACCGGCTGCGCGCTCGGCCGCTGTAATCGAAAACACCTGGCTCGTTCCGGTCTTCCCGGCCATTGCTTTGGTCACATCCGCGATCCGCGAGGCATAGGCCGTACCACGCTCGTGGTTCGACACCTCGAACATCCCTTGTCGCACGATCGCAAGCGCTTCTGCCGAAAGACCAAGTGAGGCAGGCGCAGGTTCACCCGGGCTGGCCCCACCGAGCGGGCGCACGAGACGTGGGAGGACTTCCGTTCCTGAGGCCAGGCGCGCGGTCATCGTGGCTAGCTGAATTGGCGAGGTCAACGTGAAGCCCTGGCCAATGGACGCGTTGATCGTGTCGCCAATCAACCAATCCTGACCGTAGCGCTCTTGCTTCCAGGCGCGCGAGGGATTGTTGCCGTGAACCATTCCCGACAGTGGAAGGTCGTATTTCTGGCCCAGTCCAAGACGGTCATTCATCGCAAAGATGCCGTCGATCCCGATCCGTTGCGCAACTTCGTAGAAGTAGACGTCGCAGGACTGCCGCAACGCACCGACCATGTCGACCCGCCCATGGCCGCCGCTTTTCCAGCAATGGAACCTGCGACCAGAGATTTCCACGTACCCGTTGCAGGTCACGGTTTCTGCTGGATCCATGACCCCGCTTTCCAGAGCCGCGAGCGCATTCGACATCTTGATCGTGGACCCCGGCGGATAGGCCCCTTGAACGGTCTTGTCGGCAAGAGGGCGAAACTCGCTGTCGCGCAGTCCGCTGTAGTCCTTGCTCGAGATCCCCCGCACGAAGAGGTTCGGGTCGAATGCAGGGGCAGACGTGCAGCCGAGGAGATCACCGTTCGTGACATCCATTACGATTGCCGCCGCGCTTTGTCCTTCGAGGCGCACACGCATGAAGTTCTGCAAATGATGATCCAGTGTGATCTGCATGTCCGAGCCGGGGGTCGGCGGATCAAGTGCCAGCTCGCGCATGGTCCTGCCGCTGGCGTTGACCTCCACCCGCTGAGCTCCCGGCTCACCGCGCAGCGCGCGCTCGTGGATCCGCTCAAGCGCCGTCTTGCCGATCTGGTAGTCCGGCGAGCGCAAAAGCGGATCGGGCTCCCCGTCCTTGGTTGCGAGATCGCTGTCGCTGACGGGTCCCACATAGCCGACCTGATGGGCAAAGTCCGGCCCGAAGGGATAGACCCGGGACAGCACCATCTCCGGGTGGACACCCGGAAGAGCCGGGGTGTTCAAGGCGATGATTGACAACTCTTCCCAGGTGACCCTGTCCTTAACGGTCACCGGGACAAAGCCCCGAACGCGGTCAAGTTGCTCCCGAATCCGGTCGATATCCTCGCTCGTCAGACCAAGAAGCCGCTGCAGTTTCGCAAGGACGTCATCGACGTCCCGGGCCTCCTCGTTCACGAGCGTGATCCGGTAGGTGTGCTCGTTGTCCGCGACGATCTTGCCCGCGCGGTCAAAGATGCGGCCCCGGTCGGGGCGCACCAGCCGCAAATTGATCCGGTTTTCCTCGGCCAGAAGGTAATACTCCTCAGCATCGCGTACACCCAGTTGCCACATCCGGAAACCAAGCACACCGACCACCGAGGTCATCATGCCGCCCAGCAACAGCGACCGACGCGTCGTTACCCGTGCGGCCTTGGCAAGATCCCGTTCAGATCGGCGCATGCTTGGCCCTCTCGTCCTGAGACTCCGGTATGCGTCTGCCGCCGATGGTTTTCAGGTAAGCGGCAAGTCGCAGTCCCAGGACCAAGACCACCAGTCCGACGAACCAATACTGCAGGGGGTTAGGCTCGGGCGTCGCCCGGTGAAAGCTGAGGAAGTGCATGAACAGGAAGTAGGCGACATGCGCTACAGACAGCCACCAGAGCGGCAGGACACCCATTTGCAGAAACTTCCAGCCGGAAACGCCCAGGCGGCGCATTGCGACATCGCTTGAGGTTGAGGCCAGGAGGATCGCGAGGAGCAAGGCGGCGATCCCGATTGCGTTGGCCAGACCAAAGCCATGTTGAAACATGACATAGCTGAGGAGTTCGGGATTCCATTCGAAGCCGAAGAGCCGCATCAGGTCCCATTCGACCCAGCCGACAAGAATGATTCCAGCATGCGCAAGCGCCAGAAGGCAGCCGTAGATCCCCGACTCGCGGCGGTAGGTCAGCACCAACACTGCGGGTCTGAGGAGCCGGGCCAGAGGCCCCAGGCCCATCGAAAGCGCAACCAGCACCAGCGAGGCGTCGGCAAGTGCCCGGTTCCAGCGGTGCATCGGACTCCACTCGCCATGGATGGCCGCAAAAATCAGAACGAGGCCAGCAGAGAGGAGGGCCATCAGCCCGTGCCGCAGAAGCACATTCCGGCTCAGCCGTCGGAACATTGGGTCATGGACCGTGACTGTCTTCATTTCACGTCACCCCGATCAAGGCCCCGCGGTCCCTGCACGTTCCTGTTGCCAGTGCGGACAGCGCGAAACCGGCGCCACGTTGTCAACGCGGCGATGCCCATGATGAAGAGCCCGGCAGTCGCAAGCCACGGCCGGAGCGGATCAAACCAGGCAAGAAGCGCGGGTCCACCGAAGACCAGCATGAGCACCTTGTTGCAGGTTGGGCAGGCGATTCCGAGAAAGCTGGCAAGCCCACCCGTCCCGGAAGCGCGCAAGTTGCACTGAGGGACCCACATCGCCGCTGTCACACCTCCGAGGAAGGCCGTCAGAACGGTCGCGACGAACTCCCAAGGCCCGACTGGAGTCATCCGGACAAAAAGCGGGTTCGCCCATACGGCAGTGACCGTGCCGAGGACCACAAACAGGGTGATGCCAACAGCCAGGCCGCGCAGGTTGCGGCGAAGGCTGTCATCATTCAGAAAAGTTGCCGGACCCGGGTTATCGCGCATCAAACTCGACCTCTGCAAACTCTTCACCAAAGCCCACACTGACGACCCAACGACCGGCCATCGGCAGCTCCACGTCGGCGCGCCAGACGCCTGCCTCGACCAGCTGAAGCGGCGGCGCTATGCCGTCCATGTGCATGTCGACCATCGCAAAGTTCACAACTGGCCGCATGCCGGCAGCTGCGCCGGCGTCAGTATCGGGCATGAACTGGATTTCGACCCGAACGTCACGACCACCGAGCGCATAGACCTGGACGTCCATCCGTCCGTCCGAAAGCGCCTCGGACACTTCGGCTGTCACCGATGGATCAGCGGAGATCGTGTCGCGCGGATCGAGGGTCCAGACGGTCGTCCAGATGAAGACACCGACGAAGACGGCAACGCCCAAGGCGAGAATGAGGGCAAGCGCTCTAGTTCCCATTTCCCATATCCATCTGTGAATGATCCATTCCAGCCATCGGGGTCTCGATCGGCGTCGGTGCGGGCGCAGGAATGTCGCCCGTGCCTTCGGGGTCGAGGAGATAGGTGGCAATGGCCTCGCGGTCGGCAGCGCTCAGGAAAGACGTGCCCTCAGCGACGACCTCGGCCATGCTGCCGCCGAAAGCATCCCCGTTGGGCAGAATCCCCGACTGAAGCGCGTAAGCCAGGTCCGCAACGCCCCAACCTTTTGCGAGGAGAACGTCGCTCAGAATTGGCGGTGCTTTGCTGCCCCCTGGAAGGCTATCGTTCCCGGCAAAGCGGGCACCGTCATCAAGGCCCCCTGCCAGGGTCCGGCCCGTGTGACAGGCAGCGCAATGTGCAGCCCCCTCGACCAGTTGCCGTCCGCGGTTCCACGGGGAAGACGTGCCCATGAGTGCGTCCGTCTCGGGCGTATCAAGGTAGGCCGCGCGCCAGAGTTTCAGTCCCGATCTGAAACTGAAGGGAAAGCCGACGTCGTGGGGTGGGGCTGCAACGCCAACAGCCGGGACGGTGCGGAACGCCTCCCAGAGGTCGGCAATGTCCTGATCGGTAAAACCGGCGTAGAAAGAGTAGGTGAAAACCGGGTAGTAGGGGTCGCCGTCGGGCGACACCCCTTGGCGCACGGCCTTGGCGAAATCCTGCACAGTCCATTGCCCGATCCCGGCCTCCCGATGCGGTGTGATGTTCGGTGGCACGAAGGTGCCGAAGGGCGTGTCAAGAGGCGCACCTCCCGCGAGCGCCAGTCCTTTGGCGGCTGAGCTGGTATGGCAGGACACGCAGCCACTTGCGCGCGCGAGATAGGCCCCACGTTCGGCATCGCCGGAAGGGAAGCTCGCGGGCTCGACCTCCCCGATCGGCCACAGTGCCAACACCCCGGCACCGATACCTGCCACGATGGCTGGGAAGACAAAGGAAAGCCGGATCAAACCTCGCATGGTCAGTTCCGGCCCGCACGAAACTGCGCATGACAGGAAGAGCATGTCGCGCTGATCCGGTTGAAGAGGTCGTCCGCCGCCAGTGTCGTCAGATCGAGCTCCAAAATTGTCGGGTCGGATGTCCCTCGTGTCACCGCGATCTTTTCCGAAGCCGCTCCGTATCCCATCAATTCCGCGACCGTGAAGCCCGTTGGTTGCGATGTTCCGGTCATGTCCATGCCCGAGTGATCCATGCCAGCCATCTCGTCTGCTGGCGAACTCGCGGGCTCGAGGCCGTTCGGGGCAGCTTCAGCCAAGGCATCAGCATAGGCCTTCAGCTCTTCGGAGAGGGCCGCGAACTCCTGCCAATCGGCCCAGATTTCCGGCTTGGCATAGGTGACGCCTTCAAGGCTGTTTTCAGGGAAGAGCGACAGCATCGTCCCGCCCGCATGACTTGCAATGACGCTGGCGCCTTCAGACACAATGAAGGTGTCGTAGGGCACGGTGCCCTGCATCATCGGTGCCAATTCCGCGATGGTGTCGCGCATTGCCGTCATTCCGTTCATTCGGTCCAGGACGACGCCCGTCGCCCCCGTATGTGCCAGTGCCACTGCCGCGACGGCGGAAGCGGCAAGCGCGATCGCGCCAGTCCATTGAGATTTCATCTGCCTGACTGCCCTTGGTTTTTTGTTGTTGCTCATTGGCTGCGCCCTGCCGGTCAGGCGGGTCGCACCTTGGGACGAATTCTGGAGTCAGGCTGAGAAAGGGTCGAACCTGAGCAAGTCTTTCAAACCGGCTCTTCTGGTCATCGAACAATCGTTCGGCCTGACTGTCAGGTCAGGGTTCGCGGGGGAGGAAGTGTGATGGCCGGGCCGCCAAAACGGCGTTGCGACTGCTCAGCGTCGGGCTGAAGCACAGCAGGAACGGCCTTGGGCTGTATCGCTGCCAGAGCATCCGGCAAAACGAACGCTGTGCAAGTGACGCCGGGATGACAGGCAGGCGTTACCGAAGATTGCTGTTCGGGGGTATCTGCAGCCTCGACGGTGAGGCCGGAATGATGCTCTTTGCCAGACGCTGCTTCTGCAGATTGTGCCAACACCAAGCCCATGACCAGAGCGACAGTCAGAAGCCACATCGACGCGAAACGCAACAACCTGCGTACAAGCAGGTTTTGCGGGAAGGTCAATGGGTATGCTGTCGCTCTCATCTGTTCAGATCAGCTTGACTTTCGTTCCGACCGGCGTGCGATTGAACACTTCTTCGATGTGCTCATTGTAAAGCCCGATACAGCCGTTCGACGAGCGGCGACCGATCTTGCGCGTATCGTGGGTACCATGAATTCGGTAGTACTGCCACGAGAGATACAGGGCGCGGGTGCCAAGCGGATTGGTTGGATCGCCTCCTGGCACAAAGGCTGGCCACTCCGGGTTGCGCTCCCGCATCGAGGGTGTCGGAGCCCAGCTCGGGTTTTCCCGCTTCTCGACGACCTCGGTATATCCCCGCCGGGTCAGTTCATCCGACAGCGGAACCGAAGTGGGGTAGAGAAACATCTGACCGTCGCTCGTCCAGTGCTGGAGAACCTTGGCTGTGGTGTCAGAGATGATAACCCCCACCCCAAGCGAGTCGAAGTGGTCCTGCCACTCATGGGTACGGAACGCCGAGATATTGTTTCGGACGGGCCCTTGGTTATCCTCGGTTGCGAAGGCTGCCCGGCCCGTCAGGAAGGGCGCGGCAAGGGCTCCGGCAACGAAAAGTCGTCGACTGAATCGCATGGTCTGCTCCTCTTTTTTGTAGCTCTTGCCGGGTTCCAACGTGGGAAGGTCAAATCGCTTCGCGTCGTACAGGGGTCACAAAGAGGTGAAGCCGTGGCGCTTTCGCCGATTTTGTTGGGAAATTCTCTGCTCACTTCGATGTGAACACCTCTCCCATACACCAAGAGCGCTATTCTGCGACCATGCGTAAGTTTGCGAACATCTTGTGCGGTTTTTGCTTGCTCGTCGCCCTTCTATGGGCGGCGCTTCCTGATCACGCATCCCACGGCGCGCATGCAGATCATGCTCAAACCGCAGCTGTGGACCAGGACGCCCTTTGCAGCGACGGATCAGGCCATGCCTCCTGCCAGCTTGTCGCAACTGCCACCTTGTCATTTTTCGAGGTGGCACCGTCTGCCAAGTCCGCGCAGTTCGTGATCACGCCGGTCTCGGCTTCGAGCCGAGCCTTTGCCCCCCGACGCCCACCTCCGCGAACCTTCTTCTGAGTGAACCCTCGTCCTTCACGTTCCCCTCAGGAGTTCGCATGATTTTCCGTCGATCCTTTCTCACCGGCGCAGCCGCCGCAACCCTGTCGATGCCAACTGTCCTTCGCGCCCATACCGAAGAACCCTTTGTCCTGGCCGACGAATTCCAACCTCGTGAGGTCCGAGTCCGAGAGCAACATGCCCCCGGTCAGATCCTGGTCTTCCCGCGAAGTTTCTTTCTCTATTATGTTTTCGATTCCGAGCGTGCCGTCAGGTACGGTGTTGGCGTCGGCAAGGCCGGTCTGGCATTCAAGGGATCGGCAATCGTCGAACGAAAGGCCGAATGGCCGTCATGGCGCCCGACAAACGACATGATCCGCCGGAATCCCGATCGCTATGCCCAATTCGCCGATGGGGTGCCGGGCGGACCGGGCAACCCACTGGGCGCCCGAGCCCTCTACCTGTACCGCGACGGGCGCGACACGTACTACCGGATTCACGGCACGACAGAGCCCTGGTCGATTGGACAATCTGTGTCGAACGGCTGCATCAGGATGCTGAACGACCATGTGATCCAACTCTACGAGCAGGTACCCGTCGGAACACCGGTGACAGTCCTGTGACGATCCGGCGTCGTGATCTCTTTGTAGTGGGGGGCATCATTGCCGTGATCTATGGACTGCGGGCCTTGCCTTGGGACCGGCTTGGCGGACGCGGGCTTTCCTATGTCGACATCGAGGGTGTGCCGCCATTTCGTCGACTGGAGCTGCCCGGTCAGACCTCCACGGCAAACATCGCACTTGTCGGTCTCGATGGGCCACTACCTGAAGCGGGAGCACGCAGGGCGCGCATGGAGACCCTGCGCACCGACCCATGTCCGGCCTTATTTGGGAACAGCGCCTCCAATTCTGAGGTTCCCATCGCCTACTTCAGCGAGTTTCGTTGTCCGTTCTGCCGTGCTCTCGAGCGAGATCTTGAAAGCCTACTGGCCGAGGACCCAGCGACATTCCGGCTCGTGCAACACGAACTTCCGATCTTCGGGCCGCCGTCTGAGCTGGCCGCCCGGGCATCCGTTGCCGCCGCACGTCAGGGCAAGCAACAGGAGCTTCGCCGCCGCTTCATGCGGACACCGATGGTTGCGGAAGAGGCCTCGGTACGTCGTGTTGCGGAGTCCCTTGATCTGGATGTCGAGCAGCTCTTAATCGACATGTCCTCCGCCGGGGTCCAGGCCGAACTCGACCGAACACGCGCACTTGCCGATCTCTTCGGGTTCATCGGCACCCCAGGTCTGGTGATCGGACGGACCGTGCTCAGCGGTGCGGTTCCCCTTTCCCTCCTCCGACAGATTGCGGAAGAAGAGAAGGCCGAACCATTTCCGGTCTGTTGATGCGATGAACACACCAACTCATATGCTGATCGGGGCCGCTGTCTTTGCGCGGCCCGTCGTGCCGTCCACTCTGGTAGCGGCCATACTGGGCGGGCTCGCTCCTGATGTTCCGATGTTTGCGTTGGTCCTATTTTCGACACGCCTGGTCGGAATTCCGCAGCATGAAGTCTTTGGAGACCTCTTCTACTCGCACTCATGGCAGGCCGTCTTTGCCGTTGATCACAGCTTTTTCGTCTGGGGCCTGCTTCTTGCTCTTGGACACTGGCGACTTCACCTCATTCTCACCGCCTTTGCAGGAGCCGGCTTTTTGCATGCGGCCACCGACTTCGTCACCCATCATGACGATGCCCGCCGCCAATTCTGGCCCGTGTCGGACTGGGTATTCCGCAGTCCGGTCAGCTACTGGGACCCGAACTATTACGGCGGTATCATCGGCGTGGTGGAACTTGGGCTGGTTCTGTTCGCCACTGCCTTTCTCTGCTGGCGGCACCGAAAACTCTGGCAGCGCGTCGTGATCGTCATTTTGGCCGCTGTGATCGTCGTACCCGTGATAGTTACAGGTGGCTTCCACGGACTTCACGGCATGGGCTGAAAGAGCGCACCGCAGCGTGCTTCAGGTTCCCGCTCGGCATGGCTTGCATGGCCATTCAGGATTGATCGCGCCTCCCCTAGCAGCTTACTGAAAAGCACGCTTGGTCTTGCTAGGCGCTCAATATCGCCTTAGTTCGATCTGTATCGCCGCAGGAGTTGTGCATTGATCGCTACAATAATGGTCGATGCCGACATGAATACGGCGCCGACTGCAGGTGTCATTAGGAAGCCGGTGCCGAACGTGATGCCAGCAGCCATTGGAATGGCAAATGCGTTGTATCCGGTCGCCCAGATCAGGTTCTGCACCATCTTCGAATACGTCGCTCGGGACAGGCCAAGAATGGCCTCCACATCCCGTGGGTCAGAACGCACCAGGACCACGTCGGCGGATTCCACGGCGACATCCGTCCCCGCACCAATGGCAATTCCAAGATCGGCTTCGACGAGCGCCGGCGCGTCGTTCACCCCGTCTCCAACCATTGCGACCTTCAGACCCCGGGCGCGAAGTTCTTTCACGCGGGCCGCTTTCTGATCCGGGAGGACCTGTGCGAAATATTCATCGAGGCCGAGTTCTGCAGCGACCGATTTCGCGACCCCCTCGGCGTCTCCCGTCATCATGATGGACCTGACACCTCTGGCCTTGAGACGTGCCACGACATCACGCGATTCCGCGCGCACGATGTCTGCCAAAGCCAGCAACGCATAGGGCTGGCCGCCAACCTCCAGCACCACGACGGTCTTGCCTGCCTCCTCCAGCAGGGCAAGGCGCGGGTCGGTCACGGGTCGGCCTTGCCGCCGAAGATGACTAGGGCTGACGATGGCGACCTCCCGCCCGTCCACACGTGCCGTAACCCCCGCACCGGTGATGCTCTGCAAGCCTTCCGGGGCCGGAAAGTCTATGCCACGGGCTTTTGCGGCGGCGACAATCCCAGTAGCGATCGGATGCTGCGACTGGCTTTCAACCGATGCCGCAAGACGCAAGGCGGTCGTCTCGTCGCCATCTTGCAGCAACACCAGATCGCTTACGCCGAATCTGCCTTCAGTCAGGGTGCCGGTCTTGTCGAAGACCACCGCGTTCAGATCCCGCGCACGCTCAAAGGCGGCACGGTCGCGGATCAGCAGTCCATTGCGCGCGGCCAGCGACGTCGAGACGGCCACGACAAGCGGCACGGCAAGGCCGAGCGCATGCGGACAGGCGATGACCATGACTGTCACCATCCGCTCAAGCGCAAAGGTGGCCCCCGCCCCGACCGCATACCAGTAACCGAACGATCCGAGGCCGACGGTGATGGCAATCCAGGTCAGGATAGTTGCGGCGCGCGAAGCCAGATCCTGTGTGCGCGAGCGGCTGTCCTGTGCTGCTTTCACCATGGCGATGACCTGCGACAGGTAGGTTGCCTCGCCCGTCGCCTTCACCTCGATGGTGACGGCACCTTCGCCATTTACCGCACCGCCGATGACAGCCTCGCCGGCAGACCGCGTGACAGGTTTCGATTCCCCGGTCAGCATGGCCTCGTTGAAGGATGATGTGCCTTCGATGATCTTTCCATCGACCGGCACCTTGGCACCGGGGCGGATCACGACCCGGTCGCCGGCGATTAAGGCCGCGACGGGCACGTCCTCCGTTCCACCGTCCGCGGTCACCCGCAGTGCGGTATCCGGCAGCAGGCGTACAAGTTCCTCCAAAGCGCGAGAAGCGCCGAGGACGGACCGCATCTCAAGCCAATGCCCCAAAAGCATGATCGTGACGAGCGTGGCCAGTTCCCAATAGAACGGCTCTCCACCGGGCAGTCCTAGTGTGACGGCAGCCGAGTAGTAATAGGCTGTCGAGATGGCAAGCGCGACAAGCGTCATCATGCCCGGACGACCACTGCGGATTTCCGGAAGCGCCCCTTTCAGGAATGGCCAGCCGCCCCAGAAATAGATGATGGAAGAGAGGGCCAGCGCGACCCACTCTTCCCCGGCAAACAGGGGTGCCATCCCCTGCCCCGTGAAGTTCCGCACCATCGGCGACAGCACCAAGACTGGGACAGTCAGGACGAGGCATACCCAGAACCGGCGGCGGAAATCGGCCACCATGTCACCGTGTCCTGCGTGGGCACTACCCCCCTGTGGCGCATGCCCCATCGCGGTGTGATCAACTGTGGGTTTGGCACCATGACCCATCCCGGCATGGTCCATTCCGGCGTTCGCCGGGTGGTTGTCCGGTTTCTCCGCGCTGCTGGCCATCGAACCAAACTCCTTTGCGTCCCGGATTAACAGGCGGCGCGGCCGATCCCGACCGCGCCGCCCAAGGTCATCCCGGGCTTACATGCCCTTGGTGGCGAGAAAGGCCTTGAGCGTGGCGATCTCGGATTCCTGCGCCGCAATGATCGCCTCCGCCAGCTTGCGCATTTCGGGGTCCTTGCCGAATTCAAGCTGGATCTTCGCCATGTCAATGGCGGCCTGATGGTGAGGGATCATGCCCCGGGCGAAATCGATATCCGGGTCGCCGGTATAGGGGACCATCATGTCGGCCATCATTTTGTCCATTGCGGCAGCGCTGGCGACGGTAGCCGGGTCATTGGCGAGTTCCGGGGGTATCAGGGTCGCATGGCTCATCATGCCCATATCCCCCATGCCCATGCCACCCATGTTGGAGTGGTCCATGCCTTCCATGGTCTGCTGGGCAAATGCGATCCCACCGACAACAGCAACAGCCGCAATAGACAGCGCGAGAGTACGTTTGTTCATTCAGATTTTCCTTCGATGATTATGTTTTGTCAGGCAGGCGCGTAGCCGACCTCGGTCAGCGCCGCGACCAACCGGTCGCGAGAAGCCGCTGATTTGACTTCGACCTTGTGCGAGGCCGGATCCGCGCTCACCTCGGCGGAGGGGTCTACCGCCTGGATCGCCTTGGTGACGCTGCGCGCGCAGCCGCCGCAGGTCATGTTCTCGATATGGAACTGCATGAGTGTCTCCTTCGGACAGTCGTCTCATGCACCTCGATATGGGCCTTCCCACCGTTGTAAGGTCAAGAGAACAATTCCGTGATCAGACAAAATGAAATCAGGGCTTGACCTTGCCATTATGGGAAGCCCTATCTCAGTCAGCGGAGTACCTCGACACTGGAGTGCCGCTATGAACATACAAACCCTTCATCACGCCACGGCGGATCTCGGCAGGATCGTGATCGACGTCGACGGCATGACCTGCGCATCCTGTGTTGGGCGCGTTGAACGCGCACTGCAGGCTGTCCCCGGGGTAAAAACTGCAGCCGTCAACCTTGCGACGGAACGGGCAGAAATCATCGGATCGGGCCTGGACCGATCGGCTCTGGTCAAGGCAATCGAGGACGCGGGCTATGATGTGCCAACGCGTCCGATCGATATCGTCATCGAGGGTATGACCTGCGCCTCCTGTGTGGCACGGGTGGAGCGGGCCTTGAAGACGGTACCCGGCGTGACCGTAGCCAATGTCAATCTGGCCACGGAACGCGCCACGGTCACCGGAACCGCGGACCTTGCCGCCCTGATCGGCGCAATCGCGGATGCGGGGTACGAAGCGCGGGCAGCGGCCGAAACCGCCATCATGTCAGAAGAGTCCGCCGCGAAGAAAACGGCCGAGGAAGCCGCATTGAGGCGCGATGTGCTTTTTGCTGCGGCTCTGACGCTGCCGGTGTTTGTCCTCGAGATGGGATCGCATCTGTTCTTGTGGGTCCACATGGCGGTGATGAACAGCATTGGCATGCAGAACAGCTGGTACATTCAGTTCGCCTTGACGACCGTAGTCCTCCTTGGTCCTGGCCTCAGGTTTTACCGCAAGGGGTTTCCGGCCCTGGCGCGTCTGGCGCCTGACATGAACAGCCTGGTCGCGGTCGGAACGTTGGCTGCCTTCGGCTATTCCCTGGTGGCAACCTTTGCCCCCGGCGTCCTGCCCCTAGGCACCCAGAATGTCTATTTCGAGGCGGCGGCAGTCATCGTCACATTGATCCTCCTTGGTCGTCTGCTTGAAGCCCGCGCCAAAGGCCGGACCTCAGAGGCGATCAAGCGGCTGGTCGGACTTCAGGCGAAGACCGCCCGTGTCCTTCGCAATGGCGGCCTTGTCGAAGTGCCGGTCGCCGAAGTCCGCCCCGGTGATATCGTCGAGGTCCGCCCTGGCGAGCGGGTGCCGGTCGACGGCGAGGTCACGACGGGCGCAAGCTGGATCGACGAAAGCATGATCTCTGGCGAGCCCCTGCCGGTCGAGAAGGCACCGGGCAGCACCGTGACCGGCGGCACAGTAAACCAGACCGGCGCGTTCAACTTCCGGGCGACGGCGGTGGGTGAGGCCACGATGCTGGCTCAGATCATCCGCATGGTCGAAGCCGCGCAAGGCGGAAAGCTGCCGATTCAGGCGCTGGTCGACCGCGTGACGATGTGGTTCGTTCCCGTGGTTATGGCGATTGCCGTGCTGACCTTCGCCGTCTGGCTGATCCTCGGGCCTGATCCGGCCCTGACCTTTGGCCTGGTCAACGCCGTCGCCGTCCTCATCATTGCCTGCCCCTGCGCCATGGGTCTGGCCACGCCAACGTCGATCATGGTCGGCACCGGGCGTGGTGCCGAGATGGGCGTGCTCTTCCGCAAGGGCGAGGCCCTGCAGGCCTTGCAGACTGTCAAGGTGGTCGCGTTCGACAAGACCGGTACCCTGACCGAGGGCAAGCCGCGCCTGACCGACATGGCTCTGGCACCGGGCTTCGCCCGCGCCGCGGTCCTTGCCGTGGTGGCTGCTGTCGAAGCGAAGTCCGAGCATCCGATCGCCCGCGCCATTGTCGCGGCGGCCGAAGCCGAGGGCCTGATCCTTCCTGAGGTCACTACCTTCGATTCCGTCACCGGTTTCGGTGTCACGGCGGCGGCGGGCGGGCAGCGGGTCGACGTCGGCGCCGACCGCTACATGGTCAAGCTCGGCCTCGATGTCTCCCGCTTCGGCGACACCGCGACCCGGCTCGGCGACGAGGGCAAGTCACCGCTCTATGCCGCCATCGACGGCAAGCTTGCTGCAATCATCGCCGTTGCGGACCCGATCAAGGAAACCACGCCGCAGGCGATCCAGGCATTGCACCTGCTGGGGCTGAAGGTTGCCTTGATCACTGGCGACAATAGCCGCACGGCGAACGCCATCGCCCGCCAGCTTGGCATCGACGAAGTTGTGGCCGAGGTGCTGCCCGACGGCAAGGTCGCTGCGGTGAAACGTCTGAAGGCACTGGGTGCGCTGGCCTATGTCGGCGACGGGATCAACGATGCGCCCGCCCTGGCCGAAGCGGATGTGGGCCTTGCCGTCGGAACCGGCACCGACATTGCCATCGAAGCGGCGGACGTCGTCCTGATGTCGGGCAGGCTGACTGCCGTCTCGGATGCCATCGCGCTTTCCAAGGCCACGATGCGAAACATCCGCCAGAACCTGTTCTGGGCCTTCATCTACAACGCCCTGCTGATCCCGGTTGCCGCAGGCGCACTCTGGCCCGCCTTCGGTATCCTGCTGTCGCCGATCTTTGCCGCCGCTGCGATGGCGCTGTCGTCGGTCTTCGTCCTCGGCAATGCGCTGCGACTGCGGCGCTTTGCACCTTCAATCGCCGCGTAAGGAGGCCCTGAGATGAACATCGGTGAAGCTTCAAAATCTTCGGGCGTTTCCGCCAAGATGATTCGCTACTATGAGTCGATAGGGCTCATTCCGGCAGCAGGAAGGACGGTTGCAGGATATCGCGTCTACACGATGACCGATGTTCAGCTTCTGCGCTTCATCCGAAGGGCGCGCGACTTGGGTTTTTCCGTCGAGAAGATCGAGGAGTTGCTGGCGCTCTGGCAGGATCGTTCGCGGCAGAGTGCAGATGTGAAACAGATTGCCCTTCATCAGATCGCCGGTCTTGAAGTTCGAATTCGTGAAATGCAGGCAATGATGGACACGCTTCGTCATCTGGCAGATGCGTGCTGCGGCGATCACCGCCCGGACTGTCCGATCCTTGCCGACCTCGTGAATGGCCCCGACCATGGCAGCGGAGCGCGCGAGGAAGATCAACAATCCGCGCCCCGCTCCGGCAAGGCTGCCGGACTTCAAGCGCATTGACATTCCGCGGTATGCGCATGATCGTGATTTTGTTTGGTGTTCATGGGACGCAGAATCCCCGAACTAAATCGGGAATGAGGAAGGGCGGACCCAGCTGCGGCGCCCAATACCTCAGCCGCCCCCGCGACTTGATTTCATTGGATTCTTTGTCCCGGATTTAACGACAACGTGACACCTGGCTTGCTGCACGCGGTCAGTAACGTGTTTTTGCGGGGGCTCACTTCCATGATCCCCTGCATTTGCCCGGAATCCTGAAACGGAAGACAAAATCTCTATGCTCGCCCCTACCGGGGCGAGTTCGTCGGGCAGTTCCTTTGCTGTCTGATCGGCTGAAGAGGTGACGTGCAATTGCGTCGGTAGTTGCTGCATGTGTCGCCTGGAGCCGTACCAAGCGCTCTGCTGTTAAGTTCGACGAGGACTACCCAGTACTACCGGCCGATGTGGATGCAATCAGGCTACCAGATAGGTCCCAAACACTGACGTCGTCCTGTCGCGCTCGGTCCAGAAAATCTCATCAGGCTTGTCCCACATCCGCACGATGATTTCGTCAATACTAGTGAGCAGAGAGGGCGGGCACCAACTCGGCGAGTTGGCGACCGTTTCATCTTAGTATTTTGCCTGGGCCGTGGTCCCGTCGGGGGCAACAAGCTGGAGCGCTCCTTTGACGTCTTTAGCAACCGCGACAGCAGCAGCCCCGATGAGTTGACCGTTGGCATCCGGAGTAAGCTCAAACCGCTGTGCACTGCCGTCGACCAGCAAGATTGCGTTGCCCGTCCATCCCTCTGCCGATAACGGCTGATCTGCCCCGTCATAAAGGTAGACAATCACATTAGGAGTGTCGTTCGCGACCAGTTCCGCGTGCCACGCCCCTGCATCGACTTTCCAACCACCGTTCGGCCCGGGCCGTGGCTCGTGGGCAAAGGCTGAAAGCGCGACTAATGAAGCCAAGGCAGACAGGCCGAGGCGGAAGGATATTCTGGAAAGGCGCATTTTGGGCTCCGATGTTCAGTATGCTTCGATTGTGGATGCACGACCTGTTTCCTGCGACTGCTTGGCAGCCTCGGCCCGTGCCTGCGCCACAAGGCGTTCAAGCGGGGCACGGCCATAGCGCAGGAACAGTGTCGGGGTCAGGACAGTGTCAAGGATCGTGGCTGTCACCAGGCCACCAAAGATGGTGATGGCGACGGGGTGGAGGATTTCCTTGCCGGGCGCATCAGCGCCAAGCATCAGCGGCACAAGGGCCACCCCCGCCGACAAGGCGGTCATCAGCACCGGCGTCAACCGCTCCAGACTACCACGAATGACAAGGTCGCGTCCGAACGGCATGTCTTCTTGAATGGCGAGGTTGATGTAGTGGCTAATCTTCAGAATGCCGTTGCGGGTCGCAATCCCTGTCAGCGTGATGAAGCCGACCATGGACGCGACCGACAGAGGCTGGCCAGACCACCACAAAGCCGCGACGCTGCCGATCAGGGCCAAAGGCACGGACGCCATGATGATGCCGACAAACAGCGGCGAGCGGTAGCGGCTGTAAAGGATCGCGAAGATCATCGCCAGCGACAGGATCGACAAGAGGCCGATGGTGCGCATCGACTCCTCTTGGGCTTGGAAGGTACCTTCAAGCGTCGCGAAGAATCCGGTGGGCAGGTCCTTCTCGGCCATAACGGCTCGGATCTGTTCGACGATCTGCGCCATGTCGGTTTGCCCGTCGGAGTTGGCCAGCACGACGAGGCGGCGTTTGCCGTTTTCGCGAAGAATCTGGTTCGGGCCGTCGGTTTCGACCACATCGGCAATCTGACTGACCGGGATCCAGCCTGTCGGGGTTTCGATCAGGAGATCACCAAGACCGCGTGTCGTGCGTTCTTCGTCCTGCAGGCGCAACACGACGTCGAAGCGCTTGTTGCCATCAACGATCCGCGAAACGATGCGACCGTTTGAAAGTTGTTCCAATTGTTCGGTTACGGCAGCGGGCTGCAGACCATAAAGCGCCGCGCGTCCGTAATCGACGATGATCTCCAGCTGCGGGATACGGACCTGCTTTTCGACCTGAAGATCGACGACGCCAGGGATTTCATCCAGCGCCACCCGGAACTCCTCGGCAATGGCGCGCATCGTGTCGAGATCCTCGCCAAAGATCTTGAGCGCAATCTGCGCCCGAACCCCCGACAGCATGTGATCAAGCCGGTGCGATATCGGCTGGCCGATGTTGGTCACCACCGGCAGCACGGATAGACGCGCACGGATATCCGCCTCGATCTCGGTCTTTGGGCGGCCGTCTTGGGCCAGTTCCACCTCGACCTCGGACGAATGCACCCCTTCGGCGTGTTCATCCAGTTCCGCACGGCCCGTCCGGCGCCCAACCAGCACAACCTCGGGCACCTCAAGGATCAACTGCTCTGCCACCAGACCGATCCGCTGGCTTTCCTCGAGGGATATGCCAGGGTTGAAGAGCATGCTGATCGTCAGCGTGCCTTCGTTGAACGGGGGCAGAAACGCGCGTGGCAGCTGCGTGGCGAAACTGCCTGCTGTGACCACGGCCGCCAGAACTCCTGCGATCAGCAGGCGTGGGTGCCCGAACGACCACTCAAGCAATTTGCGATTGCCACGCTTCAGGACCCGGACGACCATGCCTTCATGCTCATCCAGTCGTTTCAGACCCGGCAGCATGTAATAGGCCATCACCGGGGTCAGCGTGATTGAAACGACAAGGCTGGCCAGGATCGAGATGATATAGGCCTGCCCAAGTGGTGCAAAAAGCCGCCCCTCAATGCCCGAGAGCGCAAAGAGCGGCACGAAGACCAGAACAATGGTCATCGTGGCGTAAACGATGCCCGACCGAACCTCCTGGCTGGCAGACACGACCACGTCGAAGACTGACCGGGGATTTCCCTTCTCGCGGTTCTCCCGTAGGCGGCGGAAGATGTTTTCGACATCGACCACGGCGTCGTCGACCAACTCACCGATGGCGATGGCTAGGCCGCCCAGAGTCATCGTGTTGATCGACAGACCCATCCAGTAAAAGATGATCGCCGAAACTAGGATAGAAACAGGAATGGCGGTCAACGAGATGATCGTGGTGCGCAAGTTCAACAGGAACAGGAAGAGCACGACCGCGACCACCGCAATAGCCTCCAGTAGCACCTTCTGCACATTGCTGATCGACGTCTCAATGAAGGTCGCTTGGCGGAAAAGGATGTTGTCCGCCTTTACTCCTTCTGGCAGGGCCGCGGTCATCTCCGCCAATGCGGCCTCGACCTGCTGGGTCAGCGCGATGGAGTCCACGTCCGGCTGTTTTTCGACAGAGACGATCACAGCATCGT